>DXHV01000060.1 GCA_019113165.1 Candidatus Desulfovibrio intestinipullorum
ATTCCGAACTCGGCAGTTAAGCTCCTGTTCGCCGATGATACTGCATATCTTCATGTGGGAAAGTAGGTCGTTGCCAAGATTTTTTTGAAAAGCCCCGTCGAGCTCCAGTCAGCTCCGGGGCTTTTTTCGTGCTCTTTGGCCTTCTTGCCACCCCGCGGGATCCTGGGGTAGCAGAAAGGGACGGGGCAGGAAGAACGGGAGCTGCCGGTCCCTGCCAGCAGCCCGCGACACGTGACGCAACGGAAAACACCACTTTGTCACGTTCTGCTCAACTTTGTTATCTGTTTGTCATGTGATTGTCACATTCAAAGCATGTGCCTGTAACCCCCCGGGACTAGTTTGCGACAATACGTTTTGTACCTGCAGCCCTTTTACCCTGGGGAGAACACTATGCTTCACACTGCCCTTTCTCGTTGTCTGGGATTAGTTCTTTTTGCGTTGAAGGCTGCCCGAAAAATTATGCAATCCATGCAAGCAAGACATGAAAAAAAGCTTTTTCATATTCTTGATCTTGCTTATACAGTAGCGACAACAAAAGAAGGACGCGTGCGTCTCTTCTCCATGTATGCACTGTCGAGGGAACTTTCATGAATACTGAGGGTCTTTCCATGGCAGATTCGCCTGAATCAGAAACGAATTCTGCTACCATTACGTCCTATGAGGAGAATTTCTCCATGAGTGACAAGAACGGCCAGGCCAAGGACAGCAAATCCGCCAAGGCAAAAGAGGGAACTTCTGCTGCCGATCAGGAGCTGAAGGACGCCGATCAGGCTGACAAGAGAAAAGAAGACAAGTCTGCCGGCACCTGCAGTGTGGAAATTCCTGAACTGGAATCCTGCTCTGAAGCGGATCTCAAGGACCTGGACTGTCCGGGCCTCTACATCAACAGGGAAATCAACTGGCTGGAATTCAACTCCAGAGTGCTTGAATGTGCCCTGGACAAGTCCGCTCCCCTGCTGGAACAGTTCAAATTCCTGTGCATCTTCTGCAACAACCTTGATGAATTCTTCATGGTGCGCGTGGCCAACGTCTTCAGGCAGTACCGCAGCGGCACGGCTCCCACGGGACCGGACCGCATGAGTCCTGCCCGGCAGCTGGCCGACATCCGTCGCCGCGTCATGACCATGACCAGCATCTGTCAGGATCACTGGCGCAAGAAGCTCGTCCATCAGCTGGCCGAAAGAGGCCTGCGCTTTGTGCGCTATGCCGATCTTTCGGAAAAGCAGCGCCGTTTCCTGTCGGACTACTTCACCAATGAAATCTATCCGGTCCTGACGCCCCAGGCCATTGACCCGACCCATCCCTTCCCCACCATCTCCAATGTGAGCCTGAACTTCCTCGTGCAGCTGCGCGACAAGCAGGGCAACAGGCACTTTGCCCGTGTGCGCTGCCCGGGCAACATGTCTCGCCTCATCTTTGTGCCGCGCAGCAAGGAAGGAAAATCCTACGCACAGCTTGGCCTTGTTTCCAACATGCGCGACACGGACATCCTCCTTCTGGAAGACATGGTGCAGGAATACCTCTCCACGCTCTTCCCGGGCTACGAAGTGGTTTCTTCGGGCTGCTTCCGCATCACCCGCAACACGGACGTGGAAATCGAAGAGGACGAGGCCGACGATCTGCTCGAGGCCGTGAAGGATCTGGTCGATCAGCGCCGCTTCGGCGATGTGGTCCGTCTGGAGACAGCCCACGGCATGCCCGCCGACCTGCGCGAGTTCCTCATCAAGAAGCTGCGCCTGAAGCCCTTCCAGGTCTACACCGTGCGCGGCCCCATGGCCTTTGCGGATCTCATGCCCCTGTACGGCGTGGACCGTCCGGCCCTGAAGATCCCCGGACAGCCCGGACACGCCCTGCAGCTGCACAGCGACATCTTCAGCCGTCTGCGCGAAGGTGACGTTCTGCTGCACCACCCCTACGACAGCTTCACCACGGTGCTGGACTTCATCAAGACCGCTTCCACGGATCCTGCCGTCATTGCCATCAAGCAGACCCTGTACAGGGTGGGCAACAACTCCCCCATCGTGGCTTCCCTTGTGGACGCCAGACGCCGTGGCAAGCAGGTGACGGCCGTCGTGGAACTCAAGGCCCGCTTTGACGAGGAACGCAACATCACCTGGGCCGAGGAACTGGAAGCCGCTGGTGTCAATGTCGTCTACGGTCTGGTTGGCATGAAGATCCACGCCAAGCTCTGCCTGGTTGTGCGCCGCGAGGAAAAGGGTGTCATGCGCTACGTGCACATCGGCACCGGCAACTACAATGCCTCCACGGCCAAGATCTACACGGACATGGGGCTTCTGACCTGCAACCAGGACATCTGTTCCGACGTGACGGATCTCTTCAACGTGATGACCGGCTACGCCGTGCGCAATCAGTACCGCAGGCTCCTGGTCTCTCCGGTCACCATTCGTCCCGGCCTGCTGGAACTCATTCGTCAGGAAATTGCTACCCACAAGGAATACGGCAACGGCG
The DNA here is from genome assembly GCA_019113165.1 of Candidatus Desulfovibrio intestinipullorum. Taxonomy (GTDB): domain Bacteria; phylum Desulfobacterota; class Desulfovibrionia; order Desulfovibrionales; family Desulfovibrionaceae; genus Desulfovibrio; species Desulfovibrio intestinipullorum. The sequence continues at coordinate 2,470 of DXHV01000060.1, forward strand.
AGATCGTCCTCAAGTGCAACCAGCTTGTGGATGCCCGTCTCATCCGTGCCCTGTACAGGGCGTCCCAGGCCGGTGTGAAGGTGCGTCTCATCATCCGCGGCATTTGCTGCCTGAGACCCGGCCTGCCCGGCATCAGCGAAAACATCACCGTGACCTCCATTGTGGGCCGCTTCCTGGAACACGTGCGCGCCTACTGGTTCCATGCCAATGGGGCCAACCTCCTCTACATAGGCAGTGCGGACCTCATGCCCAGAAACCTGGATCACCGCATCGAGGTGCTGGTGCCGATTCTGGACGAGGACAAGAAGGCCTATATCCGCGAGCACGTCCTTGGCTGGCAGCTGGATGACAACCAGCAGGCCTGGAGGGAGTTGCCTGACGGTTCCTACGTCAAGGTGGAGCCTGAAAAGGGTGCCCCCCTGATCAATGCCCAGGAAATGCTTCTCAAGGAAGCAACGTCCAAGAAGGACGACGATCTTGGCTAAGGATGCTTCCGGGCAAGCGGACGTTTTTTCTGGACACGCAGGTGTGGATGGGCTGCAGACGGAAAACTTTCCGGCTGCAGCCGAAGACAGGCCGGATCTGTCTGCATCCAGCCTGCGTGTCTGTTTGGCTGATCTGACAGGCAGGGTGGCTTCCCTTGTCCAGGGGAGCGGCTGGAAACAGCATGCCTGGCAGCAGGGCAGGGTGGTGCTTCTCCCTGAAGCCGCAAACTCTGCTGATGCTGTCGATGGCTCCGTGGCCGCCATTCTCCATGATGCCCTGCGGCACGGCCGCCATGTTTCCACTCTTGCCCTGGAACTTTTTGATGGTCTGAAAGCCCTGCACGGCCTCTCCGATATCTGGCGCAGTCGTCTTGGCATGGCTGCGCTTCTTCACGATATCGGGCAGATATACGGAGAACGGGCGCACCACAAGAATTCTCAGGCGCTCATTCTGGGAGAGAAGGCAGCCTGCGATGACCTGGGGACCGTGGCAAAGGCCGTCCGTGTGCTTCTGGAGGTCGTGCCTTCACAGGAGCGCACCTGTGTGGCACAGCTGGCCCGCTACCACCGCAAGGCCTGGCCAAGCATGACACATGAACTCTTTGCCGGGCTGTCCCTCATGGATCGCCAGGCTCTCCTCATCACCGCCTCCATCCTACGTATCGCCGACGGGCTTGATGTGCAGCATGAAGGCACCATTCATCATGTCTGCGTGCAGACACAGAGAGGCGCAGTCCTTGTTGGGGTTCAGGGAAGCCCGGAGCAGGACTGTGTTGTCTGCATGCAGCGCGCCGGGATCAAGGGTGAATTGTTCTCGGAGCTTTTTGCAAGGAATCTTTTATGGCAGCAATTTTGACTCCGCCGCGAGGCACGGGCCGTGTGATCGCCTTTATCGATCTCGGGAGCAACTCCCTGCGCCTGCTGGTTGCCCGCATCAACATTCAGGGAGTTGTGAAGGTGCTCAACGAGGCCAAGCAGATGGTTCGTCTCGGAGAGGGTGCCTTTATTCATCATCACCTCCAGCCCGAGGCCATGGAACGAACGCTGGAGACGCTGCGTTCCTTTGCGGACATGTGCCAGGGCTACGGCGTGGAGGAATATATTGCCGTGGCCACGGCGGCCACGCGTGATGCTGTCAATGGCGAAGAGTTCCTGGCTGAGATCCGCAGGGAGACGGGCATAGACTTTACCGTCATCTCCGGCAAGGAAGAGGCCAGGCTTATCTGGAGAGGTGTTGCCTCCGGCTTCGAGAAGAGCGACACGCTGCGCCTCTACCTGGACATTGGCGGCGGTTCCACCGAGATAGCCGCAGCGTCCACGGACGCCTACCAGGTTCTCGATTCCCTGAAGATAGGCTGCGTGCGTCTGGCCAACATCTTCCCCTGCGGCGAAAAGTCCGTGAGCGCCAAGCAGTACGAGGCCATGCAGATGTATGTGCGCAACGAGGGCGTGCATGCCTTCCGCCGTCTGGCCGATCTGAACATCCCGCAGATTGTGGCAAGCTCGGGTACGGCCCAGAACCTGGCCCAGATTACCGAGCTGATGAACAGGAACAGCGGCTCCAACGCTCCCGACACTGCTCAGACCCTGACCTACAGGGGCCTGTGCCGCTGCGTGAAGGAACTCTGTTCGCGCACGCGCCAGGAACGGGCCGAAATGCCCGGTCTGAACATCAAGCGCCTTGATGTCATCATCCCCGGCGCCGCCATCCTGCAGACTGTCCTGGAAGAACTCAATTTCGATACGGTGTCCATCACCTCCCGCGGCCTGCGCGATGGCATGGTGACCGAATACGTGGAACGCAGCTGTCCCGGAGCCCTGCTTGCCCCGGATGCCAGCATTCGAGAAAAGAGCGTGCTCGGCCTCGGCCGTTCCTGCCGCTTCGAGGAAGGCCATTCCCGGCACGTGGCGGAACTGACCCTGTCCCTCTTTGATTCGGCCAGGGAAGTCGGTCTGCACGACTTTTCCATGGAAGTGCGCGAACTGCTGCGCTATGCCGCCCTGCTGCATGATGTGGGCATCTTCATTACCTTCAGCAACCACAACGTGCACAGTCACTATCTTATCAGCAATTCGGAACTGCTGGGCTTTACGGACAGGGAAGTGCGCTTCATAGCGGCACTGGCCTTCTTCCACAGGGCCAAGCCCTCCAAAAAGCACCGCATCTTCAATGAACTGGAGCCCTCGGCCCGGGAAGTCGTGAAGGTGGTCTCCGTCTTCCTGACCGTGGCCGAGGCCCTGGACAAGAGCCACATGTCGGCCGTGGCCTCGGCTCGCTTTGCCCGTCAGAAGAAAAAGTGCGTGCTCGAAGTCCTCTGCAAGATGGCCGCCCCTCTGGAACGCGGACGGCTCATGCGCTGCGAGGACAGGCTGAAGAAGCTTTGTGGCAACGACATGCAGATTGTCTTCGAGGAACCGCCGGCACGGCATTTCATTGCCGGCACGGGCGAGATGCCCGCAGCCGAATAGCCTGAGCACGCGTCCGGAATAGCGATTTGTCCTGCAAGCCGGGAGGGAGAAGTTCTCCCTTCCGGCTTGCTGCGTTCCTGTGCAGGGCAAAGGCGCCTGACACGGCAGCCCCGGCAGGGGCAGCAGAAATTAGCAAAAATTTTCGATCTGGCCTCTGGACGAAGGCGCACAATGTCTTACCTTATGGACAAGCAAAAGATGTCCCAGAACAGCTGGCCTTCAGTGCAAGGCCATACATCTGAAGCTTTTATAATGATGAAGTTCTTGCTGAGGAGGCTCTAAATATTATGTCCAAGATTATTGGTATCGACCTCGGAACGACCAACTCATGTGTCTACGTGATGGAAGGCACGGAAGCCAAATGCATCACCAACTCTGAAGGCGGACGCACCACGCCCTCCATCGTGGCCTTCACTGACAAGGAACGCCTGGTGGGTGAAATCGCCAAGCGTCAGGCCGTGACCAACCCCACTCGTACCATTTTCGCCATCAAGCGTCTCATGGGACGCAAGTACAATTCTCCTGAAGTGGATCGCTGGAAGGAAAGTTCTCCTTACGCCATCAAGGAAGGCGCCAACGGCGATGCCGGCGTGGAAGTGGACGGCCGCGTCTACAGCGCCCCGGAAATTTCGGCCATGATTCTGGCCAAGCTGAAGGCTGATGCCGAAGCCTACCTGGGCGAGAAGGTGACGGAAGCCGTCATTACCGTGCCCGCCTACTTCAACGATGCCCAGCGTCAGGCCACCAAGGACGCCGGTCGCATTGCCGGCCTGGAAGTGAAGCGTATCATCAACGAACCCACCGCCGCTTCCCTGGCCTACGGTGCCGACAAGAAGAACAACGAGAAAATCGCTGTGTTCGACCTTGGCGGCGGCACCTTCGATATCTCCATCCTGGAAGTGGGCGACAACATCGTTGAAGTCCGCGCCACCAACGGCGACACCTTCCTGGGCGGCGAAGACTTTGACCAGCGCATCATCAACTGGATGGTGGACGAATTCCGCAAGACCAACGGCATCGACCTGACCAAGGACAGCATGGCCCTGCAGCGTCTGAAGGAAGCTGCCGAAAAGGCCAAGAAGGACCTGTCCACCTCCATGGAAGCCGACATCAATCTGCCCTTCATCACGGCAGACCAGAACGGCCCCAAGCACCTGGTCATGAAGCTGTCCCGCGCCAACTTCGAGTCCATGGTGGCCGACCTTGTGGAACGCACCAAGGAACCCTGCCGCAAGGCCCTGTCCGACGCCGGCTTCGGTCCCCGCGACATTGACGAAGTCATTCTGGTCGGCGGCATGACCCGTATGCCTCTGGTGCAGAAGATGGTTGGCGAGTACTTCGGCAAGGAACCCAACCGTTCCGTGAACCCCGACGAAGTGGTGGCCATGGGCGCTGCCATTCAGGGCGGCATCCTTACCGGCGACGTGAAGGACGTGCTCCTTCTCGACGTGACCCCCCTGAGCCTTGGCATCGAGACCATGGGCGGCGTGTTCACACGCCTCATCGACCGCAACACCACCATTCCCACCAAGAAGAGCCAGGTCTTCACCACGGCTTCCGACAACCAGCCGGCCGTGTCCATCCACGTCCTGCAGGGCGAACGTCCCATGGCTGCCGACAACATGACCCTGGCCCGCTTCGACCTGACCGGCATTCCTCCGGCACCCCGTGGCGTGCCGCAGATTGAAGTGACCTTCGACATCGACGCCAACGGCATTGTCAATGTGTCCGCCAAGGATATGGGTACGGGCAAGGAACAGTCCATCAAGATCACCGCTTCCTCCGGCCTGTCCGAGGAAGAGATCCAGCGTCTGGTGAAGGAAGCCGAAGCCCATGCCAGCGACGACAAGAAGAAGCAGGAACTCATCGAGGCCAGAAACAAGGCTGACAGCCTGATTTACGGCACCGAAAAGTCCCTGAAGGATCTTGGCGACAAGGTGGCCAGCGACACCAAGAGCGAAGTGGAAGCCCGCATTGCCGACCTGAAGAAGGCCATGGAAGGCGAAGACATCACTGCCATCAACAATGCCGTTGAAGCGCTGTCCACAGCTTCCCACAAGCTGGCCGAACAGCTCTATCAGCAGCAGGGTGCCGCAGGCGCAGCCGGTGCCGCCGGTCAGCCTGGTGGCCAGCAGAACAAGGGTGACGACGACGTCGTGGACGCCGACTTTACCGAAGTGAAGAAGTAAGCCCCAAGGCAGGCCTGGTCCTGCCGTGAAAGCACTACACAAGTCCAGGGAGAGCACAGTCTGCTTTCCCTGGACTTCTTTTTTGCCTGATGTGGCAAATGACATCATCCTGTCGGAAGACGGAAAAACTTTGGCGGCAGCAGGGCCTGTCCTTGCGTGCCAACAACGTCTATACTACAAAGGGCTTACGATCAGAGTGGCGGTCAGTCCCGACCGTCCCGTTCGCCTGTAGTTTCCGGCAGTCCGGCCCTTGAGGCCTTCAAGATTCATCTGCTGGTCCCTGTCCCGGCCCGAGCTCCGAGTCCCCGAACAGGCGCCAGCGTCTTTTCCGGGAGTCAGCTGCGCGTGAGCGTGCGTGCCGCAGACTGAAAGGGTTCCCGGTACATGGGGAGTTGCACCGTGCCCAGTTATCGAACAGTTTTTCGAAGCGCCCTCGTCCTGTCGCTCATCCTGTCTCTGGCTCTTCTTGCCGGCTGCGCCATGCCGGGCTTTCTGAAACCGCAGAAGCCGGAGAAGCCGGCACAGCCCAGGGGCACGACCGTGGCTCTGGTGGTTCCCTCGGGCAAGGTGGCCAGCATTGTCACTGCCCTGACGTCCGGCGCCAGGCTGGCGGCCCAGCAGCAGGCCGGTACCGGGCCCGTGACCGTGCGGGTCATTGCCACCCAAGGCAACTGGCTGCAGGAACTGGCGGCCCTGCCGGAGAACACGGTCATTGGCGGACCGCTCTCCGAGGCCAGCTACAAGAAGATGAAGGCTGCGGGCATCATGGACAAGAAGGTGGTCTTTGCCTTCCTGGGCAAGCTTGATGCCGGTGACGAAGGCACTGTGGCCTGGCGCTTCTATCCGAGCCTGGAAGACCAGATAGACGCCGTGGTCAAGCTCAGCGTGGACCGCCTGGACATCCGCACCATGGCCTCCTTCGGACCTGCGGACAATTTCTCCGTGGCTGCCACCAACCTGCTGGAACAGAAGCTTGCTGCCCAGAACATCATCCTGCAGCGCATCAGTGCGGGCAGCAATCCCGCGACCTGGGGCGAACAGCTCAAGCCCTACATCAATACCCAGACAGACGAGGCCACAGGGGCTCTCATTCCCCAGACGCCCTTCGAGGCCGTCTTCCTGCCCGACTCCTGGCGCCGTCTCGGCTCCGTGCACACGGCCTTTGCAAGCAATGGCGAAGACCGTCTGGTGATGCTGGGCACCATGCTCTGGGACGGCTTCAATACACGGGGCACCCAGAACGCCTCCCAGTACACGCTGGTGGCCTATCCCAGCGCCTTTGTGCGCTCCACGGCTCCGGCCTCCCTTGCCAAGACGAACTTCGCAACCTTCTGGGGTGCCCTTGGCTACGACTTTGTACGCTTTGCCAGCCGCCTGAACGTGCAGGGCCGTCCGGCCTCGCCCAGGGTGAGTGCGGCAGCAAGGCAGGCAGCGCTTATGGACTTTGCCATGGCCCCCATCTCCTATGACGCCGGCGGCAAGGCCTCGCAGAAGCTTGTCATGGTGCAGCCCGGTCTGGCCGGTCCCGTGCCCGTGGACCTCAACACCATGCGCGCTGCCAGGGCGGCAGCCCAGCAGAGAGTGGAGGACAGGCGCCTGCAGGCCACGGAGGCTGAAGCGGCCCAGGCAGCCCAGCCTGTCCAGCCCGTCCAGGGTACCATGGCACCCGTGCAGGCTCCCGGCCTGCCCGGACCGGACACAGGCAAGCCCATCATGCGCACAACACCGCATTCTTCCTACAAGCTGAGCCTGCCCGGAACCCGCTAGGGACAGGGCATCAATCGTACAGAAAACACTGGTCCGGGCCTTCCCCCTTTTTGGATGGTCCGGACTGACCCTTTAGCCTGGCACCGGCAGGTGCCAGTTTTCAGGAACAAGAATGGTCCAAGATATACCGGCAATTTCCCGTGAGGATGTGCTGCACATGGCACAGCTGGCCCGTCTGACCGTGGACGAGGCCGATGTGGATCGTTTTGCCAGGCAGATGAGCGACATTGTCGCCTACATGGATGTGCTCAACTCTGTGGACACAAGCGACGTCGCTCCCCTGTATTCCCCGGCAGGGCATGACATTCAGTACCGGACCGACACGGCCGCGCATGTGCGCACCCGCGAGCAGGTCCTGGCCAATGCCCCGGACAGGAACGAGAACTACTTTATCGTTCCGAGAATCGTGTAGCCTGCCGCAGGAAGAAGGAGAACGACAGATGGATGACCTCACTCAACTTTCCCTGACCGAGGTTGCCGGAGCGCTCAAAGACGGTCAGGTCAAGGCGGTGGAAGCAACGGCTGCCTGTCTTGATCGCATTCAGGCAACGGAAGACCAGCTCGGAGCCCTGCTCTACGTGGACGCCGAAGGGGCCATAGAGCTGGCCGAAAAGATGGACAGCGAAGGCCCTGATCCGGAAAAGCCTCTGTGGGGCGTGCCCGTGACCGTGAAGGATGCCCTGGTGACCAGGGACATGCCCACCACGGCAGCCTCGCGCTTCCTGCAGGACTTTCGTCCCATGTACGATGCCTTCGTGGTCGACCGCCTGCGCAAGGCCGGAGCCATCATTCTGGGCAAGAACAACATGGACGAATTTGCCATGGGCTCCACCACGGAAAATTCGGCCTATCAGACAACGCACAATCCCTGGGATGTGACCAGAGTGCCCGGCGGCTCCTCCGGCGGTTCTGCCTGCAGCGTGGCTGCCAGACAGTGCTACGCCTCTCTTGGATCCGACACCGGCGGATCCATCCGTCAGCCTGCGGCCTTCTGCGGCTGCGTGGGCATCAAGCCCACCTACGGCAGGGTATCCAGATACGGCCTCATTGCCTACGGTTCCTCCCTGGATCAGGTTGGTCCCCTGACCAGGACGGTGGAGGACTGTGCCCGTGTGCTGTCCGTCATTGCCGGCTGGGACGAACGGGACATGACCTGCTCGCCCAGGGACGTGGACGACTATGTGGCAGCCATGAAGCCGGAAAACCTGGAAGGCCGGGTCATTGGCCTGCCCAGCGAGTATTTTGGCGAGGGCCTCTCCGACGAGGTGCGCGAGGGCCGGGATCGGGCCGTGGCAGCCCTGCACGAGCTTGGCGCCACTACTGTGGAGGTGAGCCTGCCCAGTACCGAAGCAGCCATTGCCACCTACTACATCATAGCCATGGCCGAAGCGAGCTCCAACCTGGCCCGCTATGACGGCGTGCGCTACGGCCACCGCTGCGAGGCGCCAAAGGACCTGCAGGAAATGTACACTCTGTCCCGCAAGGAAGGCTTTGGCGATGAAGTGAAGCGCCGCATCATGCTGGGCACCTTCGTGCTCTCCTCCGGCTATTACGACGCCTACTACAAGAAAGCCGCCCAGGTCCGGCGTCTCATCAGAGACGAATTTGTGGCCGCCCTCTCCAAGTGCGACTGCCTGCTGGCCCCGGTGTCGCCCATCGTGGCCTGGCCCCTGGGCGCCCATGCCCAGGATCCCCTGCAGGCCTTCCTCATGGACGCCTATACCTGCCCGGTCAACCTTGCCGGCCTGCCCAGCCTATCTTTGCCTGTGTGCCTGGGCTCTTCCGGTCTGCCCGTGGGCATGCAGCTCATAGGCAGGGCCTTTGACGAAACAACCCTCTTCTCAGTAGGCAGTGCCCTGGAAAGGAGCCTGCCTTCCATAGGATCACCCGCAGCTGTCGACGCAGAGTAAGGGAAGGCTGGCTGCAAAGCGGTGTCTGCCTTGTTCCCTTCACAAAGGCCTGGTCTCTTTTGCTATGTCTGCGGCAACAGGGGGCCAGGCCTTTTTTGCCGACACGGGCGGAAGCATGCCGCACGCTCTCTGTTTTTTTTTTTGAAATGCAGCCTCTGCGCAACGGACTCTCTTGGGAGGACAATATGGCATCAACACTGCACTTGGGCGCCCTGAAGGAAGAAGACATATGGGCCGCCTGCGACAGCCTGGTCAGCAGGGGCAGGAAGCCGACGCAGGCTGCCGTGCGCGAGTTTCTGGGCAAGGGCTCCTATTCCACCATAGGTCCGGCCCTGCGATCCTGGCAGGAACATCAGCTCTTTATCCTGCGGACGCCCAGGGATCAGGCCGCCAAGGCCGTGCACGACATGGCCCAGGAATTTTGCCGCAACCTGATGGACAGGCTGACGGTCTGGCAGAAGGAGCAGGAGGTCTTCGAGAAGCAGTGCGATCTCGGGCGGCAGGTGGCGGAGGAACTGCATGAAACGTCTGCTGCCAGGGCGGAAACACTGGAGCGCAACCTGCAGAAGCTGGAAGCGGATCTGGCCCGCATGGAACAGGAGCGCAACCAGGCCCTGGAGCGCTGTGCCGTGCTGCTTGATCAGCTCAGGCAGCTGCAGCAGGAGCGCGACAGCCTTGTGCAGCGCCTGGAAGAGCAGGACGGCCCGCTGCCTGCGGAGCAGTCGGCAGCCCGGCAGGAGGCACAGGCCAGGGACCCCATGGAGGAGGCGGCAGACCGGGAGCAGACGCAGGAAGGCACAGACGAGGTGCCGGGCCAGGGAGCTTTTGAACCTGAGCCTGCCCGCGAAGACGAAGAAGAGGCAGAGCAGTCGGCCGAATCCGTCCCCTGCGGGGACGACGGCTCTGCGCCTGAAGGATCGGGTACAGAATTTGCAGCGGCTGAAGAGGCTTGTGCAGATGAGGCAGCGGCTCTTGCAGATGGTGCGGACGCCGGGCCTGTGCTCTCTCTGCCCTATCTGAATGACAAGGATCGTGCCCTGCGCCCCATGGCACTTGCCCAGCTGCGCAAGTGGCCGGACGGCAAGAAGCTGACGGCCAACAAGCTGCTCAAGGCCATGGACATGAAGTCCAACGAAAACAATGTGACCCTGGCCAGATACTGGTGCGATCATGCCGACGAGCTGCGCGACTGAAAGAGAGCTTCCCTGTGCGTCCCATGAGGAAAGGCTTCCGAAGGACGTCTGCGGTTTTTTGCCCGACGGATCTCTTTGCATCCGGCCCTCATTTTGCTACGGTGAAGAGGTAGCAAAACAGAAAATCGCGACGCTTTCATCCGAAGGCGAGGGCATGTCTGCCAGACTGTCGTTTCGCCTGTCCATGCCAGTATCAGCGGCGCAAGGACGTGCAGCGCCTCGTGGTGGTCCATGGTGGTGCCCTTGAGCAGGCTTTTTCGCGCAACGCTGTGAATATGCCCATACCGATCCGGGGGCAGAACAAACCGGCCTCCGGAATGTCGTAAACAAAAGGGAAGACTCCCGCATCGAACTGCGGGGGCATTCATGGAGGACAACATGATTCGTTCTTTTGTTGCTGCGCTTGTTCTGAGCCTTTTTGTGGCAGGCAGTGCTTCTGCTGCCAAGGTGGATGTTTCCAAATTGCAGCTGGCTGGTGACATCACCCAGGCCCAGGCCGAGATTGTGCTGAAGGGTGCCCTGGCCAAAGCCGTGGATCAGGGTGTGCCCATGAACATCGCCGTTGTTGACGCCGGTGGCAATCTCAAGGCCTTCCTGCGCATGGACGGCGCCTTCCTGGGCAGCATCGACGTTTCCATCGGCAAGGCCGAGACAGCTCGCCGCTTCAACATGTCCACTGCGGCCCTGGGCGCTGCAGCCCAGCCCGGCGGTGAACTTTTCGGCATTGAAGTGACCAACGGCAGACTGGTCATCTTTGGTGGCGGCGAACTGCTTCGTGACGCAAACGGCGTGATCATCGGTGCCATTGGCGTGAGCGGCGGTTCTGTGGCCGAAGACACCAATGTGGCCAAGGCCGGTGTGGCTGCCCTGGAAAAGGCTGTGAAGGCCAAGAAGTAGTCCGCACAAAGACAGATTAAGGCATTTTTGCAGGGGCCTGTCCGCCCGGTACTGACGTACCGGGGAGGGACGGGCCCCTTTTTCGTGCCTCCAGCCAGGGGCCTGTGACTGCAGCCTCTTGGCAAAACAGGACATTTGCTGTATGCATTCCTCTCCAATGGCTCACTATTTCGCAAAGAGATACAGGCTGGGCATTGTGTTTCTGGAGGATATTCTATGTCTGGAGTGTGGTATTTCTGGGGAAGCCTTGCGCTGCTTGTGGGCGGCTATTTTGTCTACGGCTCCCTGGTGGAAAGGATCTTTGGTGCCGACTACAGGAGGCCCACTCCCTTGCAGACCAAGGGAGATGGCGTTGATTATGTTGCCCTGCCCAAATACAAGATATTTCTCATTCAGTTTCTGAACATAGCAGGACTTGGTCCTGTGCTTGGTCCCATTCTGGGCGCCCTGTACGGCCCGTCCGCCCTCCTGTGGGTGGTCTTTGGCTCCATCTTTGCCGGAGCCGTGCACGATTACTGCTCGGGCATGATGAGCCTGCGCCTTGGCGGTGCCTCCTATCCCGAAATCATAGGCCACAGCTTCGGCATGAAGATGCGCCGCTTCATGGAGATCTTCACCGTCTGCTTCATGATCATGGTGGGCGCCGTCTTTGTGCTCGGACCTGCCGCCCTGCTGGCCAGCATGACGCCCTTTGGCATCGTGTTCTGGTCCTGCATCATCTTCCTCTATTACTTCCTGGCCACCATCATGCCCATTGACGTCATTATCGGGCGCATCTATCCCTTTTTCGGACTGCTGCTCCTGGTCATGGCCTTTGGCCTGGTGGGCGCCCTACTGCTGGGCGACAGGCCCGTGCTGCCCAATACGGACTTTTTTGTCAATACGGATCCCAGTGGCCTGCCCCGCTGGCCTCTGCTCTTTGTGACCATAGCCTGCGGCGCCATCAGCGGCTTCCATGCCACGCAGTCGCCGCTCATGGCCCGCTGCATGAGCAGCGAGAAGGATGGCCGTCTGCTCTTCTACGGCCCCATGATTGCCGAGGGCATCATTGGCCTCATCTGGGTGACACTGGGCCTTTCCTTCTACGAGTCCCCCGAAGCCCTGCAGGCCGTCATTGCCAAGGGCTCGCCCACCCTGGTGGTCAAGGAAATCTCCATGGAGCTGCTGGGCGGCTTTGGCGGCTTCCTGGCCATACTGGGTGTCATTGTCCTGCCTGTCACCACGGGCGACACGGCCTTCCGCGGCGCCCGTCTGCTGGTGGCCGATGCCCTGCACATCGATCAGAGCCGGATCAGCAGCAGGCTCATGCTGACCGTGCCCCTCTTTGCCGCGGGCATTGTGCTCACCATGGTGGATTTTGACGTCATCTGGCGCTACTTCGGCTGGGCCAACCAGACCATGGCCTGCGTGACGCTCTGGGCCGTGGCCATCTACCTTGTGCGCGAGCACCGTCTGCACTGGATTGCCACCCTGCCGGCCGTGTTCATGACAGCCGTCTGCGTGAGCTATCTGTGCAATGCCAAAATAGGCTTTGGTCTGAGCCTGCAGGTCTCCAGCGTCATCGCCGTCCTGGTCAGCCTGCTCTGCCTTGCCGCCTTCCTGCGCATGGCGCCCCGCGGGCAGCAGGCCGTCATGCAGACCAGCTGATGCCCGCCAGACGATGCAGGCTTGCCGTGCCGCGGCCCTGACGCACGGACGCCCCTGACGAACGGTCGCCCTGACGCGAAGTCGCGCCGAGGGGCCTGCCTGACAACACAAGCAGAAAAGCCGCCGGAAACAGAGAGTGGTTTCCGGCGGCTTTCTTATTGGTGTCTGGCTGATGTGTCTGGGTGTTGGATCGCTGCTATTGCAGGGCCTGGCGGTATTTGAGCGACTGGCGCAGGGTTTCGGCATCCATGTGCTTGACCTCGCTGCCAAGGGGAATGCCCTGGGCCAGACGGGTGATGCGGATGGCAGGAAAGTCTGCCTGCATGAAGGCCTGGATGAAGGAGGCCGTGTTTTCGGCCTCAAGGGTGGCGCCAAGGGCCAGGATGAGCTCCTGCACCTCGCCTTCGGCAAGGCGGCTGGTCAGTCTGTCCAGATCCATCCTGTCCTGGCCGCTCTTGTCCAGGGGATTGAGCAGGCCGCCCAGGATGAGGTACTGGCCGCGGTAGAAACCGCCGCGCTCCAGGGTCAGCTCGCTGTCCCAGTCCGTGACCAGACAGAGGGTTTCCCTGCTGCGGGAGGGATCGGCGCAGATAGGGCAGACGGGAGCCGCGGAAAGGCCTCCGCAGCGGCTGCACAGATGGAGCTTGTCGCGCAGGGTGGCAATGCTCTGGCCAAGTTCCCTGGTCTGGGCCTCGGGCCAGCTCAAGAGGGTCATGGCCACACGCAGGGCCGACTTGGGCCCCATGCCCGGCAGACGGCCGAGCCTGGTCACCAGATCCTGCAGCGGGGCCGGCAGTTCGCAGGACATGCTAGAACAGGCCGGGCAGGCGGATGCCGCCGGACAGGTTGGTCATCTCGCGTTCCAGGCTTTCCCTGGAGATGCGGTTGGCCTCGTTGACGGCAGAGATGATCAGATCCTGCAGCATTTCGGCGTCGCAGTCCTTCAGGGCGCTGGGCTCAATGGTCAGGCTCTGGATGACCTGCTTGCCATTGACCGTGACCTTGACCATGCCGCCGCCACTGGAGGCTTCGAAGGTGCTGGCTTCGGCTTCCTGCTGCAGTTTGCTGAGCTTGTTTTGCATAATCTGTGCCTGACGCACGATTTCATTCATGTTGCGCATGAAAATCCTCACAGGGAAAAAGAGTAGGAGAGAAAAAGGAAAAACAGGCCGTCAGGCCTGTCATCGTCTCTGGACGTGATCCACATGAGCCTTGAGCAATTCAAAGCAGTGCTTGAGCTCCGGTCTGTCCAGCACAATCGGGGTGCTCTGGGCCTGCGCATGCGTGCGGCCCCTTTCGGACAGGGAGAGCTCGACCTGTACCGCAGTCTTCAGGAACTGGGACAGGGAAGATTCCAGGGAGGGCAGTGCCCGCTTAAGCGAGGCAAGCTGGCTGGCATTGTCGGCTTCAAGGACCAGGGTGTTCTCGCGCCTGGCAATGCAGCGCACGCCGTTCAGAAGATAGGGGGCAGGGGATCCGGGCGTCTGCTGGGCAAAGGCCCGGTAGGCTGCCCAGTCCGGCAGGGCCGAGGCCATGCGCACCTGGCCCAGGGGCGCATCGCCCATGACCTCCTCGAAGTCGTCCTCGTCCTGCCCCTCGTCGCTGTCCGCACTGCTGCCGAAGCTGGTCGCCGGCCGGACAGGGGGCTGGTAGGTAGAGAGGTCCTGGGCCGGTTCTGCTGTCCTGGCGCTGTCAGCCGCAGCAGTATCGGGGGCAGCAGGCATCGCCCTGTCGGCTGCTGCCAGTTCGGGAGCCGTCTTGTCCGTCCCCTGAGTCTGGGCAGAAGGCTGACCCTGGGCAGGTTCCCGGGACTGCGCGGGCCTGTGCGAAAGAGGCGCACTGTTTCCGGCCGGGGGCGTTGCCTGTGCCTGCGTTGCCTGTGCCGGCTGTTGTGTCGATCTGGCGGCCTGCGCTGCGGCAGCCTTGTGGTCCTGCCAGGAGGGGCGGCCTGTGCCGGCTGTGCCAGACGCGGAAGAAGCGGACGGAGCGGGGCTCCGGGACGGGGCGGCCTGTGCCGACGGCGCTGTGCTCTGCTGAACGGGTCGTGTGGTCTGTGCCGGAGGCTGGGCTCCGGCTGGCCTAGGGCGCGGTGCGGCTCCCTCCTCTGCAGAGCCCTGATCGGCAACAAGGGAAGAGGGAAGCAGGCGCGGCAGCAGGGCCAGGTTGACCAGCAGGAGTTCCAGGGCTGCGGCAGGCTCCTGGCTGATGGTGACGGAGCGCTGGGCATTGAGGATCATCTGCCAGGCCGCATGGAGGTAGGAGGGCGTGAAGCGCGGCGCAATGCTTTCCAGAAAATCCAGCTCTCCGGCAGGCACACCCAGTCGGGTCACGGCGTCCCTGTCGCACTGGCGCAGCAGGAAGAGCGAGCGGAAATAGTCGGTGAGCTCGCGCAAAAAGAAGCCTATGTCCACTTCCTTGGAAACCAGTTCCCTGGTGAAGAGGGCCGTGCCCACGCAGTCTGCCCTGGCCAGGGCATCAAAGAGGCTTGAAAGGGCATCCATGCCGGCAAGGCCCAGGACCATGCGCACGGTCTCGGCGGTGAGCTCCTCACGGCCATAGGCCAGAATCTGATCGAGCAGGGACATGCTGTCCCTGGCAGAGCCTGCGGCACGGCGGGCTATGAGGCGCAGGGCGGCCTCTTCGCAGGGCACGTTTTCCTTCTGCAGGATGCCGGCAAGGTGCGCGGCAATGGTGTCTTCGCTGAGATGGCGGAAGGAAAAGACCTGGCAGCGGCTCAGGATGGTGGCCGGAAAGCGGAAGAGCTCCGTGGTGGCAAAGATGAAGACCACATGCTGCGGCGGTTCTTCCAGGGTCTTGAGCAGCGCGTTGAAGGCGTTGCGGGTCAGCATGTGCGCTTCGTCGATGATGAAAATCTTGTAGCGTCCTTCCATGGGCGCAAAGCCCACGGTCTCGCGCAGGGCGCGGGCATCGTCGACGGTATTGTTGGAGGCACCGTCGAGCTCGATCACGTCGGGGTGCGTGCCCTGGGTGATGCGGCGGCACTGCTCGCAGGTATTGCAGGGCTCGGCGCAGGGGGCGTGTGCGCAGTTGAGCGCCTCGGCGAAGATGCGGGCAATGGTGGTCTTGCCGACACCGCGTGTGCCGCTGAGCAGATAGCCGGAGGCCACGCGATCCTCGGCCGAGGCCCTGGAGAGGACGGCCTTGATGAGATCCTGGCCTGCGACTTCGGAAAAGCGCTGCGGACGATAGCGGGTGGCAAGGGAAAGATGCTTCATGGCGGTGCATGCGGACGAGGTTCGCACGGCATTGTGGCAGGGCTTTTGTGCGGCTGCGTGGGGCAGGCGCACGGGATGCGTGCGAACCTCGTCAGGAGGGATTTTTGTGCCGGCACCTGGGGACCTGTGCAGTCCTCAGGTGCCGGCAGGAAATCGAAAAGGGCTCAAAAAGGCGGTCAGCCCATCAGCTCGGCAACTGGTCGACTAGTCGACGGTGTAGGGAGCGAGCCATTCCTTGTACTTGGGATTCTCGCCCCTGGCGACCTTGAAGAATTCCTGCTGCAGATGCTTGGTCACGGGACCGGCACAGCCGGCGCCGATGACGCGGTGATCCATTTCGCGGATGGGGGTGATTTCGGCAGCAGTGCCGCAGAAGAAGGCTTCGTCGGCAATGTAGATTTCGTCACGGGAGAGCGGAGCTTCCTCGACGGTGTAGCCGAGATCCCTGGCCAGCACGATAAGGGAGGAGCGAGTGATGCCACCCAGGGTGTTGGTCAGCTGGGGCGTCTTGATGGTGCCGTTGGTGACGATGAAGATGTTTTCACCGGTGGCTTCGGAGACAACGCCTGCAGGATCCAGCATGACGGCTTCGTCATAGCCGTCGGCCACGGCCTCGATCTTGGCCAGAATGGAGTTGACGTAGTTGCCGGCAGCCTTGGCCTTGGACATGAGGGTGTTGGGATGGATGCGGGTGAAGGAGCTTGTGCGGATACGGATGCCCTTTTCCAGAGCCTCGGGTCCTAAATAGGCGCCCCAGGGCCAGCAGGCAATGATGGTCTGCACGGGGTTGTGGCCGGGATTGACGCCCATTTCGCCATAGCCCACAAAGGTCAGCGGACGGATGTAGCCGGCTTTCAGCTTGTTGGCACGCAGCGTTTCAATGGTGGCGTCGAAGATCTGCTCGGCGGTGTAGGGCATGTTCATGCCCAGGATCTTGGCAGAGTTGATGAGGCGCTGGGAGTGTTCCTTGAGACGAAACACGGAAGAACCGGCGGCACCGCAGTCATAGGCACGAATGCCTTCAAAGACTGCATCACCATAATGAAGAGCATGGGTGAGCACATGCACCTTGGCATCAGCCCAGGGCACCAGTTTGCCGTCAAACCAGATGAATTCGGTAGTTTCCATAGCTATATCCTTGCAACTAATTCTTCGTCGTGCTTTTTCGGAGCATGGCAAAGGCAGTCTCGCGAAAGGCTTCAGGGCACGTCCCCTGCGGAGGTACAGTGAAGCCGGCCCCTCCGGTCTCCGTGCAAGGGGGCCGTCCCTGAAGAGAAGGGAGCGTCACACAGAAGGGCAGGGGCAGTGTGCTGCACGGTCTCCCGGGGGAAGGAACACGGGGCAGCGGGCCTTCTTTTGTACTGAAAGTCGCCTGCCTGTGCAAGATGCACAAGAGCAGGAAAGGCAGGGATAAGGCCTGCATGCAGGGCTATTGCAGTCGTTTGTCCTGCCCTTTTGCAAGCCCTGTGCGCATGGGCATGGCCCTTGCGGGGACCTGGGGCAAGAAGAGTGTCTGCAAAGCCTGCATGCCGGGGGCAGGAGCTTCTGGCAGGAGCAGTCCCGGGCTTTTGTCCGCTGCTTGACAGGGCAGGTGGAAAGGTCTAGGTCTGAAGCAACATCGGTAAATTCTCAGGGCAGGGTGCAATTCCCGACCGGCGGTAAGTATGAGGCATGAACCACAAAGAAAGGTTGCTGCCATGTGCAAGCCCGCGAGCCTGTTTCAGGTGAAACAGTGCAGATCTGGTGCAAGGCCAGGGCCGACGGTTAGAGTCCGGATGGAAGAGGATGGATGAGATGTACTCCGTACTGGTGATCCCTCGTGCAGAGCTCTGCGCAGTGATCTCCCCTGGCAGCGATCCCTTCTCGCGGCGATCGCTTCCTGGACGTGCATTGATGCCATTTTTGCTGCCCTAAATTCTTGGACAAGATTCGGAGACCAGGCATGCGCCAAGAGATTTTGGGTTCAGAACAGCAGAAGCAGACGAGCCAGACGAAGCAGAAGAGGCTGACGAAGACGGGAGACAACGTCTTCTTCCGCTGAAGACAGAACTTCAGGCAGAGCGTCCCTGAGAGGCAGAACCTTATGTTTCTGCCAGTGCAGGGCGTCTCCTTTTCGCGTGCCCTGATGCCGTTTCAGGCAAAAGGCAGTGCCGGCAGGAGAGGCCCCTTTGGACGAGCTGCTCTTGACGCCTGCCCGCCTGCTCCCCATATAGTACCGGGGCGCAGTCTGGCTGTGTCAGGAAAGCAGGGCCTTTTCCCTGAAGAGCGAACTGTTTTGAGAATGGCAGCACGACAGGCTGCCCTGCCTGCGGAGCATAACCACCCTTTTTCTTTTCTTCTCTCTTGTGCAGGAGTCTTGCAGTGAACGAACATGCTGTAGTTCTGGGCATTGATTGCGGTGGTACGCATACGGATGCCGTTGTCTGCGCGGGCAGACATCTTCTTGCCAGTGCCAAGGTCGTCACGGATCACGACAATCTGCCGGGCTGCATAGCAAAGGTCCTGCAGGAGCTCGTGCAGGAGACGGATCGGGACATCCTGCAGAAGGTGGAGCGCATCACCCTGGGAACGACCCTGCTTGTCAATGCCTGCGTGCAGGGCCGGCTGGACAGGGTCGGACTTGCCCTGAGCGCAGGCCCGGGCCTGGCCCCGGACCGCTTTGCCCTGGGGCAGGACGTGTGCATTGTGCCAGGCGGCCTGGACCACCGCGGCGTGGAAGTGACGCCGCTGGAGACGGGTGTCCTGCAGAAGCAGGTGCGGGCCTGGCAGGAGGAGGGCGTGCAGGCCTTTGCCTGCGTGGGCAAATTCTCCCCGCGCAATCCCGCTCACGAGGAGCGCATGGGTGCGGTTGTCACGGATCTCTGTGCGCAGCCTGCCCTGACCCTTGGCCATCATCTGAGCGGCGCACTCAATTTTCCCCGCCGCATTGCCACGGCCTATTACAACAGCGCCAGCCTGCGCCTGCACAATGCCTTTGTGGACGCCGTGACGGCCGTCCTGGCAGATCTCGGCTGCAGGGCGCCGGTCTTTTTGCTGCGGGCCGACGGCGGCTCCATCCCCCTGCAGCGCTCGCGCCCCTATCCCGTGCACTCCCTGCTTTCCGGTCCGGCAGCAAGCGTCATGGGCGCCCTGGCCCTGACACAGGATTTGGGATCGTGCAGCCTGCTTATGGACATAGGCGGCACCACGACCGACCTGGCCCTCTTTGTGGCAGGTTCCCCTGTCCTTGATCGCGAGGGCATGACCGTGCAGGGACGGCGCACCCTGGTACGGGCCCTGGCCACCCGCTCCATAGGCATAGGCGGCGACTCTCTCGTCAGCCTGCAGGAGGACGGGTGCGTGTGCACGGGGCCGCAGCGAATCGGACCTGCCATGGCCTTTGGCGGCACGCAGCCGACCCTGCTGGATGCCCTCAATGTGCTTAATGCCGAGGGATCGGAGCTGGGATCAGGGGATGTCTGCGCAGGCCGGACGGAACGCTCCCTTGCAGGTCTCACGGAACTGGGTGTCAGGTCCGGCAACACGGCACAGGAGCTCGCCCTGGCAGCCTGGCTTGATGCGGCCCTGAAGATTTCCCGGGCCATGCAGGACCTTGTGGACGAAATCAATGCCCGCCCGGTCTATACCCTGCGGGAACTCCTGGGCCACATGGACGTGCGGCCGCAGGGCATTCTCCTGGTCGGAGGTCCTGTGCACTGCCTGCACAGGCGGCTGCAGAGCTTTGTGCAGCTGCCCGTGGACCCCCTGCCAAGGGCCGATGTGGCCAATGCCATAGGAGCTGCCCTGACCAGACCTTCTGCCCAGCTGGAGGTCTACGCGGACACGGGCCGCAGGACACTGCTTGCTCCGGCCCTGGATCTTCAGGAGGCACTGCCAAGGACGGCCACCCTGGACTACGTGAAGGAGCGGGCCCTGGCCCTGCTTGAAAGTCAGCTGGCAGAGGAGGGCATTGTCGATCTCCCTCTGGAAGTGGCCCAGGCCGACCTCTTTGCCACCCTGTCCGAGTCCGGTGCAGGGGCCAGGGACATGCGCGTGGCCTGCCAGGTTGTGCCGGGTCTTGTGCACGGCCTTGATCTCGGACCTGACCACGGCTCCGAAGCCTGACTGCTCCTGCCCGTACGCTCGAAATTTCCATAAGGATCGTACATGGAAGTTGTTCTTTATGAGCCGGAAATCCCGCCCAATACCGGCAATATTGCCCGTCTGTGCGCCGTGACCGGCACAACGCTGCACCTCATAGAGCCACTGGGCTTCAAACTGGAGGATCGCTATCTCAAGCGGGCAGGCCTTGACTACTGGCCCCACGTCAGCCTGCACGTCTGGCCGGACATGGCTCATTTCCTTGCGGACCGTCAGGCCACACGTCCCGGCGCAAGGCTTGTCATCACCTCCTCGAAGAAGGGCGGTCAGCCCTGCCACCGCTTTCCCTTCCAAAGGGATGACATCCTGATTTTCGGCAAGGAGACGGCCGGCCTGCCGGACGAGGTCCGCGATCTCTCGTCCCTGCATGTGCGCATCCCCATGCTGGCAGGACATGGCCGCTGCCTCAACCTGTCCACAAGCTGCGGCATCGTGCTCTACTTGGCCCTGTCCGCAAGCGGCATGCTGGACGGAGAGGACTGGCTCTAGCCCCGGAAGACCCTGCAGGGGAAAGCCTCCTGCCAGGGACCCGTTTACAGGAACGTCTTCATGTACCTTGCCTTGCTCACCATATTCTGCCTGACCGTCTTTGCCGGCAATTCCATCTTCTGCCGTGCAGCCCTGGTTACCTGCGACATGGGGCCCATGCTCTACACGGGCGTGCGCGCCCTGTCGGCAGCCCTCATCCTGGCAGCCCTGTGCTGCCTCCACATCATCAAGCCCCTTGCTCGTGAGCACACGCAGGGGGCGGTGTGGCGGGATGCCTGGCAGCAGAGTTCCTGGACCGGAGCCCTGGGACTCTTTGCCTACATGCTCTGCTTCTCTCTTGGCTACGTGGCCATGCCCTCGGCCCCGGGCACCCTCATCATCAACATGAGCGTGCAGGTCAGCATGATTGGCTGGGGCATGCTGCACGGCCTGTATCCGAACAAAAAACAGTATCTGGGCTTTGCCATTGCCACGGCAGGCCTCATTATCCTGCTCTCTCCGGGCCTCACGGCGCCGCCCCTCCTCCATTCCCTGCTTATGGGCGGATCGGGCTTTGCCTGGGGCGTGTTTACCGTGGCCGGCAGGGATGCCCGCTCCGCGGCCCTGGCCACGGCGGGCAGCTTCTGGCGGGCCGCCCTTCCGGGTGCTGTCTGCCTTGCGGCAGGCCTGCTCCTTGAGCCGGGGCCCGCGCCCATGGCCTGGATCTTTGTCCTGGCCGGAGGCCTTGCCTCCTCCCTGGGCTACATTCTGTGGTACTCCATTGTCCCGCGCTATTCGCTGGTCAATGTGTCCATCATTCAGCTGGCCGTGCCTGTCATCACGGCCATACAGGGGGCGCTCTTCCTTGGGGAGGGCATTACCCTGCGCTTTGTGGTCGCAACCATCCTCATTCTTGGCGGCATCTGTCTGGCTCTCAGGGCCGGGGCAGCCCGTGCCGCCGGAAAGTAAGGGTGCATGCAGTCTCTCAAGCTTTTGCCAGGGGCCGTTCCTGCGCCTGCAGGACTGGTTCCTGAATTCGATATGTAAGGAGTGTTCCTATGCCTCTGTGCAGCGTTGAAGAAGCCATTGCCGAAATCAAGAAAGGGAAGATGATCATTCTTGTGGACGATGACGACAGGGAAAACGAAGGCGATCTCACCATGGCCGCCGAGTTTGTCACCCCTGAGGCCATCAATTTCATGGCTCATCACGGGTGTGGTCTCATCTGCCTGCCCCTGGCCCCGGAATTGTGCAACAAGCTGAATCTTCCGCCCATGACAGAGCGCAACACCTCGCTCTATCACACCAACTTCACCGTCTCCATCGAGGCCAGGGAAGGGGTGACCACCGGCATTTCCGCTGCGGACCGTGCCACCACCATTCTGGCTGCCGTGGCCGATGACGCCCGCCCCGAGAGCCTGGTGACGCCCGGCCACATCTTCCCCCTGCGTGCCCGTCCCGGCGGCGTGCTCGAGCGCACCGGCCAGACCGAAGGCTCCGTGGATCTTGCCCGGCTCGCCGGCCTCAAGCCTGCGGCTGTCATCTGCGAGGTCATGAAGGAAGACGGCACCATGGCCCGCCTCCCCGATCTGGAAGTCTTTGCCGAAAAGTACGACCTCAAGATTGCCTCGGTGCGCGACATCATTCGCTACCGTCTCGACCATGGCCAGGTGTCCGTGCGCTGCGACGCCAAGGCCCACCTGCCCACCATCTACGGCGACTTCACGGTCTATGCCTACGAGAGCAATACCGAGCGCGGCACCCATCTGGCCCTGGTCAAGGGCGATCTCTCCGGGCCCGAGCCCGTGCTTGTGCGCGTACACAGCCAGTGCCTCACCGGTGACGCCCTGGGCTCCCTGCGCTGCGACTGCGGCGGCCAGCTCGGCGCTGCCCTGCGCCAGATCGAGCGCGAAGGACGAGGCTGCCTTGTGTACATGCGCCAGGAAGGACGCGGCATAGGCCTTGCCAACAAGATTCGCGCCTATGCCCTGCAGGACAAGGGCTATGATACCGTGGAAGCCAACAAGATGCTGGGCTTCCCGGCCGATCTGCGCGACTATGGCACAGGCGCCCAGATTCTTGTGGACCTTGGTATCCACAAGATCCGTCTGCTCACCAACAATCCCAAGAAGATTGTGGGCCTGGCCGGCTACGGCCTGGAAATCGTGGAGCGCGTGCCCATTGAAATGGAAGCCTGCACGGACAACCTCCATTATCTGGAAGTCAAGAAGGAGAAGATGGGACATATCCTGACCGGCATCCGCTGCCACTAGTGTCTAATTACAAAAATCCATCATGCTACATGCGTCTGAAAATACAGTGATTTTCAATCGATAGCAGTATGTGGACTAATAAAATTAAACACTAGACGCTGCAGAACCGGAATATTGTTGAGGGGGGGGAAGGAGCTTCCCCCCGAGGAGCAGGGCGGGCGAAGAAAAGACTTGAGACACAGGTTTTTTGTTCACCCGCCCTTTTGTGATCAATGCTATGCAGTACCTACATCTCGATTCAACGGATCCTGCCACCAATCTGGCCTTGGAAGAAGCGCTGCTCCATGTCCTGCACGAAGGGGCACCTGGCTATTTTCTGCTCTGGCGCAATGCCCCGAGCATCATCCTTGGCAGAAACCAGAACGCGCTTGAGGAAATCAACAGAAACGAGGTGGAACGGCGCAATCTGGCCGTGGTGCGGCGTTCCACCGGCGGTGGCGCCGTCTACCATGATCTCGGCAACCTCAATTTCTCCTTTCTGGAATGCAAGAAGGAAGCGCGCTCCGTCGACTTTGCCCGCTATCTGGCGCCGGTGCAGCGGGCCCTGCACAGGGCCGGCGTGGAGGCCACCCTGTCCGGACGCAATGATCTGGAGGTGGGCGGCCGCAAGATTTCCGGCTCGGCCCAGCGTCTGGCCCAGGACAGGGTGCTGCACCACGGGACCCTGCTGGTGAATGCCGACTTCGAGGCCATGACCAGGGCCCTGCAGCCCGATCCGGACAAGTTCCTCTCCCATGGCGTGGCCTCGGTCCGGGCCAGGGTGGCCAATGTAAGCGAGTTCTGGGCCGAGGGCATGACCCTTGACAGGCTGTGCACACTGCTGTGCGAGGAAGTGGGCGCAGAGCCCGGGCATATTGATGCATCCACCCTTGCCCAGGCGCAGCGCATACGCCGGGAACGCTACGGCTCCTGGGAGTGGAACATAGGCAGTTCGCCCAGGTTCACGGCCCGCATGGCCCGGCGCTTTCCCTGGGGCAGGGTGCAGATCTGCGTGCAGGTCCGAAAGGGGCGCATCGCGGAGTGCCGCATCTACGGCGATTTCTTTGCGAAGGACGATGTGCGTAGGCTGGAACAGCTGCTCGTGGGCGCGCCCCTGCGCAGGGAAGAGCTTGGACGCAGGCTTTGCGGGGTGAACTTCTCCTCGTTCTTTGTGGGCTGCACGGAAGAGATGGACAGCGAAATACGCGACTTCTTCCTGTCGCTGTAGGATTCTCGTGTCTGCACTGCCCTTGGCGACATCCCGCAGGAAGACGTGCAGACGGGCGATATCAGGGTCTGTTTTTCTTGTTTTCGCTCTTTCTCTGTAGTAGGGTCCGCAGAAACAGTGAAGAACGGGACGTGTTCGGGGATCCCGCATAGTCCCGGTCCCGTGTCTCGCACTTGCCGGCCGGGAGCCTGAACGCGTGACAGGTCTCAGGCGATCCGAACCGGTCGGGTTTCCCGAATCATCAGAAATTTCCGAAACCATTCGAAGGAGTGGGAAATGGCAGATTTGCTGAAAACACCGCTGACTGCCTGGCATGAAAGCCACGGAGCCAAGATGGCCCCCTTTGCCGGCTGGAACATGCCCATTCAGTATGAAGGCATTCTGGCCGAGCACAAGCACACCCGCGAAAGTGCCTCGGTCTTCGATATATGCCACATGGGCGAATTCCTTGTTCATGGTGCCGGCGCCAGGGAAGCGCTCATGAAGGCCGTGAGCCACAGTCTGGCCGAGCTCGCCGAGGGCCGCTGCCGCTACGGCTTCATTCTCAACGACAAGGGTGGCGTGCTGGACGACTGCATCATCTATCACCTGGGCCCGGATTCCTACATGGTCGTTGTCAATGCCGCCTGCAGCGCCACGGACTTTGCCGTGCTGAGCGAGCGCCTGCCCGGCCTTACTTGCGAGGACGTGTCGGACACCACGGCCAAGATAGACCTGCAGGGCCCCAGGGCCGTGGAAATTCTGGAAGACTTCCTTGGCGAGGATCTGCACAATCTCGGCTACTTTGCCTTCAGGTACACCACCTGGCAGGGCAAAAAGCTCCTGGTCAGCCGCACGGGCTACACCGGCGAACTGGGCTATGAACTCTACATCGACGCCGGTTCTGCCCTGGATCTGTGGGAAGGCCTGCTCAAGGACGAGCGCGTCAGGCCCGCAGGACTTGGTGCCAGGGACACCCTGCGCATGGAAGCAGGCCTTGCTCTGTACGGCCACGAGCTGGACACGGAACACACCCCAGTGGAAGCCGGCCTTGGCATCATGATGAAGAGCCAGGCCGACTACGTGGGCAAGGAAGGCCTTGCCACGGTGCGCGAAAAGCTTCTGCCCCTGGAACTGGACGGCCGGCGTGCCCCGCGCCACGGCGACGCTGTCGCCCTGGGCGACGAGGAAGTGGGCCGGGTCACTTCCGGCACCTTTGCCCCCTCGCTCAACAAGGCCATTGCCTTCGCCTGGGTCCGGGCGGACAAGGCCGAGGCCACGGAGTACACCATCGTGACCCCGCGTGCCAGGCTTGCGGCCAGGGTCGTTTCCCTGCCCTTCTACAAGCAGGGCACGGCCAGGACCAAGCTGACTCCCAGGGGCTGATCGCAAAAAAAACTGCGGTATTCCTGTGGTATTATCACTGTTTTCTGCCCTTTTTCATCTGCCATTCTTTGTGAGGAGGCACACCATGTCCAATCCTGCAGATCTCAAATATTCCAAGAGCCATGAATGGGTCCGCGTCGAAGGCGGCGAGGCTGTTGTCGGTATCACCACCTTTGCCCAGGAAGCCCTGGGCGACATTACCTACGTGGAAGCTCCCGCCGTGGACGACGAAGTGGAAGCCGGCGCCGAATGCGGTTCCATCGAATCCGTGAAGGCAGCAAGCGACCTCATCTCCCCAGTGTCCGGCAAGGTTGTTGCCGTCAACAGCGAGCTTGAGAGCGCTCCCGAAATCATCAACCAGGATCCCTATGGCAAGGGCTGGATCTACCGCGTGGCCACGGACGCCCTGCCGGACGATCTGCTTGATGCCGCAGCCTACGAAGCCGTGTGTGCACAGGAAAGCCACTAGGCTGGAGGAACAATGCCCTATATTCCTCATACCCAGGCTGAGCTCGACCACATGCTCGCAACGGTGGGCGTGAAGAGCCTGGATGATCTCTTTGCGGACATTGCACCGGATATGCGTCCCCGCAGCTTCCTGGCCAGGCGCGGTCTGCCCGAGCAGGAAGTGATCGCCCTGTGCGAGGAACTGGCCAACCGCAACCAGTCCGTGCTCTCCTTCCTGGGTGCCGGCTACTATGATCACGGCATTCCCGCGGCAGTGGACGCCCTGGCCGGCCAGAGCGCCTTCCTGACCGCCTACACGCCCTATCAGGCTGAGTGCTCCCAGGGCACGCTGCAGGCCATCTTTGAGTTCCAGACGGCCGTGGCCCGGCTCATGGAGCTGGACTGCGCCAATGCCTCCCTCTATGACTGCGGCACGGCGCTTTTTGAAGCCAGCACCATGTGCGTGCGCGCTGCCAAGAAAAGGAAGATCGTCCTGGACGAGGGCGTCAATCCCATCTGGCGGAACATGCTGCACACCTATGCCGAAAACCTGCCCATGGAATTTGTCCTGGTGCCCCATCGGGACGGCAGGCCGGACAAGGAGGCTCTGATCGCGGCCATTGACAAGGACACGGCCGGCGTTGTGGTGCAGAACCCCAACTTTTTCGGCGTGGTCTGCGACTACGCGGACGTTTTTGCCGCCGCCAAGGCCGTCAAGGCCGTCAGCGTCGTGGCCGTGAACCCCGTGCTGCAGGCTGTGCTGAAAACGCCCGGCGCCATGGGTGCCGACATTGCCGTGGCCGAGGGCCAGTCCCTGGGCCTGCCCCTCAACTTCGGCGGTCCCTACCTGGGCCTCATGGCCTGCACCAAGACCCTGATCCGGCAGATGCCCGGACGCCTGGTGGGCCGGACCCACGACAAGGAAGGCCGGACCGGCTACGTGCTGACCCTGCAGGCCAGGGAACAGCACATCCGCCGCTCCAAGGCGACCTCCAACATCTGCTCGAACCAGAATGCCTGCGCCCTGCGCAGCCTTATCTACCTCTCCCTGATGGGCCCCCAGGGCCTGCAGGACGTGGCGGAAAACAGCATGGAAATGGCCCATTACGCGGCCAGGACCCTGACTGCGGGCATTGAGGGCGCCGAGCTCCTCAACGACGCGCCCTTTGGCAACGAAGTGGCCCTGACCCTGCCCGTGTCCGCCGACCTCGTGGTGCAGCGCTGCCTTGCCAAGCACAAGGTCGTGCCCGGCTACCCCGTGGGCAGAACCTATCCGGGCATGGACAAGGTCCTGCTCGTGGCCTGCACGGAAAAGAACACCGTCGGACAGGTGGGCATCCTGCTCGATGCCATGCAGGATGTCATTGCCGACATCCGGCAGGAAGAAGCACTGCGTGGCTAGGGGGGAATGAAGATGCAGACCATATTTGAAAAATCCGTTCCCGGACGCCGTACCACGGGGCTTGCTCCCGAGGCTGCCCTGCATCGTGCGAACGAGCTTGTGCCGGGCGAACTCACCCGTGCCCAGGCCGTGCGCCTGCCCGAATGCTCGGAACTTGATGTCGTCCGTCACTTCACGCAGCTTGCCAAGCTCAACTACAGCGTGGACGCCAACTTCTATCCCCTGGGATCGTGCACAATGAAGTACAATCCCAAGGTCACCGAAGTGGTGGCTGCCCTGCCGGGCTTCAACAAGGTGCATCCGCTTCTGGCCCGCATAGGCAACGGCCAGGGCTGCCAGGGCTCCATGCACTGCCTCTATGTGCTGGAGCGCAGCCTGTGTGCCATTACCGGCATGGAGGCCTTCACCCTGCAGCCCATGGCAGGCGCCAACGGCGAGTTCACCGGCGTCTCCATCATTGCCGCCTACCACCGTTCCAAGGGCCGTGACCGCCGCATCATGCTCATTCCCGATGCCGCCCACGGCACCAATCCGGCCTCTGCCGCCATGGCAGGGTTCACGGTCGTGGAACTGCCCTCCAGGGACGGCATGGTGGATCCCGAGGCCGTGAAGGCAGCCATGGACAAATACGGCGAGAATATTGCCGGCCTCATGATGACCTGCCCCAACACCCTGGGCCTCATGGAAGTGCACCTCAGAGAAGTGGCAGCTCTGCTGCACAGCATCGATGCCCTGGTCTACTACGATGGCGCCAACATGAACGCCATCCTGGGCAAGATGCGCGTGGGCGACGTGGGCTTTGACGTTGTGCACCTGAACCTGCACAAGACCTTTGCCACGCCTCATGGTGGAGGCGGTCCCGGCGCCGGTCCGGTGGGTGTGTGCGAGCGCCTCATCCCCTTCCTGCCCTCGCCGCGCATTACTCGCAAGGCGGACGGCAGCTACGAGTTCCTGCCCGACAATCCCGAGAGCATCGGCCATGTGGGGCCCTTCTACGGCAGCTACGGCGTGCTCATGAAGGCTCTGGCCTATATCCTGCGCCTGGGTGGCGAAGGCCTGGAACGCGTGGCCGAGTACGCCGTGCTCAATGCCAACTACCTGCGTGCAAAGCTCAAGGACGTTCTGGACGAACCCTATGACCGCATCTGCATGCATGAGTTCGTGGCCTCCGCTCCGGCCGGCCTGAAGGCCCTGGACATTGCCAAGGGCCTGCTGGAACTGGGCTTCCACGCGCCGACCATGTACTTCCCCCTGCTTGTGCACGAATGCCTCATGCCCGAGCCCACGGAAACGGAAAGCATGCAGACCCTGGATGCCTTCTGTGATGCCGTGCACGCCATCGTGGCCCGTGCCAAGGAAGATCCGGAGTATCTGGCCGAAGCACCCCGCGGCCTGCCGGTCTCCCGTCTCGACGAGACCGAAGCGGCCAGGAAGATGCATCTGACCGAAGACATGTAGCAAGAGGCCGGGAGAACGTGTCCGTTTGCTTCTCCCTGCAGTTGACCTGATTTTGAAAAGCACAGAGGTGTGTTGCGTTCCACGCGACTCCTCTGTGCTTCTTCCTTTTTCCGGCTTTTTTTTTGCCCTGTGCCCGGTCTTTGCGCCAGGACATGGCGTCCCGGGCAGCCGTCAGGAATGGCAGTGTCGGGCTGCGGTGAGATGGTCTTTTTTTGCCGTGAATGGAATGGACAAAAGAAAGTCCGTACACTGGAGGATGCCTGCCAGGCAGGATTTTCCTGCAGAATGCGATGTGCGCAGAGGAGAGGTCTTGTTATTCCACTACAAAAAAACAGGCAGGACGAACCCAGTGACCTGTGAAACTGTGCATGGAAAGTACATTGCAGAAAAAGAGAAGAAGCTTTTCATTTTGTGAATGAGAAATGAGCACTTTATTTCTGTTTCTGAACAAATGGTGATAATTACTTGACAATACTAAAAAGTTGGTGTAACTAAGTCTAGATAGCTTTCAAGTCTTTGTACAGGGCTCTCCCGCAAAAAGAAGACTCTTTTCTGCGCTGATGAGTCTTTTTGCAGAGGGAAAGCCGCTTGATAATCACTCGCATTCTGCATGTTTTTGATGGTAACTGCTGTGTGGATAGGCAGTTTGTGAATATTTCCACTTTTGTGCTTTGGCCCTATTGTATACAAAATTGGTCTTATAATGGACGCAGGAGACCTTTATGTCCAACATCAACCCGGAACTTGTAGAAAAATTTACTGCGATGGCGCAAGCTGTCGCTGCTACAGTCGCTGAAGTTCCTTCCAAGGAAGAAGCCTTCAAATACGTCGTGGATCTGTGCCTTTCCAAGGATCCCTGTGAACTGCTCGCCGACGAGCCGGGCACAGAAAAAGGCCCCCTTGGTCCGAACCGCGTGCCGACCCGTGTGCAGCGCGTGCTTGCTGCTCCCTCTCTGAATGACGAGGACTTTGCCCTGCTTGATAAGCTCTGCCAGGAAAAGGGCATCCTCTGCCTGCGCGACAAGGTGCGTCAGTATGCTGCCGGTATCGACATCGGCATCAACGAGGCTGTGGCTGCCGTGGCCGCAAGCGGCACCTGTCTTTGCCCCACCACGGACGAAGACGTGCGTCTGGCCGGCATGATCAGCGAAATCAGCGTCGTGCTGCTGAAGAAATCGGACATCTATCCCGACCTTCCTTCCGTGGCTGGCATAATGCGCGAAGCAATCGGCAACGGCCCCGAAGGAAGCTTCACCACCCTGATCACTGGTCCGAGCCGTACCGCCGATATCGAATGTGTTGGCGCTGTCGGCGTCCATGGTCCGCTCATGATGCATGTTCTTCTCCTGGAGGCCTAAGCAATGCAACAAGCACCCAAGACATACGGCGAGTACAGCAAAGAAATTGATGAAGCTCTGAACGATCCGCAGCTTCGCAAGACTCTGGACAAGTACTCCATTACCTATCGCACCAACCGCGCCGTTGTGATGCGTGACATTGATGAGGCGACTCTGATCCACGAAATCGCCGAATTCAAGGACGATGCCGCCGCCCACATGGAAGAGCTGTACCAGCAGTTCAAGGCCGAGGCCGAAAAGCGCGGCGTGCATGTCTACCGTGCCGCCACGGCCGCCGAAGCCAATCAGCTCATTTCCGACATCGCCAGGAAGGAAGGCGTCAAGCGCATCGTCAAGTCCAAGTCCATGACTTCGGAAGAGACGCAGCTCAACCACAAGCTCATCGCCGACGGCTACATTGTGGACGAAACCGACCTTGGCGAATGGATTCTCCAGCTGCGCCACGAGACCCCCTCGCACATGGTCATGCCCGCTATTCACCTGAGCCGCTATCAGGTGGCCGAAGACTTCTCCAAGGTCACCCAGGTGAAGCAGGATCCCGACATTGATCGCCTGGTCAAGGTGGCCCGCGTGCAGCTGCGCCGCAAGTTCATTGCCGGCGACATGGGCATCACGGGCTGCAACTTCGCCATTGCCGAATGCGGCGCCATCACCACGGTCACCAACGAAGGCAACGCCCGCATGGTCGAGACCATGCCCCGCGTGCACACCGTGCTGGTGGGCCTGGACAAGCTCGTGCGCTCCATTGACGATGTCATGATCGCCCTGCAGATTCTGCCCCGCAATGCCACGGCCCAGCGCATCACCTCCTACGTGTCCTGGGTCTGCGGTCCCACCAAGTGGAAGGGCTCCGCGGACGGCCAGAAGAGCATGCACATTGTCTTCCTGGACAATGGCCGTACCAGGGTTGCCAAGGATCCCATCTTCAAGCAGGTCTTCCGCTGCGTGCGCTGCGGTGCCTGTACCAACGTCTGCCCCGTCTTCCGTCTCATTGGCGGTCACAAGATGGGCTACATCTACATGGGCGCCATCGGTCTCATCCTGACCTACCTCTACCACGGCGAAGACAAGGCCAAGATTCTCAGCCAGAACTGCATCGGCTGCGAAGCCTGCCACCATGTCTGCTCCGGCGGCATTGACCTGCCCATGCTGAACCGCGAAGTGCGCAATCGTCTTGTGGACGACGGCGATGGCAATGCCATGGGTTCCCTCATGAAGATTGTCATGACGAACCGCAAGATGTTCCACAACCTGCTGCGCTTTGCCAGCAAGGCCCAGCGCCCCTTCACCGCCGGTACCCAGTTCCAGCGCCACCTGCCCATGATCTTCCTGAAGAAGCACGACTTCAAGGCCCTGCCCGCCATTGCCGACAAGGCCTTCCGTGATCAGTGGGGCGATATTGCACCCAAGGTGAGCAATCCCAAGTACCGTGTGGCCCTCTTTGCCGGCTGCGCCGAAGACTTCATCTATCCCGAACAGCTTGTGGCTGCCGTGAAGATCCTGGCTGCCTGCAACGTGGCCGTGGACTTCCCCATGGATCAGACCTGCTGCGGTCTGCCCCTGGGCATGATGGGCCAGCGCAAGGCCGTGCAGACAGTGGCCCGCCAGAACGTGCGCGCCTTTGCCGACGGCAATTACGACTACATTATTACCCTGTGCGCCAGCTGCGGTTCCACCCTCAAGAAGCAGTACGGAAACTACCTGGCCAATGATCCCGACATCTCCTACGGTGTCGTGTCCCGCTTCCAGGACAAGATCATTGACCTGAGCTCCTTCCTGCGCGATGTGCTGGATCTGAAGCCCGAAGACTTTGTCAACACCCATGAGAAGGTCACCTTCCATGCCTCCTGCCATCAGTGCCGTGCCCTGAAGGCTGCCGACAAGTCCCGCGATCTCATCAAGGATGTGGCCGACTACGTGCCCTGCTTCGAAGAAGAAGTGTGCTGCGGCTTTGGCGGCACCTATTCCGTGAAGTTCCCCATCATCTCCAAGGAAATCATCGAGAGGAAGGTGAAGAGCATCGCCGAGACCAAGGCCGAGCGCGTGGTCATGGACTGCCCCGGCTGCGTCCTGCAGATCCGTGGCGCCGTGGAAAAGGAAAAGCTCAACGTCAAGGTCACACACCTCTCCGAACTGCTGGCTGACAAGATTCAGCCCAAGTAGCAGGATTCGAAGAAACGTGCCGGCTCTTTGAACGAGGAGCCTGACGCCCGAATGTGAAGAGGGGCCGGAAACAGGACGTGTCCTGTTTCCGGCCCCTCATTGCGTCTGAGGCCACGAAGAAGTCGAGACATGAGGCTTGCGCCTCTGGCTCTGTGTCCCTACGGCAGCACAGAGCCTAGTGTCTCGGCAATGACCGTGGGTTTGCGTTGCTCCAGCAGGGCTTCTTCCAGGGTGGCCTCGCCGCTCAGGACCAGGATGAAGTCAATGCCTGCGTTTTCCGCCAGGCGCTTGTCCGTGCTCAGACGATCGCCTGCCATGACCAGGGCCGACGGAGGGTAGAGCCTGAAGAGCGGTTCCAGAACTTCGGTATTGGGCTTGCCGAAGATCTTTTCCGGACGCCGGCCCGTGGCAATTTCGTAGAGGCCGAGAAAGCTGCCCACATCAGGAAGCGGACCTTCCGGCGAAGGACAGACAAGATCCGGGTGGGTGGCAAAGAAGCGGACTTTGGGCTTTTGCAGGAGCAGGGCCGAACGGGCCAGCTTTTCGTAGGTGAGCTCGGTGTCGTAGGCCAGGATGACGCACTGTGCTTCTTCCTCTGTCTGGACAAGTTCTGGCATGCGCCGGGCAAGGTCGGCCCTGAAGGCCGTATTGCCCACGACATAGGCGCGCTTTATGCCTTCCTCCACAAGAAAGTCCACAAGCGGAGTTGTGGGGGCCAGAAACTGTTCCAGCCTGGCCGGAATGCCCATGCGGTTCAGCTTGTCCACATAGGTGGCCGGCGAGTGGGAGGTGTTGTTGCTCAGAAAGCGGAAGTCAAAGCGCTCCCAGTTGCGCAGGATGCCGGCAACGGCCGGGGCAATGGGAATGGATCCAAGATAGACGGTGCCGTCCAGATCCAGAACAACGCAGCGCTTTTCTGACCAGTCAATGGCGGACGTGTTGTCCGGGGAAGCGTTGGTCTGCATGGCAATCTTCTTTGGTACGGGATTCAGGAGAAAGTGAAGGGATGCGGAGAGGGGACAGATTCCTGTCTGCAGGGACAATAGATGAATTTGGAGCCTTGGGCCAGACACAGGAGAATGGCCGCCAGGGCAGGAAAATACGCACAGACAGAATATTTGTAGTAAATGTAGTATAATGTATCAGTCTGTTCTGCGGACGGACGTCAACGCAGCCCGATTTGTTCTTCCCCTGGACAGACAGGGAAGCAGGACGGGAAAGAACGATAAAAACAGATTGTTTCAAGTGGTTATAGTGTACAAAACCATGAAGAGTTGACGGTAGATAGTAGTAATGTTACAAAATCATGTCAATTTTTCGTTCTTTGCATAAAATTATGCAGCATCCATGGTGGATCTTCCCCCGGGCACGAAAAGTGTACGACCCGCAGGGAAAGGGTGGATTGTGATGGAAACGACGGTTGTTATCATAGGCGGTGGTGCCACGGGTACCGGCATACTGCGTGACCTCTCCATGCGCGGCATTCCGGCCATATTGTTCGAGCAGGGCGGCCTGTGTCACGGGACAAGCTCCCGCTTTCACGGGCTTTTGCACAGTGGCGGCCGCTATGCCGTGAGCGACAGTGAGGCTGCGGCCGAGTGCATCCGGGAAAACACCATACTGCGCTCCATAGGCAGGCAGTGCATCCATGAGACCGGAGGCCTCTTTGTCCTGACCGAAGATGACGATCCGGCCTATGTTGATCAGTGGGTGAAAGGCTGTGCTGCTGCCGGCATCAGTGCCAGGGAACTGGATCCTGCAGAGGCCCTGCGCCTGGAGCCTGCCCTGAATCCACATCTCAAACGCGTCTTTCATGTACCGGATGCGGCCGTGGACGGCTTTCGCCTGGTCCTGCACAATGCCATGAGCGCACAGCGCTATGGCGGACAGTTTTGCACCTACCACGAGGTGTTGGGCATTGCCACGGCCAATGGCCGGGTCACGGGCGTGGATGTGGTGGACCAGCAGACCGGCCAGGCCAGACGGGTCCATTGCCGGATCGTCATCAATGCCGCAGGTTCCTGGAGCGGCCGGGTAGCAGCCCTGGCAGGCCTGCATGTGCCGGTGACGCCGGACAAGGGCACGCTCATTGTCTTCAACCACCGCTGCACCTCCCATGTGGTGAACAGGCTGCACAAGAGTTCGGACGGCGACATCTTCGTGCCCAACGGATCCGTGACCATCCTGGGCACAACCTCGCAGACCGTGGACGATCCCGGCGACTTTCATGCCACTACCGGGGAGGCCCTGCGCCTGCTCGATCTGGGACGCCCCCTCTTTCCCCGGATTGACCGCTTCCGCATTCTGCGTGTCTTTGCCGGCACACGCCCCCTGTACACGCCGGGTACTGCCGCAGGCCGTTCGGCCTCCAGGGGCTTTCACATCAGCGATCATGCCGAAGAGGGGCTGGAAGGCCTGTACACCATTTTCGGCGGCAAGCTGACCACCTACAGGCTCATGGCCGAAAAGATGGCAGACATGGTGGCCGAGCGGCTTAACGTTACTGTCCCCTGCCGCACGGCCGAGGAAGCGCTCATCCACGAAGTGTCACAGGAGCTCCGCGAACAGGCGGCCCGCATCTTTGCCGTGCAGGGCCTGGACCTTGTGGCCGACCGTCTTGGCGACGACTTTGCCTCCTGCGTTGCCGACAATGCCGGCCGCAAGCGGGCCGCCAATCCCCTGCTGTGCGAATGCGAAATGGTGTCTGCGGCCGAGCTGCTCCATGTGGCCAGACAGCCGTCCACCCATTCGCTCAATGATTTGCGCCTGCGCACCCGTCTTGGCATGGGCACCTGCCAGGGCACCTTCTGTGCCCTGCGGGCGGCCTCCTTCCTGGTGGAGCAGGGCATATGCCTTGGCAAGGATCCCTTAAGCGACATGCGCAACTTTGTGCAGGAGCGCTGGAAGGGCACACGGCCCGTCTTCTGGGGGCAGCTTGCCAGGGAAATGGAATTTGCCCGCAACCTTTATGCCGGCACCCTGGGCACGGAGCCCGGTACGGTGTCCGTGCCCGAGGTCCGGGTGGAGACCAGGGCCCGCCAGAACTCGCAGACAGGCAGGGTCCGGACGAGCAGGGTGGCGGATCTGGTTGTCGTGGGCGCGGGCCTGAGTGGTCTGTGGGCTGCCTGTGTGGCCGCCCGGGCAGGCCGCAGGGTCTGTGTGCTGACCAGGGGCGCAGGAAGCCTGCACATAGGCTCGGCCACCATTGATGTGCTGGGCATGACGGGTGCAGGCCAGGTCTTGGGGGATCCTCTGGCGCATATTGCCAGGCTGCCTGCACGGCACCCCTATGTCCTGCTGGGACGCAGGAAGGTTGGCGCAGCCCTGGCGTCCTTTGCCAGCTTCTGTACCAGGGCGGGCTTTCCCCTGTACGGAGCAGGGGAGGAGGACGTCCTGCACAACAGCCTGCTGCCCACAGCCCTGGGCACGAGCAAGATTTCCTGTCTCTATCCGGAAAGCCTCAATCCGGCCCCCCTGACCAGGGCACGGCGCATTGTGGTCTGCGGCATAGAGGGCCTGCGCGACTGCATGCCCGGCATGGCCGTCTACAATCTGCGCAGGCGACCGGAGTTTGCCGACAGGATGATTACAGCCAGCTGGCTGCCCAGTCCTTGGCCTGGCGGTACCCGCACTCAGACAGCCCTGGATGTGGCCCGTACCCTGGAGAGTGCGCCCTGCCGGGAGTTTTATACAGCCCTGGGACGCGTGGCCACCGGTGCCGAAGTAGTCCTTGTGCCGCCCATTGCCGGCACAAGGCCGGACAGCACGGTCCTGCACAGACTGAGCAAGGCTGCAGGCTGTCCGGTGGTGGAAATGACGGGTCTTCCTCCGGGCGTGACCGGCATGCGCCTGGGCAGGCTCCTGCTGGACGAGCTGCGCAGGGCAGGCGTCCCGGTCCTTGAAAATGCCACGGTGACAGGGTGCGAGATAGAGGGCCAGCGCCTGCAGGCCGTGCGGACAAGCCATGAGGATGGCGAGCGCCGCTATGTGGCGGATCACTTCATCATTGCCACGGGCGGCATGGTGAGCGGCGGGCTTGTGCTGCAGCCGGGCGTGGCCAGGGAACCCATCCTGGGCCTTGAATGTGCCACTCCGGGAGAGACAGAGACCTGGACTGCGGCCAATCCCTTTGCCTCGCAGCCTGTGGCCTACCTGGGCGTGCCGGTTCTGCCTACTCTGGAACCGAGTCTTGACGGAGAAGAGCCCCTGTTGCGCAATGTGCGCTATGCAGGCCGCATGCTCGCAGGCTGTGACACGGCCTTCGAGCGCAGCGGCAATGGCCTGGCGCTGGCAACAGCCTCGGCCGCGGCGCTGGAGCCGTGGCTTTAGGGAGAACAATCATGCAGCAAGTTCATGTCGATCCTGATGCCTGTATCGCCTGTACGACGTGCACGGTTTTCTGCCCTGTGGCCGCGGCAACGGGAGAGTTTGCCGGCCCCAAGATGACTGGCCCGGCCTACGAGCGCTTCCGTTTGAGCGGCCTGAGCGAGGATACTTCCTTAAGCTATTGCGCAAACTGCAAGAACTGCGACATTTCCTGTCCGCAGGGCGTCCCCATTGCGGCCATCAACATGGTGGCCAGGGCTCGCCAGTGCGAGAAGGAGCATCCCCACTTTCTGCGGGACTGGATTGTGAGCCACTCCGAGACGCTGGGTCACCTTATAGGTCCTGTGCCGGCCAGCCTCAAGAATGCCTCCCTGCGCAATCCCTTGATCCGTGACGTCCTGGACCGGATAGGCATTGCCCGCGAGGCCACCATGCCCTCCTATGCCAAAAGGCGCTTTCGCAGTCAGCTGGCCAGGCTGAAGCAGCCTGCCACAGGCAAAAAGGTGGCCTTCTTCCCTGGCTGCTACATTGATCTCTACGAACCCGAGGCTGGCCTTGACATGGTCTGGGCCCTGAACCGGGCAGGCTACGAGGTGGTCAGTCCGTCCGCGTTCTGCTGCTGCGGCGTGCCCATGATAGCCAGCGGCTTCATGAAGGACGCAGAAAGGAATGCCCGCAAGAATGTGGCTGTCATGCGCTCCCTTGCCGAAGAAGGCCTGCCCGTGCTCACGGGCTGCCCCTCTTGCGAGCTCATGTTCAGGGAGGAGATGCCCCTCTTCTTCCCGGATCTTGCAGCTGAAGGCCTGCCGCGCATTACCGACGCCCAGGAATTTCTGCTCAACTGCGCCCAGGAGGGTACGCTCAGGCTGGAAGAGGCTGTGAGCAGGCGGCCCATTCTCTACCATGCACCCTGCCATCTGCGCGCCCTGGGCATAGGCCTGCCGGGTCTTGAGCTTCTGCAGGCCCTGGGCCTTGAGGTCCAGCCGGCCAATGCCGGCTGCTGCGGCATTTCCGGCAGCTACGGCTTCAAGAAGGAAAAGCACGCCATTGCCATGAAGGTGGGGGCCGAGCTCTTCCGCGTGGTCCGGGAAAGCGGTGCCAAAGTCGTGGCTACGGAATGCGGCACCTGCAGGCTGCAGATACAGTCTGCCACAGGCGTGCCCTGCAGGCACCCGGTCAGCCTGCTCAAGCAGCTTGCCAGGGACTAGCCTGCCTTTCCCCCAATTTGTTTGTTTCCAGTCGTTCTGCTTCCCAGCTTGAACGCCAAGGGATTTGTGCCTGAGAACAAAAGGCATGAATCCCTTTTTGCTGCCCAAAGAAAAGAGGATCACCCGCACAAAGGGGTGATCCTCCTTGGAAGATCTTCTGGGCGCTGTCAGGAGCAGGAAACGGATCCTGCCCTGTCTGCTCTGCCTGAAACACCGTCTCCTACATAAGCCACTTCAGGGGGACAAGAGAGAGGTCGGGGAAGAAGAGCAGGAGGAAGAGCATGCCGATTTCCACCAGCATGAAGGGCATCAGCTTCTGTACCAGATAGGAAAACTTTATTTCGCCAATGCCGCTGACCACGTAGAGCACGGTACCGACGGGCGGTGTGATGACGCCTATGCCCAGGTTGAGGATGAAGAGCAGGCCAAAGTAGTAGGGATCAATGCCTGCCTGCGTGATCAGGGGATAGAACACTGGGGCAAAGATGAGGATGTTGGGCGTGAGATCCATGACCATGCCCATGAAGAGCATGAAGACCATGATGGCGCACAGAAGGAGCTTGGGCGAATCGATGAGGGGATGGAAGAATTCCACCACCTGCTGCGGTATCTGGGCCACGGTGATGAAGAAGCCCACGGCCGAGGCCGTGGCAACGATGAACATGACCACGGCAGTGGTGCGGGCCGCGCTGGCACTCACGCGGATGAGTTCGCGCAGGGAGAGTTCCCGGTAATAGCCCATGCAGACCACGATGGCATAGATGGCCGCAAAGGCGCCGCCCTCGGTGGGGGTGAAGATGCCGAAGCGGATGCCGCCAAGCAGCAGGACGGGCATCATGAAGGCCGGCGTGGAATCCAGAATGATGCGGACAACTTCCTTTCTGGTGAAGGTCTTGGTGTCATTGTAGTTGTCCTTGCGGACAATGAACCACCAGACGACCATGAGGGATAGGCCGATGAGGATGCCGGGGATCAGACCGATCATGAAGAGCTTGGTGATGGAAAGACCGGAAACTGTGGCACCCAGGATGATGAAGTTGGTGCTCGGGGGGATGATGGGACCAAGAATGGCGCCTGAGGCAATGACGGCGCCGGCCCGGCCCTTGTCATAGCCCACCTGCTTCATCATGGGGAGCAGCAGGCCGCCCAGGGCTGCTGCCTCGCCCACCGACGATCCCATGAGGCCTGCAAAGATGATGGAGGCCACAATGGCTGCGTAGCCAAGACCGCCGCGGATGCGGCCCACCATGAGCTGGGCCAGGGCCACAACACGCTTGGAGAGGCCGCCGGCAGCCATGATTTCGCCGGCAAAGACGAAGAAGGGGATGGCCATGAGCGGATAGTTGTTGGCGCCGTCCAGCATGGAGGTGGGGATGATCATGGTATCCCACATGCCGGAATGGCCCATGAGCACAATGGCGCAGATGACAAGCACCAGAGCCAGGGGAATACCCAGACTCATGAACAGGAAGAGCGTGCCGAGAAAAAGCAGTAATTCCATACCAGTCTCCTACATGTTGTCCTTCATGAACTCGGCAATCTTTTCTTCCTTGCTCTTGACGGGATTGACCTGGCTGGCCGGCGTGCGCAGAAGCTTCCAGAGATCCTTGAGGAAGAAGACGAGCGCAACGGCGGCACAGATGGGCAGGGAGCTGTTGATGATGCTCATGTTGATGTTGGTGGAGACCGAATAGGTGTCAATGGTCTGCCGGACGTATTCTATGCCGCCCACAAGGAGCAGGCCCATGGCACCGATGGAGCAGAGCAGGGCAATGATGTCCACGGCTTTGCGTGTGGCACCGTGCAGCTTGTCCGTCACCAGATCCACGGCAATGTGCCTGTGGTGGTAGAAGGCTTCTATGGCACCGAAGAAGGTCACGTAGATAAAGAGAAAGCGTGCCCACTCTTCACTGGGCGGAAAGCTCGAACGGAAGGCATAGCGAAGAAAG
The DNA here is from genome assembly GCA_019113165.1 of Candidatus Desulfovibrio intestinipullorum. Taxonomy (GTDB): domain Bacteria; phylum Desulfobacterota; class Desulfovibrionia; order Desulfovibrionales; family Desulfovibrionaceae; genus Desulfovibrio; species Desulfovibrio intestinipullorum. Next base: position 42,027 of record DXHV01000060.1, read on the forward strand.
GCATTGTACGTCACAAGGCCGATCATCCCCAGAAAGATGACGGCACAGAAAATTTCAAAGAGAAAGCGGCCCGGAGAGGTCTTCTCCTGTGCCGGCTGGGCTGCGGAAGGCGTGCTGCCTGCAGATTGTTCCTGGTCACTGGCCATAATGGCTCCTTGGGCAAAGGCTTGCGGGAAGGGGCTGCCCCTTGTGCTGCAGACCGGATGGTACTGCATGAACAGGGAGGCGTGCGGCAGGATGGGGCAGCCCCGAAAAAGCAAAGGTCCGCCTTCGCCGGATGTTCGGGAAAGCGGACCAGATGGCAGGAACGTTACTTCGCGGTGCGGTAGCTTGCAGCGCTGTCAAGAATTTCCTGAGCGTTGGGGACGTAGTTGTTGGACTTGGGGTCCAGGAAGAGCTGCCAGCTGCGCTTGCCGGCCTCGACCATGTACTGATGCAGCTCGGGCGAAGGTTCGGCCACGGAACCGCCATGGCTGGTGATTTCCTTGATGGCGTGTTCGTCCACCTTGGTGGCATTGGCCCAGGTTTCCTCGGCGCACAGGCGTGCGGCCTCGTCAAACCAGGCACGGTCTTCAGCGGGCAGGCTCTGATAGAACTTCTCGTTGATGTAGAGGGCATGGATGACGAGGATGTGCCTTGTCTGGGTGATCATGGGGCACTTCTCGTACATCTTGTCGGCAATGATGTCGGACAGGGGGCTGTCGCCGCCGTCAATGACACCCTGGTCCAGGGCTGCCGGAACCTCGGCAAAGGGCATGGGCTGGCCGCTGATGCCGCATTCCTTGGCAAAGTTGGTGTACAGGGGGATGTTGGGCACGCGCATGCGCAGACCCTTGATGTCATTGATGCTCTTCACGGCATGCTTGGTGTAGAAGTTTCTGAAGCCGAGAGGGAAGGCATTGAGCATGCGCAGGCCGGACTTTTCCGGGAAGCCCTTGTTGATGAGTTCAAAGGTCTTGCCGGTCATGGCGCGGTGGGCGTGCTCATAGTCGTCGAAGAGCATGGGTGTTTCCAGCATGCCCATGGAAGGCTGCAGGGAAGAGGTCTGCGTGCCGGTGGCACACATCTGAATGATGCCCTTGCGGGTATTGGCAATATAGGCATCTTCCTTGCCGAGCATGCTGTTCGGGAAGACCTGCACCTCGTACTTGCCCTTGGACAGGGTCTCAAGATGCTTGCCGAAGCTGTGCATGGCAACAGTTTCGGGCTCGCCCTCGGGTTTCATGCCGGCAATCTTGATCTTGATGGCGCACTGCGCAGGATCAGCGTGCAGGACGGCAAAGCCCAGAGTCAGGGCGCAGATAAGAAGCAGTACGTGGAGACGTTTCATTGTTTCCCTCCAATGTGGGTTGTACTGAAATGGGGAGTCTTTTCTGATATGGTCTGTTCCGGAAGACAGTCTGCTGTGCACAGGGGCTGACAGGGTGACTGAAACAGGGACATGGGGAGCGCCTGCCTGCGCACGACAGGGAGCAAGCCTGAAACGCAGCCCCTGGCAGGCCGAACGTCCCGCAGACGGACTGTACCGGCACAAGGCAGAGCTCCTTTGCAGGGGGATGCCGGACGCAACGGCAGGCATACGGGCTGTTTCCTTTCCGGGAGCTTGGACATCAGGCTCCATATGTTTCTTATTTGTAACCTAAATGCTATCAAAAAGTCACATGGAGATCCAGACTCCCATCCTTCAGGCACGGCAAGTGATCCGGCTTGCAGGTCAGCCAGAGCAGGATTTTTGTGGTCTGCCTCAACAGGCTGGCAGAAACCTCGGTGGTTGCAGTCTGACCTCTTGTCTGTCTGTATCTGATTCGTATAATGATTCCAAAAAAAATGTAAACAATCGGATTGCAGGAGATACCCCTGCACTGACAGGGAATTGCAGACATTTTTGTGAAAGGGAATCTTCAGAAAGATTATTCAGGAAGCAAATTACAGCAGAAGGAAACAGCCATGCCCGAACTTCCAGAAGTGGAAACCGTTGTGCGCACCCTCAGGCCCCATGTTGCAGGCAGGAAAATCGTGTGCCTGAAAGAAGTGCAAAAGCCTTGTTTTGTTGAGAAAAGCCTGCCCTGTACCAGGGCTCGGGGCCTTTTTGTGCACAAGGTTGTGCGCAGGGGCAAGTTCATTGTCTGCCGGCTTGGGGCAGCTGTGTGTCCCTGCGCAAGCCTGACCCTGGACGCAGAGCATGCCGGCAATCAGGCAGCAGCGCTTTTTGAGGGGGCGGCCGAAGACGATTTGTACTGGGTGACCCATCTGCGCATGACAGGATCCTTCATGGCGTATGAAGTGGCCACATCCGCGCACGAGTCCTCATCTGCAGACGCGTCCTGCGACACGCAGCCTGGCAGGTACACAAGGGCCCGGGCCAGGCTTGCCGGACCCGGGGCCGACCCTGGACTGGTTGGAGCCGGACAAGACGGGACGGGCCAGGAAGGCTGCGTGCTGCTCTTCAATGACGTGCGCACCTTTGGCCGCATGTTTCTGGGCACACGGGCCATGCTGGAGGCCTGGCCTGCCTGGACAAGGCTTGGCCCCGAACCTCTGACCATGGGCGCAGAGGCCTTTGCTCAGGCCATACGGGGCAAAAGATCCATCAAGACCGTGATCATGGATCAGCACGTGCTGGCGGGCATCGGCAATATCTATGCCGACGAGTCTCTCTTTGCCGCCCGTCTGGATCCGCACACGCCCGCGGACAGCCTCTCCCTGTCACAAAAGCTCGAACTCCATGCCCAGATGGTGCGCCTCTTGCGCAAGTCCATAGCCGAGTGCGGCAGTTCCATTCGCAACTATCAGGATGCCGACGGCAATGTGGGTGCCTTTCAGAACAGCTTTGCCGTCTACGGCCGGGCGGGCAGTCCCTGTCCCGTATGCGGCACAATCTTGCAAAAATGCGTTCTCAATGGCCGGGGCACAACTTTCTGCCCCGTCTGCCAGAAGAGGCCGTGAGCCTTGTGCGAGGAACAGGAGCAGGAAACGAAGGTAGTGCAGACAACAGAGACAGAAATCACTCCTTGTTGCAGGGAATACATGTGTGTGGCAATTGTGCAGTCTGGAACTTGTTTTTCAGGATTGACAGACTAATGGATAACGCCTACTATTTGCAGCACTAAAATACACGTTTCTCTCATGAGCATGGAGTGACCCATGTCCGATCTTCATCATCCCCAGACGCGCATGACACAGCAGCGTTCGGTGATCCTCGAAGAGTTACGCAAACTCAATACCCATCCGACTGCTGATGAACTGTATCAGATAGTGCGTCTCAGGCTGCCCAGGATAAGCCTTGGCACAGTGTACCGCAATCTTGTCTTCCTCACCGAGAGCGGCCAGATCATGCGCCTTGAAAGCGCAGGCAATACCAATCGCTTTGATGCCAACATGCAGCCGCACCAGCATGTGCGCTGTATCTGCTGCGGAGCCATTGCCGATATCTTTCCTCCGGTGCTTGCTCCCGAGACAGACAACATTCATGTACCGGGCTTTGCCCGCATTCTGCAAAGCCGCATCGAATACGACGGTCTGTGCGAGAAGTGTGCAGCCCAGGCGGACGAAACCGGCCACAAGGCCGTCCTCTATCACGGTTCGCTGAGCGACAACTGATCAGCAGGACATCTCTCAAAGGCAAAAAGCCCCTGACTTCGGGAAACAAGTCAGGGGCTTTTTGCGATCAGGGGCTCTGTCACTGTCACTCGAAAAAGTCAGGCTTAGTAGGGGGCCATGGTTTCCGGATTGCGGGCAATGGGGGCGTACTGAGCTTCTGCGGCACGCAGGAGATCATCGGGGGCAAGTTCCAGCTGCACACCGCGCTGCCCGGCACTCACAAAGATGGTCTCGTGCAGCATGGCGGTCTCGTCCACAAAGACCGGGTACTTCTTCTTGCCGGCCAGGGGCGAACAGCCGCCGCGCACATAGCCTGTGAGGGGAAAGACTTCCTTCAGATGGACCATGGCGACCTGCTTGTTGCCGCTGGCCCTGGCCAGGGCCTTCAGATCGAGTTCCGCGTCCGCAGGAATGCAGGCCATGAGAATGCTGTTCCTGTCGCTCCTTGTCACCAGCGTCTTGAACACCCTGGCCTTGTCTTCGCCAAGCTTTGCCGCCATGCTCACTGCCGACAGATCGTCCAGATCCACCTCTGCCTCGTGCATGCTGTAGCTGATACCAAGCTCGTCCAGAAGTCGTGCCGCATTGGTCTTGGATGTTTTCTTGTCGTGGCTCATGCCTTGTGCCTCTCGTCCCTGTCCGTTCCCGCGTCCTGCCACAGCCCGTGAAAGAAGGTCGTGATCCTGGTTGCACGCTCCCTTCTTCTGCGCTCAAGCTCGGGCAGGATCTCTTCTTCAAGCCTGTGCTCGAGTTTTTCCCTGTTGCCTGTGTTGTCGAGCACAAGGTCACAGGCTGAGAGTTTCTTCTCCTCGTCCCACTGCCAGTGTTCTATGGTCGCGATTTTTTCGTTCGACCAGTTCCTGGTGGCCGCAAGCCTGGTCTTTCTGGTGGCAAGAGGGGCCCTGACCCCAAGTGTCAGGGGAGCGGGCACAAAGCGCCCCTTGTGCCAGCCGCACTCGAAATAGAGCGGAATTTCGGCAACGGCCAGTTCCCGCCGTTCCTGCTGGCAGCTGGCAAAGAAGTCGCGGATGTCGCCAAGGACCAGCCTGTGACACAATTCCTCCACTTCCCTGCGCACATCGGGAGAGCGGGCGAAGACCGCCATGAGTCCTGTGCGATCCACGCTGCCCGCCTCGTCCAGGATGTCGCTGCCAAATCGCTGGCAGAGCCACTGGGCGACCTCGCCTCCGGCCTGGTAGTAGCCCTTCACCAGCTCGTCCGCACTGATGGCGGGAATGCCCTGCCTGACCATCATCCTGAGGACAAGACTCTTGCCGCTGCCGGGATTGCCGGTGACAACCAGAGTCTGGGTCGCGAAGGCCTGCCGGACAAGACAGTCCAGAAAGTCTTTTGGCGGAGGCAGGGTCAGGGAAAGCTCCCGGTCTCCTGCCGGATGGGGCACTGTCAGGGAAAAGGCGTGCAGCATGACCCTCGGGGCAAGGCCTGCGATGAGGGACGGCGCGTAGGTGGCGTCCCCCAGAAGCGGGTGCCCCAGGTGCGCCATGTGCACGCGTATCTGGTGGGTGCGGCCCGTGTGGATGTGCACGCGCACAAGGGAGGCGCTCTCGTCCCCTGCCACCCACAGGCGCTCGAAGGTCGTTCTGGCCTCCCGTCCCCCCTGGGAGACGGGCACGCAGGCCATGCGCGTCTTGTGCACGGGATCCCTGCCAATGCTCATGGTGCAGGATCCGCTCTCCGGAGCCTTGCCCGCCACAATGGCCAGGTAGATCTTGCGCACTCTGCGCTCGGCAAAGGCCCTGGTGAGGAAGAGTCGTGCCTTTTCGTTCCTGGCGACAATCAGAAGGCCACTTGTTTCCTTGTCGAGACGGTGCACGATGCCTGGTCGCAGGCCGCCCATGGCGCCCAGTTCCGGGTAATGAAACAGGAGGCGCTGGATGAGCGTATTGGCCGGACAGGACGGGCAGGGATGCACGGTCAGACCCGCCTCCTTGGCGCAGACCAGGACGTCCGCGTCCTCGTGGAGCACAGTGACCGCTCCCTCTTCGGGCACAAGGCCGCTGTCCTCTCCGGCCAGCTCAAGCTCGACGCTGTCGCCCATTTTAAGCTTTTGCGCAGCCTGGGTGCAGGCTGTGCCGTTCACAAGGCACAGGCCCCGGGCAATGAGCTTCTTTATGCCTTCCCGGGAAATGCCGGCACTGTCTGCCCTGTCCCTGGACTCGTCGCAGCACAGGTCTTCGTCCCCGGGGTCTTCCAGGGCGTTGCCCATGGCATTTTCCAGGGTGTTTCCAGACTCGGTGCCGGCTGTTTCCAGATTCTGGCACAAAAACTTGTCCAGCCGGATTTTGCCGGTCTCCCGGGGAACCGTCAGGCGCAGAGTGCGGGCCATTTGCGTCCCCCTAGCGTGGCGTTCCGCCCAGCACCGTCAGGGTGTGGAAGCGGTCGCCAATGGTTGTGTTGTTGGTCAGATTGGGCAGTTCCTTGCCCGGGGTGAGGCTCGAGACAATGACCTTGCCCACAATGAGCCTGTTGTCCTCGCCAGCCGGTTCATCAACGCGGATGCCCCAGAGATCGTGCAGGATGACCGGGCGCCCCTTGTAAGTACCTACATAGAGCACCACATGGCCCTTCAGGGTGACCAAGGAGGCAAAGGGCACGCCCTGGCGTACAATGGTGCGCTCGCGTTCGCGCACGCTCATGTTCTTGAGAGAGATGCGCTCGCCGGCCCGTGCCTGGGCCTGGGAGTTTCTGGGCAGCCAGATACCGAAGGGCGCCATGAGATCGCGGGTCATGGCCGAGCAGTCACGCAAATCCAGCATGCCGCCCCAGCCGTACTTCTGGCCCACCATGGCATTGCCGAGGCGCGCCACATTGGCTTCCGTCATGGGCAGGGGCATGGCTTCCACGGCACCCGGGGCCACATTGGCACGCATGGCAACGGCCAGGCCGCTCTTGTCCTTCACAGGCACCATGACGGCATTGACGCCAGCCGCAGGCAGAATCACGCCTATGTCTGCCACGCGGCCCGTAGCGCCGAGCACGGTATGCTCCTGCACAATGGCTGCCAGGGGGCTTGCCTCCCAGCTCTCCATGAAGGTTTGGGTGACAGGAGCCACATCCTTTGCGTCCACCCAGCCGCAGGCAATGGAGGTTTCCACATAGTACCAGCGCTTGTCCGCGCTTCTGTGGCACAGGAGCACGGGCAGGCCCACAGGCAGGCGCGAGTACTGGAAGTAGTCAAAGGGATTTTCCTCGGGATCCGGGGTCGGCTCAGTGAAGCGGGGCAGGTGGGTGGGCATCTCCCGCAGGTCTGTGGAGGTCACCACAATGCCGGGACGGTTGATATTGGGATAGGTCTGCATGCGCGCATTGCTGCGCATGGCCTTCCATTCCCTGTCCTGCCAGCGGACCGATCCGTTCTTCCAGCCCCTGGCCTTGCGGTTGAGCATGAGGGAGGCATCCCTTCTGCTGATGGAGGGCTTTTTCATGTGCCAGGCGCCAAAGAGAGTGTTGCGGAACTTTTCCAGGGCTGCGCTCTGCTCGGCAGGGCTCAGTATGGGGCTTGCGGCATCCTTCTTGACATAGGCTGTCAGATCCTGGGGGAAGAGGCGCAGGTCGGCGATGTCGCACCTGCCGGTATAGACAGGGGGCTGGGCCGGCCTGCCGGCACAGCCTGCCAGGACAAGGCACAGGACAAGGCAGGCAAGACGAGTGTAAGGCTGAGCCATGAAAACTCCTTGGACAGGACAGGGCCGGAAATGGCAGGAAATCAGCCCAGTGTGACTGTGAACTTGTGCAGGAAGCCGGCCGGATGATAGCTCTCCTTGGCCAGACGCAATCCTTCCTCGTCGAGATCCTGGGCCCTGTTGATCCACTGCACATCCGTGCAGGCATTCTTGCAGAAAACGTTGTTGATGGTTTGATAGACACCGCGGATGTCGTTGAGACCCTTTTCATAGTGCACGCCCATGGTCTGTTCGTCCAGGCGTTCGCCAATGGAAAAGGCCACAATGTCCTTCCCTATGTAGAGGGAGCCTCCGCAGAGATTGTGGAACGTGTTGTAGTGGGAGAGGACGCGGTTGATGGCGTCGTTTTCGGCCGTCAGGGACGGCGAGTGGTCACAATCATGCCACTGGCACCATGTGTCCTGCAAGGCCAGACAGTCCTCTGCCATCCTGTCGTCCAGGGGATGGTAGTCCGGTTCGCCGTAGGTGCGGATGAAGCCGGAGACGTGATTCTTCTTCTTGTGGAAGCGGTTGCCGGGCAGGCGGACAAGGTCACTCTGGGCATAGAGGTATTCCCACTGTCCGCGGGCCGGTGCGGACGAGATGCGGCCGGGCAGCTGCTCCTGCCAGAGCGCTTCCAGCGCTTCGGGAACGCGGATGAAGGAGATGGGGCCATCGGCAAGGCAGGCCGCCCAGTCCACGGCATGCCAGTCGCCCACCGGGGCCCAGTAGGCCGTAAAGCAGGGCCAGGTCTGGCGTATCCAGCACAGATGCTCGGTAAAGCACCATTCCAGACCATAGTGCTGCTGCCATCCCCAGAGATTGACCAGACTGTAATCTATGGAACGCTGCGGCGTTTTCTGCCAGTAGGAGTAAAAGCGTTCGGCCTCTTCAAGCGTGACGGGAGAAAAGTGCAGATCCATGCTAGCAAGTCCCGGGCCCGGCTGGGCCCGATGCCTCCTTGAAAGAGAAAAATAGAGGGAGCCGCAGGCCCCGGGCACAAGGTCAGGCAGGCGGCTGTCAGAATGGCAAGATAAGTCCTTGTCCGTCGTTGTCAGCAGTCCGGTCGGGCAGGGACGGGACAGGGCGGGCAAAGTCAGCCGCTTTGTTCAGCTTTTTTTTGCAATGGCTTTCGAATCGTTCGTAGCCCTTGTCCCTGCCGCCTCCGCCGTCCTCTTGTGATGAATGTGGGAGCGCATGGCACAGGCGGTCCAGCGTCCGCGGAAGAAGACACAGAGCATGCACAGCGTCTGCACAACCTGGGAGATGAGCATGGCCAGGAAGACGCCTCCTGCCGTGCCCCACAGGACGTGTCCGAGCAGATAGCCCAGGGGGATGCGCAGGCCCCAGAAGCTGCTGCCAAAGACCATGAGATTGTAGTGAGTGGCCCCTGCGCCGACCATGACGCCGCCAAGAACAGTGGAGGCAATGGAGAAGGGCGTGGAGATCAGGTTGTAGAAGAGGTAGTCCACAATGTAGTGCCTGGTCGTGGGATCCATGGAGAGCAGGGCGGCCAGTTCGGCCCGGAAGGGCCAGATGAAGACGGCGGCAATGCTCATGAGTACCACAGCCGTGCGCAGCAGGGAGAAGGATACGCTGCGTGCCTCGGTATCCCGTCCGGCGCCAAGACAGTTGCCCACCAGGACGGAGGCCGACATGTTGAAGGCCATGGCCGGCATGAAGAGAAAGGCCTCTATGCGCAGGCCGGCGGTGAGGCCAGCCAGGGCAGCCACGCTGTCCGTGGGCACGGAGGCGACCAGAATGAAGAGGACCAGGTAGCCGGACTGCCAGACCAGGGAGGAGAAGCCGGCCGGAATGGCCACGCGGATGAGGTAGGGCAGGCCTACCTTAAGCCAGGCAAGGCCTGGCAGGTATCTGTGGCTCAGGTAGCCGTCCCTGATGAGAATGGAGCAGTTGAGCAGGGCGCCGAAGCAGGAGGCAGCTACGCTGGCCCAGGCTATGCCGAGATAGCCCCACTGGGGCAGGCCGAAGAGGCCGAAGCTCGTTCCGAAGCAGAACAGGGCATGCAGGACGGTGACCAGGGAGGCAACGATGAGGGGCGGAATGACCCTGCGCGTGGCCCTGAAGATGACCCCGGAGGAGGCATAGACGTACTGGAAGGGCAGGCCGATCATGAAGATCTGCCAGATGTCCCGGGCCACGGGCTGGATTTCGGCAGGGATCTGCAAAAGCTGCAAAATGTCTGCGGCCAGCAGGTAGCCTGCGGCGCCCATGAGGATGCCGAGCAGCAGGGTGAGGATCAGGGTGGTTGAGATGTAGAGATTGGCCCTGCGCACCCGCAGGGCTCCCAGGGACTGACTCACTGCGGCTGTGGCGCCCGAGGACACGGCCAGACAGATCACCGAGAGAAAGAGCGAGCACTGATTGGCCATGCCCAGGGCTGCCTGGACATCGGCCCCCAGGCGTCCTGCCGTCCAGACCGGCGTGAGCGTCATGAAGAACATGACGTACATCATGAGGAGCTGCGGCCAGGTCAGGCGCCATATGGCCCTGGGAGAAGTGGAAAGATCCGGTGTCTGCATGGTTTGGTCTGAATCTGCCTTGCGGCAGGGAAGGAAGCGCGGAAAAGATCGCTGGGGGACGAGTGACGGGACAGGTAACGCTTTCACGCGCAGGAGACGGGTCTCTGTCTCCTGCCCCTGGTGTCCTGCATCGTTGTCAGGAGCGGCAAGCAAAAAAATCCTCTTTTTGCGAGAGCGACAAAAAGAGGACAGCCTCCTGTGCCTGTCACGATCTGGGGACAGACACAGGGAATGAAGGAAAAGACGGAAACGCCTAGTATTTTGTTTTTGAAGTTCGTTAACAAGTCTGGATTGGGAAAAATCCATTTTCTACCATATTGTAGGAATTTCTTTGCCTATTAACGAACTTAGAGAACGCTATACTAGATGGTGGTTGCCGTGAGGTCGTCCAGCGTCTGGCGGCGGCGGATGAGGCGTGCCTCGCCCGCTTCCGTGATCAGAACTTCCGCAGGCAGGGGCCTTGTATTGTAGTTAGAGGCCATGGAGAAGCCGTAGGCGCCGGCATCCAGCACACCCACGAAATCGTTCTCATGGATTTCGGGCCAGAGGCGATCCTTGGCCATGATGTCGCCGCTCTCGCAGATATTGCCCACCAGGGTCTGTTCCATGACCGGGCGCTCGCCCTCTGCGTCGCCGTAGATTTCCACATCGTGGAAGGATCCGTACATGGCCGGGCGCACCAGCACGTTGAAGCCCAGATCCGTGCCCACGTAGCGGCGCGGTCCGTTGTTCTTCACGGCTTCCACGCTGCCCAGGAGCAGGCCGCATTCGGCCACCACATAGCGGCCGGGTTCCACCAGGAAGCGGCCCTCGTAGCCGTGCTGTGCCTTCCAGGCAATGAAGAGCTTGTCCAGTTGTGCGCCGAGGTCGGCCAGATCCAGACGGGGCTCGTTCTCGTACTTGTGGTAGGGGATACCGAAGCCGCCGCCAAAGTCAATGACCTCGATCTGACTGCGCAGGGAGGCCGGGAAACCGGCAATGAGGTGCAGAAGGACGTCGGCGGCCGCCACATAGCCGTCAGGCTGCATGAAGAGGGAGCCTATGTGCTGGTTCACGCCGGCCAGGGTGAGATGGTGCTTTTCCAGAATACGGAAGGCCTCCTCCTGATCCTCTGGGCAGACGCCGAACTTGGTTTCCTTGCCGGCTGTGACGACCTTCTTGTGGTGGCCTGCGCCAATGCCGGGATTGAAGCGGATCATGACCCTGCCGCCGGGATTGAAGCTGCCGTACATGTCGAGCTGGGAGAGGGAGTCCACGCTCACCAGCACCTTGTGGGCAATGGCATTCTTCATTTCCGCAGGAGAAATGTTGTTGGAAATGTAGAAGACGTGATCGGTGTCGTAGCCTGCCAGCAGATCCATGTGCAGTTCGCCGGGGCTCATGGCATCAACAGTCAGCCCTTCCTCGCGCACAATCTGCAGGATGGTCTTGTTGGTATTGGCCTTGGCAGAATAGTTGACGACAAAGCCGGGCACTTTGCACATGCTGACGAGTTCCCGGCAGCGCTGGCGCAGGATGACTTCATTGTAGACATAGAGCGGAGTGCCGAATTCTTCGGCCAGGGAAGCAGGTGTGCGGGCGCCAAAGAAGGAGGTGCCGTCTGTATATGCGGAGCGGATGTTGGCCATGGGAAATATCCTTGAGAGAGTAGAAAAAATCAGGAAAAACGCAAACTAAGCGTTGAAGAGGCGGGCACGATAGCGCCCGCGAACAAAATTTGTCAATACATGCTTTCAGCTTTGCACGTGACGGAATGGTGACACGGCAGCCTCAGGGGGTTCCCGGATGCCCGGGCTGCTTTCTTCCAGGCCGCAGGGCCTGGTCGGGCCCAAAGGGGGAGTGCTTTCCCTGTCCGTCAGGGACAGGGCAGGGGAGCCTTGCAAAAAAAATCATGTACTATCAAGCGCTAAGCTTTTTTGCGCGGTTGCTGCTGCTCTTGTCGAAACAGGCTTTTTAGGATAGGTACAATTCTTTGCTATCAATTTGATGCCAGGGCTGAAGCGCCCCGCACGCAGGGGCCGCCCCGATTTTCGCATGATGGAGGACAGGCATGGGCATAGAAAACGGTGATACTGTCAAGGTGCACTACACAGGCACATTCCCTGACGGCAGGGAGTTTGATTCGTCCCGCAATTCGGGCCGCGAGCCGCTGGAATTTACGGTTGGACAGGGACGGATGATTCCCGGATTCGAGGAAGCCGTCCTCGGACATGAAGTCGGAGATCGCTTTGTGGTCACTCTGCCCTGTGAAAAGGCCTACGGAGCCGTGGATCCCAAGCTCTTCTTCACGGTGGCCAGAGAGCAGGTGCCTCCGTCCATTCCCCAGGAAGTCGGTACCAAGATAGAACTGTCCAATGAACATGGCACCATGTATGCCGTGATTTCGGAAGTGACGGACACGGAAATCACGCTGGATGCCAATCACGAGCTGGCTGGCAAGGACCTGTGCTTTGACATCGAGATTGTGCAGGTGAGCTAGCAGCGTGCAGGCAACGCCCTTTCTCGCAACAAGGAGCGGCAGGGGTTTTCTCGAGGTGAACGAACATTGGTGCCCATTCCCCGGTGCCCGGAGATTTTCATGAGCAAGACAAGTGCCCGGCAAAGTGCCATTCAGGCCATTACGACCTACAATCCCGAATCGGACGGCTTCAATTTCCGTGACGTCAAGCCCACGGAGCTCTTTGGCTGCAATGTCTTCAACGACAAGGTCATGCGGGAACGCCTGCCCAAGTCGGTCTACCGCTCCCTGACCAAGACCATACGCTACGGCGAGGCCCTGGATCCCGCCATTGCCGACACCGTTGCCGCCGTGATGAAGGACTGGGCCATAGAGCACGGAGCCACCCACTATACCCACATTTTCTATCCCCTCACCGGCCAGACCGCAGAAAAGCACGACAGCTTCCTCATGCCCGACGGCAATGGCGGCGTCATTGCCGAGTTCTCCGGTTCCATGCTCATCCGCGGTGAGGCGGACGGCTCCTCCTTCCCGTCCGGCGGCCTGCGCTCCACCTTCGAGGCTCGCGGCTACACGGCCTGGGACGTGACCAGTCCCGCCTACCTGCAGGAAAATCCCAACTGCATTGTCCTGTGCATTCCCACCATGTTCCTTTCCTGGACAGGTGTTGTCCTGGACAAGAAGACGCCCATGCTGCGTTCCGGCCAGGCCCTGAACCGCGAGGCCAAACGGCTGCTCGAACTCTTCGACATCAAGAGCGACCTGCCCATTGTCTGCTTTGCGGGCCTTGAGCAGGAATACTTCCTCATAGACAACAACTACAATTTTGCCCGTCAGGATCTGCTCATTGCCGGTCGCACCCTCTTCGGGGCCAGACCTGCCAAGGGCCAGGAGTTCAGTGATCAGTACTTTGGCGTCATTCCCCAGCGCGTGCTGTCCTTCATGATGGAAGTGGAGCGCGAGCTCTACAAGCTCGGCGTGCCCGTGCGCACGCGCCACAACGAGGTGGCTCCGAGCCAGTACGAAATTGCGCCCATCTTCGAGCAGGCCAACGTGGCCGTGGATCACAACCACATGATCATGTCCACGCTCAGAAACGTGGCCAAGCATCACGGTCTCAAGTGTCTGCTCCATGAAAAGCCCTTCAGCTGCATCAACGGGTCCGGCAAGCATCTGAACTATTCCGTGGGCAGCGCCGAACTGGGCTCGCTCTTCGATCCCGGCGACACGCCCCATGCCAATGCCAAGTTCCTGGTCTTCTGCTGCGCCCTCATCCGCGCCGTGCACAAGTACGGCGGCCTGCTGCGTGCCACCGTGGCCAGTGCCAGCAATGATCACCGCCTTGGCGCCAACGAGGCTCCGCCGGCCATCATGTCCATCTTCCTTGGCGACGAGCTCACCCAGGTGCTGGAAGCCTTCCGCTCCGGGCATCTGGAACAGGCCGAGTCCGGCAAGAAGTCCGGCATCATGGACGTGGGTGTGGATACGCTGCCCCCGCTGCCTAGGGATCCCGGCGACCGCAACCGCACAAGCCCCATTGCCTTTGTGGGCAACCGCTTCGAGTTCAGGGCCCTGGGGTCGAGCCAGTCTGCCGCCGACTCCGTCACGGCCCTCAATGCCATGATGGCCGATTCCCTGGGCTATGCCGCCGACTGGCTGGAAAAGGAGCTTGCTTCCGGCATGAGCTTCAACGAAGCCGTGCAGAGCTTCATCACCCATGTCATGGAAGAGCACAGCGCCGTGATCTTCAACGGCGACGGCTATTCCGACATCTGGCACAAGGAAGCAGAGCGCAGAGGCCTGCCCAATCTGCACAACACGCCCGAGGCCCTGCCCGTGCTGCAGGCTCCCGAAGTCGTCGAGCTCTACGAGCGCCTGGGCATCATGCGGGCTGCCGAAATCAGGGCCAGGACCGAGATCTATCTGGAACAGTACTGCAAGACCCTGCGCAGCGAGTCCATCCTGACCGTGCGCATGGCCAGGACCAGCATTTTCCCGGCCGCCCTGGGCTACCAGAAGATGCTGGCCGAGACCTGCGCCGCCATCAAGGCCATGGGCCGGGAATTCAGGACCACAACCTTCGATGCCGTGACCGAGGGTCTGCGCGGCTTGCAGGACAGGGTCAACGAACTTGAGACCCTCATGGCGTCCGTGGAAGCCGAACAGGAACTGCAGAAGCGGGCCGACCGCTACTGCAACGAGGTCCTGCCGGCCATGGAGGCCGTCAGAAGCGTGGCCGACGAGCTCGAATGCCTGATTCCCGAGGATATGTGGAGCCTGCCCACCTATCAGGAAATGCTCTTCAACAAGTAACGAACGTTCCAGGCTGACGGGGAAGGGATGCCGCAGGGCATGCCTTTCCCGTCTTGCCTGTTTGTCTTCCCGTCAAGGAGAAACCCTACATGCCTCGTGTTGAGAACAAGCCCCTGTCTGCCGATCCCGGCCTGATGGGCAACATACAGTCCGAAGTGGCCGTGGAAAACCGGCCTCTGCTGGACTTTATCATCAGCAAATCCAAATTCCTGGTTGGCATCGTCGTCCTCCTCGTTGTCGCCCTGCTCGGCACAGCCGTCTACCGCTATGTGGAAGGCAGCCAGCGCGAGACAACCCTGGAAGAGCTGGCCAGGATCATGCAGCGTCCGGCCGATGCCAGACAGATTGCCGACATTGAAGCCCTGGGCAGGGACTGCCCGTCCAGCATGCGCACCGCCGTCTCCGTGGCCCTTGTGCAGAGTGCCCTGACTCAGGGCCTGCGGGACAAGGCCGAAGAGGGCTATGCCCAGGTGGCCAGCGCCGACTTTGACTCGCCCACCGGGCTTGCTGCCGCCCTGAACCAGGCCGGCATGCTCATGGGCAGCGGCAAGTATGCCGAAGGCGTGCGCATTGTGCAGAGCCTGCTGCCCCGTCTGGGCCAGCAGAGCGGAGTCCAGGCACGGATGATGCTGGCCGAGGGCGCCTTCCGCGCCGGCCAGTACGATCTGGCCGCGTCCACCTTCGAGGAGCTGGCAGGCACGGTTCCCGTACAGCTTGACAAGGACTACTGCGCCGCACGGGCCGGGGAAATCCGGGCCATTGCCAAGGCCGAACAGGCTGAAAAATCTGAACAATAGAAGACAGACCCGCGCAAGGCCCTGGGGCCTTGCGCGGGTCTGCCTGCAACAATTGTCCTATGGACGACAGCACGGGGGAGGCCGCACACGTCCTTGCCAGCGCGCAACACGCCCTCTTGCTGTCATTTGGGGGTTTATAGATGAGTAATCCTTTGCTTGAAGGGAAGGCGGACGAGTGCCACCTGCTGCTTGGCAATGAAGCCATAGTGCGCGGTGCACTGGAAGCAGGCGTACACATTGTGACCTGTTATCCCGGAACGCCTTCCTCCGAGGTGCCGGACACCTTCCGGCGCATCGGCGGAACGGGCCGGCAGTACCTGATGCAGTATTCGGTCAACGAGAAGGTGGCTATGGAAGTGGCCTGCGGCGCCTCCCTGGCCGGTGCCAAGGCTCTGGTGACCATGAAGCACGTGGGCCTCAACGTGGCAGCCGACCCGCTGTTCACGGCGACCTATACCGGTCTGCCCGGTGGCCTCGTCATTCTCTCTGCCGATGATCCGGGTTTCCATTCCTCCCAGAACGAGCAGGACAACCGCAATTATGCACGCGCAGCCTCCCTGCCCTGTTTCGAGCCCTGTTCTGCCCAGGAAGCCAAGGACATGACGAAGGAAGCCTTCAGGGTGGCCAGGCTTCTGCAGCAGCCCGTGCTGCTGCGTACGACCACCCGCGTCAACCACATGCGTGGTGCTGTGCGCTTTGGTGCCCTTCCCGAGGAAAAGGATCCCCTGGTTGCCTTCGAGCGCAATCCCATGCGCTTTGTGCCTGTGCCGGCCGTGGCCAGGCTGCGCCATATGGCCCTGGAAGAGAACATGGCCAAGGCAAAGGCTCTGGCCGAGGAAAGCTTCTTCACGAAGGAACATGTCCCTGCCAGCGCACCGAAGGCCGGCATCATTGTCTCCGGCGTGTCCCGCAACTACGTGAGCGACGCCCTGCTGACCGGACAGTGGGAAGACAGGGTCCGCGTGCTCGAACTGGGCATGACCTGGCCTTTGCCCGAACAGCGCATCGTGTCCTTCCTCAACTCCTGTGACAAGGTGCTCATTGTGGAGGAAAACGATCCCCTGCTTGAGAAGGATGTGCGTGCCATGGCCCAGAAGACTGGCTGCACCACGGCCATTTCCGGCAAAGGCGGCGTGCTGACCATACAGGGCGAATACTCCACGCCGTTGCTCATGCAGGCCATTGCCGACTTCCTGGGTGAGCCCCTTGAAAAGTCCCAGGTGCAGGCTCCGGCCCAGCTGCCCAAGCGTCCCCCGAACCTGTGCGCCGGCTGCTCCCACAGGGCCGTCTACTATGCCGCACGCCAGATCTTCGGCGACGAGGCCGTCTATTCCAGCGATATCGGCTGCTACACCCTGGGCATGCTGCCGCCCCTGCGCTGTGCCGATTTCCTCTTCTGCATGGGCTCCTCCATCTCTGCCGGTTCCGGCTTTGCCATGCTGGCCAAACGCCAGGTGGTGGGCTTCATCGGCGACTCCACCTTCTTCCATTCCGGCATGACGGGCCTGGCCAATGCCCTGTTCAACCGCATGGACATCATCGTGGTCGTCCTGGACAACGGCACAACGGCCATGACCGGCCATCAGCCCAATCCCGGCATGCTGCAGGATCAGCTGGGCGAGCTCTGCCAGCATCTGGACATCGAGGCCATCGTGCGCGGCATCGGCGTGACCCAGGTCAAGAAGGTGGCTGCCTTCAACCTCAAGGCCGTGGAACGGGCCCTGAAGGAATTCAAGGACATGCAGGGTGTGCGCGTGCTCATTGCCGAGGAACCCTGTGCCCTTTATGCCAGACGTTCCCTGCACAAGGGCGGCAGCCGCGTGGCTGTGGTCGTGGACCAGGGCGAGGCAACAAAGCGCTGCATTGACAGCTTTGCCTGTCCGGCCTTCTGCCGCAAGGACGGTGCCTATGCTGTGGATCCCACGCTGTGCACGGGCTGCGGCCTGTGTCTGCAGGTGGCACCGACGGGCTTCAAACTGGTGAAGCGTGCCTAGGAGGGAAGCAATGGACGCACAGAAGAAACTTCGCATCTATTTTACCGGTGTCGGTGGTCAGGGCTCCCTGACAGCCACAGCTCTTCTGGCCAGAACGGCACTCTTTGCCGGAGTGGACGTCGTGGCCGGTGAAGTGCACGGCATGGCCCAGCGCGGCGGCGTGGTGGAATCCGTGCTGCTGCTCGGCGGCTGGCGCTCCCCCAAGCTCGAATACGGCGAGGCCGACGTGATCCTGGGCTTCGAGCCCCTGGAGACCCTGCGCGGTCTGCCCTATTTGCGCAAGGGTGGCGTGGTCTTCTCGAGCTCCGATGCCATGCCTCCCGTGGGGGTGGCCCTGGGACTGGAACGCTATCCCGACATGGACGAGATCAAGGCCAGGATTGCCGAAGTGGCCAGCGAGAGCCATTTTCTGCCCTGCCGCGAGCTCGGTGCCAAGGCTGGCGCCGTGCAGGCCGGCAACACGGTGCTGCTCGCCGCAGTCTGTGCCTCCGGCATCCTGCCCTTTGGCGTGGATGTCTTCGAGGAGGCCCTGAAGCGCTTCCTGCCGGCCAAGCTTCAGCCTGCCAACCTGCAGGCCCTGGAATACGGCCGCAGCTACTTTGCCTAAGTGTCCGATCGTTGCAGCGGCTGGCCTGACAGGGCGCTGCGTGCTGCACTGACAGCAAAAAAGCATTCTGCAAACAAAAAAGACCCGTCCAGAGAGGAAGACCTTCCCCCTCCCGGACCGGGTCTTTTTTCATGCCGGACGAACGGAAATCTGGCTCTGAAACGCAGGAAAAACTGCCCCCCAGGGGCAGAGCCTGGCTCCGGTACCGGAGTTTGCTCTTGCTCCGGGGTGAAGGGCCTGTCCTTGTGCCAGACCAAAAGCCCGGATCAAAAAAGAGGACAGGCGGGCCAGTGCTGGCCCCTTGCCTGTCCTCTTTATGCTGACCGGTGTTGGGGGGGACTTGTTGGAAGGGGCTTAGCGGGTCTTGTAGCCTTCGAAGGTCTTGAGCTTGCCGGTGAGTTCGGGAGCCTTGTTCACCAGCTGGGCAGGTGTGGTGCCTTCGTTGAGCATCTTGAGCCAGCCTTCGGCCTTGGCGCTCAGCAGTTCGGGGCTCTTCTTGCCCAGAGCCTGCACTTCAGGCCTGGCCCAGAGCTTGCCGCCGTTTTCATTGCGGCCCTGCAGCACGTAGCGGATGTCGCCGCTCTTCATGGTGTCGGCCAGGGTCAGCTTCTTCTGGTTCTGGTAGACGGCAATGGCGGCCAGGATGCCGGCATCGTCCTTGCGAGCACGGTTCAGGCCAAGGCCGGTGACAGTGTCCTTGTACACGGTGCAGAAGTTGAAGTCGCCCTGGGAGTCAAAGGCCACGAGCACGGGACCCTGATTGCGGTAGAGGGGACGCACCACCTTGTCGATGCTTTCGGCCTTGCCGGGGCCCTGGGTCTGGGCATGGAAATCGTAATCGTATTCGTTGGTGTAGACGCCGTTGACCTTCTTGTTGGTCATGGCCACAACGCCGTCCACGCCGGGAATATTGAAGGCCTTCACGGCTGCATTGATGACATCCACATAGGAAGCGGAGCAGATCCAGGCATCAATGCCGTTGGCTTCAAGGGCAGCAAAGAGTTCCAGCAGTTCGGGAGAAACAGTGATGCCCTGGTTGTAGGAGACGGAGAGGGAGCCGGCCACGGAGCCGGGATAGGAGGCGGGGCTTGTCCACTTGCACTTCTTCCAGAAGTCGGCCTTTTCGCTCTTCTTGGCGTAGTCCGTGAAGGCGGTGTAGGCCAGAGTATAGACTTCCTTGGGGCTCATGCCGGTGAACCAGTAGGTGATCCAGGGATAGGAGACGGACACGTCCATGGTGTCGCCAATGGCGCTGTAGAGCCAGCGGGCCTTGGTGGCAAATTCCTTCCAGTCGTCGCTGGCAAGCCATTCCTTCTGCCTGGCCTGCCTGCTCGTATCGGCGGCCACGTAGCCCTTGTCATACAGGCGCTTGTAGGCAGCGGCAGCGTCCCTGGCCACCTTGGCCACGGTGAGGTTGCCGTAGTCCTTGCCCAGATCCATGTTCACATCCGGAATGCCGGTGGTGAGCACCTCGTACATCTTGTCGGGCTTGATGGCGAAACGCAGATGTTCGAGCTGATAGATGGCCAGCTGTTCTTCCACGTCGAGAATGGACACCGTATTGTCAAAGTCGAAGACCGCGTAGGGACGGATGGACGGATCGTAGTCCCTGGCCGTGTGACCAAAGCGGGTCATGGTGTCATTGAGGGTGGCCTTGACTATTGGGTCCCAGTTTTTGCTGGTGAGCAGGGTCACCTTGTCCTGGGCCTGGGCCAGACCGGCAACTGTGAAGACAGCCAGCAGGATGCCTGCACAGAACATGGATTTGAAAAGACGCATACAACCTCCGCGCCAAATGTGTCTGTCCGAAAAGGCTGCTGTGGGCTCTGGCATCACTGCCTGCGCAGCCTGTTCCGGGCCGTTCGCTCTGCCTTGTGTAGCAACAGGGGACGCGTGCCTGGGCATGCCCTGTCGTGCTGTGCGTGCAAAAGGCCCGATCCGCGGGCGGCAGAAGTTTTGCGGTGTGTAGCTTCCCAACTTCACGCCAGGTACTGTTCGTGCCGGCCTTGCGGATCGGACCGCTTGAACCATGCGACGACAGCGTGGCAATTTGGTGAAAATGAGACGAAGGTTTTACTAAATTTTTTTGCGAAAGGAGCCATGCCCCGCTGGTTCTTCGGATGCTATGGCCTGCAAATGCAGAAAGGGCATGCAGATGGCTTGTCTGCATGCCCTTTCCTTCAGGGTGTCCCGTTGCGCACTGGCAAAGGGATCCCTGTCTGTCATCAGTTGATCCGTCAGTTGATCCGTCAGTCAGCCGGCTGTTCAGCCGAACGTCTTACTTGTTGGTCTTGAGGAAGCTCCTGGCCCTGGCCGCCTCGGGGCTCTGGGGATACTTCTTGATGAGCTCGTTCATGCGGGCCCTAGCCGCCTTGTTCTGCTTGAGCTTGCTGAAGCAGATGCCCTGCTTCAGATAGGCTCCGGGCGCCTTGCTGGACTTGGGGTACTTGGTGATGACCGTGTCGTAGGCCAGGGCGGCGTCGGAGAACTGGTTCTTCTGGAAGTAGCATTCGGCCAGATAGTACTGGGCATCGGGTGCCTTGGGATCGGAGCCGAAGTTTTGCAGGAAGTCGCTGAAGGAGCGCTGGGCATCGTTGTACTGGCGGGCCTTGAAGGCGTTGACGCCGGCTTCGTACAGGGCCACGGTCATGTCCTTCTGGGCAGTGGGCTGCTTGGGCTTGGGCGTGGCCTGGCCCCAGGTGCTGCCGCTGGGCGCTGCCGTGGCGGCAGCGGCGCCGGCTGCGGCTGTGGCCGCAATGCCGCCGTAGGTGGGAGCAGCCTGGGCAGACTGGGCCGTCGCCTGGGTCAGGGAGGCCTGGGGCACTCCGGCCGCAGCGTCCAGTCCGCCCGCAGGAGCGGCAATGGGATCGCCCAGGTCAAACTTGAGGGCCATGGAGGTCTCTATCTGACGCAGGGCCTGATCATGGCGGTTCAGCTTGTCCACAAGCACTGCGGAGCCACCGATGCGGCGCAGATCGGCCAGCTGGCCGCGCAGGTCACTGACTTCGTCACGCAGGGCCTGCACCTGATTCCAGGCATCGGCCTGCACGGGCTGCATCTGCCGTATCTGTGCATCATGCTGCATGAGCTGGGCTTCCATCTCGTCATTTCTGTTGGCGCATCCAGAAAGCCCTGCAAGGAGAAGAGCAAGGAGAAGGAGAGAGAAAAGCGTATTTTTCAAGGAAAACTCCGCAGGAAAAGGGAAGAGTGGGCGTTATCAGGATCTGACTATTTTGGCACCGGCCTGAGGGCGTCCGGCAAAGAGGTACACAAGACCGCCGATGACAGGCACGAAGACACAGAGCATGAGCCAGAGAACCTTTTTTTGCAGATTGTCGTTGAAGTCATGCCGCCAGATGTGCCACACGCCCCAGAGATTGGGAATGATGGGCACAATGGCGAGCAGGACATGCCACCAGGCAAAGGTCATAAGCTCTCCTTTTGAGAGGAGGGAAGGTCACGTCTGTCGTGACCAAGGAGAATGGCAAGGCCCGCCAGACCGGCGCCGACACAGATGGCTATGTCGGCCACATTGAAGGCCGGCCAGTGGGCATTCTGCCAGTAGAAATCCAGAAAGTCCGTCACTGCCCGCTCGCGCAGGCGATCGATGAGATTGCCCAGGGCACCGCCCATGACCAGGCTGAAGCCTGTCCACAGGAGCGGCGCCCGGCCGCTCCTGTGAATGAGCACCACAATGATCCAGCAGGCAATGATGGTGGCTCCCAGAAAGAGCCACATCTGCCAGTCTATGTCAGAGCGGTTCAGAAAGCCGAAGGCAGCACCTCTGTTGCGTATGTTCACAAGGTTGAAGAACCCGGGAAGGACGGGCACGGAACCATCCAGGGGAATGGTTCTGTTGACAAGCCACTTGCTCAGCTGATCGAGCACAATGACCATGGGTACCGTCGCCAGAAGTATGCGCCAGCGGGTACGCATGCCTATTCCCCGTGTGTGCCTTCAATCTCGTGCATGACCTGGGCGCAGCGGGGGCACAGATCGCTGTGTTCGGGATTGGTGCCGATTTCGGTGGAGTACATCCAGCAGCGCGGGCACTTTTCGCCATGGGCGCGATCCACGACAATGGCCAGATCCGGTACCTGCTCGTCGCGCAGGGCATTTTCAGGCGACTTTGCCAGATCCTCCACGCACAGATGGGAAACCAGGCAGTATTCGCGCATATCGGCGCCCACGCGTTCAAGGCAGGCCTTGAGGTCTGCGGACACATAGAGGGTGATGCTTGTGTCGAGAGAGTGGCCGACCTTGCCGTCGCGGCGCAGGGGCTCGATGGCTCTCGTCACGGCGCCGCGCACGTCCTGCAGGGTCTTCCAGTCGTTGCGCACGTCCTCGGGCAGAATCCAGTCCGCGCAGTCCACGCTCTGCAGGGCAAAGACCGTCTGCTCGCTGCCCTTGAAGGCGGCAGGGAAGTAGCTGTAGATCTCTTCGGCCGTAAAGGAGAGCACAGGGGCAAGCTCGCGCAGAAGCAGTTCCAGTATGTGGAAGAGGGCCGTGACGGCCGACCTGTACTCGCGGGACGTCCTGGCAGAGCAGTAGATGCGATCCTTGAGCACGTCGATGCACAGGACGGAAAGGTCGGTGACGCAGTACTCGTGCAGGATGTGGTAGACCTTGTGGAAGTCGTAGGCCAGGTAGGCGGCCTGCACATTCTGGTAGATCTGTGCGGCCGTGCTCACGCTTGCCCTGTCCAGAGGCAGGAGGTCATCCAGGGGCAGGAGATCCTCGGGCGTCAGCTTGTCCACGCAGCCCAGAATGTAGCGGCAGGTATTGCGGATGCGGCGGTAGGCGTCCACAAGCCTGGCAATGATGTCGTCGGAGAGGCGCACGTCATCGCGGTACTCCACACTGGAGGCCCACAGGCGCACCAGATCGGCACCGTACTTGGCAATGATTTCCTGAGGCGCAATGACATTGCCCACAGACTTGGACATCTTGAAGCCCTTGCCGTCCACCACGTAGCCGTGGGTCAGGACGGAGCGGTAGGGGGGCACGCCCTGGGAACCCAGGCTCACCAAAAGCGAACTGTGGAACCAGCCGCGGTGCTGATCCGAGCCTTCCAGGTAGAGATCGGCAGGGAAGGAAAGCTCGGGGCGCTGCTTGAGCACAGCCGACCAGGTCGTGCCGCTGTCGAACCAGACGTCCAGAATGTCGGTTTCCTTCTTCCAGTGGCTGCCGCCGCAGTGGGGGCAGGTGAGGCCCTCGGGCACAATGTCCTTGAGATCCGCCTCGAACCAGTAGTCGCAGCCCGTGGGATGCTTGGCAAAGCGGGCGCTGATGTCCTTCATCCACTCGGCGTCGTTCCATGCCTCGCCGCAGTCTTCGCAGAGCAGGGCCAGAATGGGCACGCCCCACTGGCGCTGACGGGAAATGCACCAGTCCGGACGGGTGGCAATCATGTTGTAGATGCGTTCCCTGCCCCAGGAGGGAATCCAGGTCACATCCTCGTTGATGGCCTTGAGGGCGCGCTCGCGCAGATTGTTGGCCTGCATGCTGATGAACCACTGTGTCGTGGCCCTGAAGATGAGGGGATTCTTGCAGCGCCAGCAGTGCGGATAGGAGTGCTCTATGGTGCCGGAGCCCATGAGGGCGCCCTTTTCCTTGAGCAGCTCGATGACGGGCTTGTTGGCGTCGAAAACATTGAGGCCGGCAAAGTGGCCCACGCTGGGCAGGAAGCAGGCCGAGTCGTCCAGGGGCGAATAGATGTCCAGACCGTATCTGAGGCCCACTTCATAGTCCTCGGGGCCGTGCCCGGGAGCCGTGTGCACACAGCCTGTGCCGGCATCCAGGGTGACGTGGCCGCCCAGGACAACCAGGGAGTCCCTGTCGTAGATGGGGTGACGGGCCTTGAGGCCTTCCATGGTGCTGCCCTCGGCCTCGCCCAGGATGCTCCATTCCTGCCAGCCGAATTCGGCGGCGCACTTGGCAGCCAGTTCGCGGGCCACCACATACTGGCAGCCGTCGGCCTCGATGAGGCAGTAGACAAAGTCTGGGTTCAGGCACACGCCCATGTTGTCCGGAATGGTCCAGGGCGTTGTGGTCCAGATGATGACATAGGCCCTGGACGGGTCGGCCATGGGAAAGGCTCTGGTCAGGCCGGCGTCATTGAGGGCAAAGCGCACGTAGATGGAGTGCGAGGAGACGTTCTTGTATTCGACTTCTGCCTCGGCCAGAGCGGTGTGGCAGTGACCGCACCAGTAGATGGGCTTCTTGGCACGGATGACGCTGCCCTTTTCCACGAAGTTGGCCAGTTCCATGCTGGTGGCCGACTCGAATTCGGGACGCATGCTCAGATAGGGATTGTCCCAGTCGCCGAACACGCCCAGCCGGCGGAATTCCTTGCGCTGGATGTCGATCCACTTGGAAGCGTAGTCGCGGCAGATCTTGCGGACCACGTGGGCAGGCAGGGTCTTTTTCTTTTCCTTGAGCTCTTCTTCGACCTTGTGTTCAATGGGCAGGCCGTGGCAGTCCCAGCCGGGTACGTAGACAGCCCTGTAGCCCTGCATGTTGCGTGACTTGACGATGATGTCCTTGAGAATCTTGTTGAGGGCATGCCCCATATGGATGTGGCCGTTGGCGTAGGGCGGACCGTCGTGGAGGACATATTCGCCCTTTGGGGCGGGGGTATCCAGCATGGCGGCATCGGCATGGATCTTGTCCCAGAAGGCCAGCATTTTCGGTTCCATCTGGACAAGATTGGCCCTCATGGGAAATTTGGTGGAGGGCAGATTCAGTGTTTTTTTGTAATCGCTCATTGTGGTCGACACTCTCGGACGCAGAACGTGCTCTGCTCAGAGGGAACGCTCCGGGGCAGGCATGCGCTCAGGGATGAAGGTCTGGGTAGGAAGATTCGTGCAGGAAGATCCGGGCAAAAAAGACGGCAGGAGACGCCGGTTGGGACGAGCCGCCTGCAGGGATCGCCTGCCAACGGTCGCAGGCTTGCGCAGTCAGGCGGAGCACGACCGTCAGGAACAGTTAGATGTACGGGGCAAAGCAGGAAAAGTCAAACAGCACAAGGGGATACTGTCAGGGCGAGCGCAGGGCCGCTGTCTACTGGCCCTCAAGCTGTCCGGTCTTTTCCAGGGCAGTGGCAAATTCGTGCAGGGCGGCCAGACTTTCCCTGGCTTCCACAGGGTCCAGCTTGCGCATGGCAAAGCCTGCATGAACGATGAGATAGTCTCCGATGACTGGCGGTTCAGGCAGCAGCATGGCTGAGGCTGTCAGCAGGGTGGGCCCGTTGCCAACGCGGACCTTCATCATTGTATTGTCAAGTATTTCGACAACTTGAGCTGGAATGGCCAGGCACATGTGGTGTTCTCCAGAAAGACAGAACAGAGCGGAGGGCAGCCCTCCGCTCTGTTCAGAAAAAAGGATCACTTACGCGTCTGCTGAACGCGGGTGCAGACTACTGCTTGGCAGAGTCCTTGCACTTGCAGCAGCAGGGGAGTTTTTCCTTGACGCGATCGACAAGCTGCAGGATGTCCTTGTCCTTGGTAGGATAGATGACGGTATTCCAGAACAGGGCAAATATCGGCAGGATCAGAATGATGGAGATATACGCCCAGTTTTTGGAATAGATGAAGTACTGATAGAAGGTATCAAATTCCATGGTATTCTCCGGCAGCGATTAGTCATGTTCCTTGAAATCGGGGTGCTCGTACAGAATGGGCATATGGTAGCAGATGAATCTGTAGGCAGTCACGATCATGGTCACCACGAAGACAGAAACCATGATTTCCGGCAGGTTCGGGAAGTAACGGTCGCTGGCAGGCAGATCGTAGTTGTAGGCGATCATGCTGATGGTGAAGCGGTTGAGCACGATGCCGGCAACGGCCATGACGGAAGCGGCGCGGCACAGAGGCACGTTGAGGTCACGCGAACCCTTGGCATAGAGGAAGGCCGGAGTCAGCACGAATCCGAACATCTCCAGCAGCCACCACATGCCGTAGTTGGAGAACAGGTACACGACGTTGCCGTGCACAAGCATGTCCACTGTGCGCATGATGAAGTAGGAGAAGAGGATCATGGCAGCGGCCTTGGAGAAGCTCAGGGTCACGCCGGCAGACTGGCTCAGGTGCTTCTTGTCCATGTAGTCGTGCATGCCGGCATGGGAGAGCATGCCTTCGAAGACGACCATGGAAGCACCGGCAGCCATGGAGGACACGAAGAAGAACATGGGCAGGAAGGGAGAGTACCACAGCGGATGCAGCTTGCCGGGGCAGATCAGGAAGAGCGAGCCCAGGGAAGACTGATGCAGGGTGGAAAGGCAGACGCCCATGATGGTCAGCAGGATGCCGATCTTCTCGATCCAGTGACGGTAGGTCAGCAGGAAGGGGAACTTCTTGCCCAGCCATTCGCAGGGAGCAACGGAGAACTCAAGGAAGAGCACCGTCAGGTAGGTTGCCACGCACAGGCCCACTTCGAAGAGCACGGACGTGGTGCCCGGGAAGAAGAACATGTAGGGCAGACGGAGCGGATGGCCCAGGTCGTAGAGCAGGGCGATAACCACGAAGAGGTAGCCCAGGAAGGCCGTGAGCACTGCCGGACGGGCAGCGGAGCTGAACTGCTTCATGCCCATGACGTAGCAGGCAACCGTTGTGAAATAGCCGCCTGCGGCCAGGCACACGCCGCACAGAAGGTCAAAGCCGATCCACATGCCCCAGGGCTGATAGTCGTCCAGGTTGGAGACGGCACCAATGCCCTGAGTGAAGCGGACGATGGTCACCACCAGGCCGATGGCCAGGAGAATATAGGTGATGATGTTGCCAGGGGTCAGCGAGAGCATCGGCCCCATGTTGAACATCTTGTCCTTAGTCGGGATGACGATTTTGTGTTCCATTTACTTGTCCTCCCCACCCTTTTCAGCCTTTGCATCCTGTTCGTCCAGGGCGGCTGTCATGGCAGCGCGTGCCTTGTCGGCAGCGTCCTTGCCCTGTTCCTTCTCGATGCACTGAACAACGGTTTCAAGGGTCTTCTGGCGCTCTTCAGCCACAGCCTTTTCCTGGTTGGCCTTGGCAATGGCTTCACGACGCTTGGTCATGCCGTAGGCACCACCGAAGATGACCGGCCAGAAGGAGATGATCATGGGCACAGTACCCAGAGCACCGTAGGTCAGTTCGCCCATGGGCTGTGTGCCCAGATGGGTGTCCAGACCAACCTTCTTCATGGCAGGAGCGGCTTCGGCAGCGTTGCCGGGAGCGATCTGCGGCATGCCCTTGGGTTTGGGCATGAGCACCATCCAGGCGGTACCGCCGGCGTCGTGCTCACCGTAGATGTAGTCCAGGTACTTGTCGGGATTCTCGGCAATGCGCTTGCGGGCGATATTGATGAGATCCTTGCGGCGACCGAAGGTCAGGGCATCCATGGTGCAGCTTTCCACACAGCCGGGCAGCTGGCCCTTTTCCAGTCTGTTGTGGCAGAAGGTGCACTTCTGGATGATGGGGTCGAAGGCTTCTTCGTACTCGAAGGTC
Organism: Candidatus Desulfovibrio intestinipullorum; assembly: GCA_019113165.1. Taxonomy (GTDB): domain Bacteria; phylum Desulfobacterota; class Desulfovibrionia; order Desulfovibrionales; family Desulfovibrionaceae; genus Desulfovibrio; species Desulfovibrio intestinipullorum. The sequence continues at coordinate 69,504 of DXHV01000060.1, forward strand.
GGGATGTAGAAGGGGCAGGCGACCATGCAGTAACGGCAACCCACGCACTGTGTGTCGTCGTAGGTCACGGAACCATCGGGGTTCTTCTGGTAGCACTTGGTGAAGCAGGCGCTGGCACAGGCCGGATCATTGCAATGGAAGCACTGAATCTTGCGGAAGACAAATTCGTTGTTGCCAAGATCGTAGCGGTTGACAACAGTCCATTCGGTCGTGGTGGTGCGGCGTCTCTTGTGGGTGACGGTCACATCGGTGAAGGGAACGTCGGGCTTTTTCAGGTTGTTGACCCTGTTGCACCCGGCTTCGCACTGGCGGCAGCCGATGCAGCGGGTCAGATCGTGCAGGACGCCGTACCCGTTGTCATAATACGGAAAGGTGTGCACGCCGGCTTCGGCCACTTTGGCGGTACCGAGGGCAGAAACCACACCAGCCGTTCCCATAAAGGTCAGAAACTTTCTGCGATTCATAAAGCCCTCCTACTCAGCCGCAGGCTTTGCCTTGTGGCAGGTGGTGCAGTCCGTGTTGGCGGGACGCTGCACGCCCATGCCGTTATGGCAGCCCATACATTGCAGGTGATAGGCAGCCTTGAGGTTCGGACGACCCGGATTGGCGGGATCGATCTTGGTCTGATGGCAGCTGCCACACTTGGGCGGTGTCATCGAAAGCGGGCTGCGGTGATGGCAGGTGGCGCAGATGACTTCAGGCTGATAGTGGAAGGCTTCAGCGAGCTTGTCGTTCTTGATACGTTCGACCAGGCTGGCCACGTGACGGCGGTGCGAGAAGAGGCAGGGCTGGTATTCGTCGGCCAGGGTGTCAATGACCACCTTGGTGGGCTCGAAGTATCCGGGAACCTTCTCGGGGGCAACCTTTGTCGTGACGGACTTGGTGGCAATTTCCAGGTTCTCTTCGGCAGTCAGGGAACCGGCCGTGCCCTTGGCAAGCTGCTCGGGGGTCACGTTGGCATTGTGGCACACGGCGCACCACTTGTCGTCACGGGCGGGGACAACAATGTTATGGCAGCCGGCGCATTCCTGCTTGGCCTTGTAGCGCTCTTCGTGACAGCTCACGCAGCTCTTGGGGGTATTGCCATCAGCTCTCGGGGCAATGTTGGTCGCGTGCATGGCGCGTTCCAGGGTGATACCCTTGCCTTCCGGAGAGCCAGTCAGGGTGTGACAGTCAGCACAGGACTGCGGATCACCGGTGTGATGACAGGTGACACAGTCGGAGACTGCCTTTTCGTGAATGAGATGGTTGAACACAGCAGGTTTCATGCTGCCCTTGGTTGCAGTACCATCTCCGGTGACTGGAAACATGACCATAGCCGAGGGTGCACCACTGTCTGTTTCCTCGAGTTCTGCGGCAGCCACGGGCCCCGCACACAAGGCGAACAGACAGAAAGTACACGCTGCAGCCTTCAACGTCTGCGTAAGCAGTGCCTTACCGTTCCTCATGTGAACATCCTTATGTATGCTAAACTTCCCAAAGACGGATCAAGAGCACATACTTGATCCACCACCCTCGCAAAGGGCGGTTGCATACTCCTCTTTTCACACTAGGCAAAAATTGGCTAGAGGTCAAGGAGGGTATTTGTGATTGACAGACTACTCTTTCAGGGGCATGTTGCACTTCTGCAAACTCTTTGGAATTGGCTCTACAAAACGACAAAACAGGAAAGCAGTGCCAGAAGACAGGTAAAGAAAAGCTGGAAAAAATTGACACTCTTTGCAGGACTATTTTTCATGACAGTATGCAGCAGTGAAAAGACATAGCTGATATTTGAAAAATATTCATCAAGAAAAAAATATTTTCAGTAAGAAAATTCATTATATACTGATAAAGCAAATAAACTATAGCTGCACAATATGATACAAAAATTTAAATAACAGGTGTCTTAAAATTTTAGTATAAGAGCGCAACTCTATTTTTACTGAAGAATGCGTCAGCGCTTATCTTGGAGCTGTGAAAAAAAATACAAATAATTTTTCTTGACCTTGGAGCCGAGGTACAGCATTTTGCTTTCGAGAAAATGAGGGGGCTCAAATATGTTTACTCTTACTCTGGGCATTATTGCGACCTGTTCTCTGGCAGCTCTGGTGGCAGGTTTTATTGACAGCATAGCAGGCGGTGGCGGACTTATCACAGTACCGGCTCTGCTTTTAAGCGGAGTTCCGCCACATTTTGCCCTGGGCACCAATAAAGTGCAGTCCAGCATAGGGACGGGGGTTGCCGTATGCATGTTTGCCCACGGTCACCTTGTTCTCTGGCGTCTGGCGCTGACCGGACTCCCCTTTTCCCTGGCCGGTTCCTGGATTGGTTCCGTCCTGGCCCTTCATCTTGACGAGGCCGTGCTGGGCAAGGTGCTGGTACTGCTCCTGCCCATGGCCATGTGTCTGACCCTGCTGCCCAAGAAGGAGCGACAGGAGAAGACGCTCCCCCTGCAGGGCCGGGCCTTCTGGATCCTCATGCCGGCCGTCTGTCTGAGCATTGGCTGCTATGACGGCTTTTTCGGTCCGGGCACGGGCAGCTTTCTCATTCTGGCCCTGCACTGGATCCTGCGCTGCGGGCTTGTACAGGCCTCGGCCTCGGCCAAGGTGCTCAACCTGACTTCCAATGTGGGCGCCATGCTGGTCTTTCTGTGGAGCGGACAGGTGCTCTGGCCCCTGGCCCTGCCCATGGTGGCCGCCTCTGTCCTTGGCAACTGGCTTGGCAGCAGGACGGCCATGCGGGTGGGCCCCCGGGCCGTGCGTCTCTTTCTGACCATTTCCCTGGGCCTGCTCATGCTGACCCTGATCTGGCGCTACTTCGTGGCTCCGCACCTGTAGGGGCGGACTCCTTTTCCGCGACAGGCCTAGGGCACCAGATCCCTTGGCATTTCCTGCAGGAATTCGTATTCGTGACGCTCGAAATTGTAGTTGTGCAGCTCGCCTTCCTCCAGGTCGAAGAGCCAGGCGTGCACCGTGAGGCGGTGTTCCTGCAGGGCCTTTTCCACCCAGGGGTAGTGCAGGAGGTTGTGCACGGAAAAGACGGGGGCAAGGTACTCGCATTCCCTCTGCAGGACGGCTCTGTCTGCACGGGGCTTGCGGCGCCTTGCTTCCTCCAGAACGGGGCGTCCCACTTCGAGCCAGTCGGCCAGGGGGCCGTCTCCGTGCCCTGCAACAAGACCGCTTATCCCGCCGCAGCGGGTATGGCCCATGATGATGAGGTCCTGCACTTTCAACGCGTCAACGGCATAGGCCGTGGCAGCCCGAAAGCAGGCGCCGGCACTGGAGCCGTAGGGCGGCACAAAGGCTGCTATGGCGCGGGAGACAAAGATGTCCCCTGGCGCACAGGCAAAGACCAGGGCCGGATCCGTGCGCGAATCGCAGCAGGAAAGCACCATGGCGCCCGGGCGCTGCTTCTGGACAAGTTCCCGGAAGTGTTCCTTCTGTTCAATGCAGTAGGTCTGCTGAAAGCTGGAAAACGAGGCGGCAAGGCGGGCAAAGGGCCGCAGGCAGCCTGTATGATCGTGTTCCTTCATCATGTGTGACAGCGCCGGCTTTCCTTCATGCAGGGAAGGAAGGCGCCTTCCTCCTTCGAGACAATCCTTGATCCTGTCAGTATGCTGCCAGGTCTTTTTTTTTGCCGGAATTTGTGCGGATCATGCGTCCTGCCTGCCATTGGACACCACGGCGTTGCGGGGCAGGATTTCTTCCCTGTTCAGGCCCGGCAGAACTCGTCCCAGCAGGCCAGGGCCCTGTCCCTGTCCCGGCTTCCTATCCAGACGGTTTCCCTGCGGCCCCGAAACCAGGTGATCTGCCGCTTGGCATAGGCCCTGGTATTCTTCATCCACAGGCTGCGGGTTTCGTCAAGGCCGGCCTTTCCCTGCACAAGAGCGCAGATTTCCCGGCAGCCTATACCGCTCCAGCCCGGAGCCGAGGGGGTGGGACAGCGTTCCCAGGCCCGTCGTCCCTCTTCCAGGGCGCCCTGCCTGATCATGTGGTCAATGCGCCGCAGGAGCAGCGGTTCCAGTTCGCTCAGGGGCGTGTCAACGACCAGGAGCGGTCCTGCGCACAGGGGGGCCTGCGCCGCATGCTCCTGCCACCAGGAGAGGGGGTGCTCCGTGCCCAGGGCCACTTCCAGGCCGCGCACGATGCGCTGCCTGTCATTGGGGTGCAGACGGCCGGCCAGAACGGGATCAAGACGGGCGAGCTCTGCGTGCAGGGCAGCCGATCCTTCCCTGGCAACACGAGAAAGCAGCTCGTCATGCAGGGTGGCCGGGACGGCAGGAATGTCGGCAATGCCATGCAGCAGGATGTGAAAGTACATGCCCGTGCCGCCGACAAGCAGGGGCACGTGGCCCCGTGCGGCAATGGCCTGCACCTCCTTCATGGCAAGCAGGGTCCATGTGTGCACGTCCATGACCTGATCCGTGGCCAGGCAGCCGTAGAGGTGATGGGGGCACTGGCGCTGCTCCTCGGTACTGGGCTGGGCCGTGATGATGGGAAAGTCCGCGTAGAGCTGGCGGGAATCCGCATTGACGATTTCGCCGCCAAGGGCCTGGGCCAGCTGTATGGCCAGGGCCGTCTTGCCGGCACCGGTGGGGCCGGCAAGGCAGAGTACCCTGGCCTGGGAATCTTGAAGGTGCGGCATGGGAGCTCCAGGGGCGCGCCCCCTTGTGCGGAGGCGCCTGCGGGAAGAGGGACAGCGTCCTGATTGCCTGTCAGGAAGAAGGGGAAGAGTCAGGAAGACGTGCGCTCAGGCCTTCTCGGCAGACTCGGACTCGGGATCGCGGGCATAGCCCTGTATGGGCGTGCCGAGACAGGGCGTGCTGTGGTGCAGGCGCCCCCGGCGATAGAGGTCGAGCATGGTGTCGCGCACCTGTTCCGGGACCAGGCCGTCAATGGATCCCCCGTGGCTTATGGCCGCCTTGATGATGCTTGAGCTTACATAGAGCCAGCGGTAGTCGGTCATGAAGAAGACGGTCTGAATGTTGCGGCGCAGGCGGCGGTTCATGAGGGCCAGCTGGAATTCGTACTCGAAGTCACCGGTGGCGCGCAGGCCGCGCACTATGGCGCAGGCGCCGTATTCGCGGGCAAAGTCCACAGTGAGATTGCTGTAGGGACGCACGAGAATGCGGTCGCGGTGCTCGTGCAGGGCCTGTTCCACAAAACGGACACGCTCCTCCAGGGAAAAGAGGGGGTGCTTGCCTGCGTTTTCGGCCACTGCCACAATGACGCGGTCAAAGACCGTGAGGGAGCGGCGGATGATGCTGAGGTGGCCGTTGGTAATGGGATCAAAGGTGCCCGGATACACGGCCGTCCGCTGCGTGCCCGTGCCTTCGGGCAGAGGGTGGATCCCCTGTGCCCGGGCAAGCTCGCCGGAGGACCTGGTGGCCATCTGTCCTGGTGCCGGAAAGCCGCCTGCCTGGGGCATGAGGCAGGGGGTACCCTGCCTGCCGCGGCCGTTCTGGAAGATGTCCATGAGACGGGCCTCGACATGTTCCGGAACAAGGCCGCGAATGCTGGCACCATTGCTGGCCGCACCCTTGACGATGGTGGAACTGATGAAGAGCCACTGATAGTCCGTCATGAGAAAGACGGTTTCTATGTGCTTGTTGAGGCGGCGGTTCATGAGGGCCAGCTGGAATTCGGACTCGAAATCCGAGACGGCGCGCATGCCGCGCAGCACGGCACAGGCCTGCCGTTCGGCCGCGTAGCCTATGGTGAGCCCCGTGAAGGGCACGACCTCGATGTTTTTCTGCGTCCCCAGCGCCTCGCGTATCATGTCCACCCGCTCGTCCTGGGTAAAGAGCGGCGGCTTGGGTGTTCTGTCGGCCACAGCCACAATCACATGGTCAAAGACCTGGCAGCCGCGGCGGATGAGGCTCAGGTGGCCGTTGGTCACGGGATCGAAGGTTCCCGGATACAGGGCAATACGCATGGCTGAAAACTCCGTGGACGCGCAGGACAGCCTGGCACGTCGGAAGACAGGACAGCAAAAGACACATGCTCCTGACCTGGGCCTGGAACAGGGAAAGGGACAGGGAGCATGTGCCGGGACACAAGGGGCTGGAACAGCTGTTCCGAATGGTAGTCAGGCCTCGGAAGGCCCTGCGAGGGCATTGTGCCCGCGGATGTGGTGGATCAGGCGGGCTGGCCTTCTTCAGACTGCCTTTCCGGGGACTGGTCCTGGGGCTGCCGCACCCTGGCAATGAGGGTGTGGGTCTGACCGAAGTCGCGCTGCGTGCAGAGCTCGAGGTTGTCGGGCAGTCTGAGATCCAGGCCTTCCTCCACCTCCACCACCACATGAGCCTTAGGCGACAGCCAGCCGCATTCGGCCAGGGCATCAATGGAGCTCTGGGTCAGGTGCCTGCGGTAGGGCGGATCCACAAAGACCACGTCAAAGGGGCCGGCAATGTTGCGGTCCGCGCCCTTGACTCGGCGCAGGAGGTGCAGGACGTTTTCCTGCACGAGAAAGGCGCGGCCCTCAAGGCCCAGGTTGCGAATGTTGGCCTTGATGCAGCGGCAGGCCGGTGCGGCCAGTTCTACAAGCCAGGCAGCGGCAGCGCCCCTGCTCAGGGCTTCAAAGGCCAGCGAGCCCGAGCCCGCATAGAGATCCAGGACCCTGAGGCCCTGCCAGTTGAGACGATGGGACAGTATGGAGAAAAGGGACTCACGCACCTTGCCCATGGCGGGGCGGTAGCCCTCGCCTTCGACGGTGAGCAGGCGGCGTGAGCCCAGTGTTCCGGAAATAATGCGCATGTTAGAGCTTGGAGAGCAGTCGGGTCATGGCATAATCCATCTTTGCCAGAGCCTCCTGCAGGGTTGTCTGTTCTTCCCAGGGGCGGTGATCGATGTCCTGGAGCTTGTCCTTGAACATGTCCCACTTGCGTTCCAGTTCGCTGGTGAGGAACTCCCAGTTGACCTTGGGGTAGCCCTTGCTCGTGTTGAGCTGGATATCTTCCACGTGCGTTCCCTGCAGGGTCAGTTCCTCAAGGTGGCCGGGAATGATGGTCTCAAGGCCGAAGCGTTCCTTGATGAGATCGGAGAGGGTGGTCTGGGCCTTGAGTTCGCCGTGGACGAGCACGACCTGGGGCTTGGTATGGGCCAGGGGCGCCAGCCAGTCCAGCAGCTGGGTCTGGCCTGCGTGGGCAGAGAAGCTGTTGATGAAGTAGAGCTTGGCCCGCACTTCCATGTCTTCACCGAAGAGGGTGAGCTTCTTGCAGCCGTCCACAAGGGCACGGCCCGGAGTACCCACGGCCTGATAGCCGACAAAGACAATACTGGCACCAGGGCGCCAGATATTGTGCTTGAGGTGATGCTTGATGCGGCCGGCATTGCACATGCCTGAGGCGGAGATGATGATGGCAGGCTTGTCGTAGGCATTGATGGCCTCGGACTCCTCCCTGCTCAGGGTGTAGTGCAGATTCGGCAGCTCAAAGGGATCCTCGCCCTTGCTTAAGAGCTCCAGGGCCTCATCGTCAAGCAGTTCCCTGTGGTGGCGGAAGACCTCGGTGGCCCGGATGGCCAGGGGCGAGTCCACGAAGATGGCCATGTCCGAAGGCAGCTTGCCCTGCTTGTTGAGCTCATGGAGGCAGTAGAGCATTTCCTGGGTGCGTTCCACGGCAAAGGCGGGAATGATGACCTTTTCACCCCGGGCATAGCTGTAGGCGATGGCCTTGGCCAGCTCGTCGTAGCTTGTGGAGGCGTCCTTGTGGTTGCGATCACCGTAGGTGGATTCCATGAAGACGTACTGGGCCGGAGGCGGAGTCTGTGGATCGCGCACGATGAGGGCCTGCGGCCGGCCAATGTCGCCGGAGAAGATGATGGAGGTCATCTTGCCCTCTTCCTCCACCTCCAGACGGATGGACGAGGAGCCCAGAATGTGGCCTGCCTCGTAGAAGACAACGCGGATGCCGGGCGCCGGGCGCAGATCCTCGCCCAGGGAGACGGTCTGCACAAGCCTGGCCGTGTTGCGGGCGTCTTCCTGGGTGTAGAGGGCGGCAGGGGGATTCTTGAGACCTCTGCGGGAGTATTTCTTGAGCTCGAACAGGGCCTCCATTTCCTGGATGTGGGCACTGTCTTCAAGCATGAGCGAGATCAGTTCGCCTGTGGCAGGAGTGCAGTAAATGTCTCCCTTGAAGCCGTGCTTGACAAGCATGGGCAGGAGGCCGGAATGGTCAATGTGCGCGTGGGTGAGCAGGACAAAGTCCATGCTGGCCGGATCGTAGACGGACACATCCCTGTTGCGTGCGTCAATGGCCTTGTTGCCCTGATGCATGCCACAGTCTACGCAGAAGCGGCGGCCGCAGGCTTCAATGACAAAGCAGGAGCCGGTGACTGTCTGCGCGGCACCGAGGAATTGAACTCGCATTGAAAACTCCTTGTTGGAGGATTTCCTGACAATCCCCTGCTTTTCCTTTGTCCTGGACCGGCAAAACGGGTGCACAGCATGGCAAACAGCGAAAACAGGGTGAAAAGACGAGGAAATTCTGGTTACACAACGGTTGATAAGGAGAAGGACAAGAGGTTCTGTACGACTTTGTTCAGGCGTGAGCAGCAAAGTTCCTTAGTATGGACTCTAGCAGGGCAGACAAAAAAAGCAAGTACTAGCAAAGATAAGTGTCCAGTATCCCGTGAAAAAGTAAATTTCGTGCTGGTATGAGTTTCTTGATGGATATAGAGATATAAGTATATACTTATATATGAATATATTGATATGAATATTACTTCAAATTGCGAGCATTGTTGATGTTTTTTAGAGATATACAAGAGACAGCAGCGCTGCACAGGAACGACCAGGGAAGGCCGTTGTACAAGGAACCTGCTTCATGGTAGGCACGACAAGACGGGGAAGAGCCCGGAAGACAGACCCCGCGCAACGATTTGGCTCAGCGATTTGCTTCACAAAGACCTGCCGGGACGATCGGCCTTGAGACGATCGGTTCCGACACGACCTGTTCCGGAAGGCCTGTTTCAGTCGATCTGTTCCGGGAAAGGCCCGGCCTGACAAGGCGGTACAGCCTTTCCGGAACTGTTCGGAAAAAAGTCCCCGAAACACGTCCTGGGAAAAGCCCCGAGGAGAAGCCCATGCCTGAAGTATCTCAGAACATCATTGACGATCTGCAGAATGTGACTACGGAATCCTGGCGGACACTGCGCATCATGGCCGAGACCGTGACGGCCCTGGACACCCTGAACAGCGTGTCTGCCAACTGTATTTCCATCTTTGGCTCGGCCCGGGTGACGGCCGATCAGCCGATCTACAAGGAGACCGTGGCCCTGGCCAGGGGCCTGGCCGAGGCAGGCTTCGGCATCATCACCGGTGGCGGCCCCGGCCTCATGGAAGCAGGCAACCGAGGCGCCGTGGAAGGCAATGGCCCGTCCATAGGCCTCAGCATAGAGCTTCCTCATGAACAGCATACCAACGAGTATGTCCGCATAGCCTGCAAGTTCCGCTACTTCTTTGTGCGCAAGCTCATGTTCGTCAAGTATGCCAAGGCCTATGTGGTCATGCCCGGCGGCATGGGCACAGTGGACGAGCTCTCCGAAGCCTTTGTGCTGGCCCAGACCAGAAGGATCAAGCCCTTCCCCATCATTCTCTACAATTCCGGCTACTGGGGCGGCTTTGTGGACTGGCTCAGGAACAGCATGGTGCAGGGCGGCTACATAGATCTGCCCGAGATAGACCGGCTCGTCACCTTTTGTGACACGCCCGATGAGGTGGTGAAGACGCTGTGCCGCTACACCTTCTAGAATCGCCCTACGAGAGCATGGCCGTAAACGGACCCGTGCCCAAGGCTCCGCCTGGCTGGACCTGGGACACTCTCATGGACAGGGCCCTTGAGCTGGCGGCAGGGGCCGGGGCCCTGGGCGAGGTGCCGGTAGGCGCCCTGGTGGTGACAGCAGAGGGGCGCATAGCGGGCGAAGGCAGCAACAGCCCCTGTGCCCGCCATGATCCCACGGCCCATGCGGAAATCCTGGCCCTGCGGGCAGCAGGCACAGCCCTTGGCAACTACCGTCTGCAGGGCTGCGTCCTTGTGGTGACCCTGGAGCCCTGCGCCATGTGCGCTGCCGCCTGCGTGCATGCCCGCCTGGACGGCCTTGTGTACGGAGCCTGCGACAGGCTGGCCGGAGCCGTGGGCTCGGCCACGGATCTGCCGGACTGGCCCTTTCTCAATCACCGCCTCTGGCACATGGGCGGAGTGCGCAGCAGCCGGTGTGCCGGCCTGCTGCAGGATTTCTTTGCGGTCAGGCGTTAAGGATCGACCCTCAGTCTTCCCTGTTGCTTGTTTTCTATCTGTTTTTTCTCTGGGGACGTGACAGCCGTTTCAGGCATTGTGTGTCACGTCCCCTTTTTGCGTGTCCGTGCCAGAGGGTTTGTGCCCCCTATCGGGGCGGATACACGAGGATGAAGGCGGCATCCATGACATTGGTGCGCGTGGGACCGCTCACATAGAGGGTGCCGGCCCTGTGCAGGCAGGCATAGCTGTCATTGTCGGCAAGGCTCTGCTCCGGGTTCAGACCAAGTTCCGGCCAGCCCAGCACGTGGCCGCTGAAGGCAAAGCCTCCGGCTGCGTCGGTGGGACCGTCCGTGCCGTCTGTTCCGGCAAAGAGGGCATGAATACCCACCGTCCTGGCCAGTTCCAGGCTGGCTGCAAGGGCCATTTCCTGATTGCGGCCGCCCCGTCCCCGCCCTCTGAGGGTCACCGTGGTTTCGCCGCCTGCCAGCAGGCAGACGGGCCGATCCCCTGTCGAGAGCGTCTTCTGCACATCCTGCGCCGTATGGACGAGATCGCATGCCACCTCGCGGGCCTCGCCGGTGAGCCGGTCCGTGAGGATGCGGGGCTCAAGACCCAGGCTGCGGGCCCTGTCGGCCGCAGCCTGCAGGGCCTGGTGCAGGGTGGCCACAAGGCAGTTGTGCATGCGGGCAAAGGAAGGATCGCCTGCCTTGGGCGTTTCGGGCAGAAGACCGTTCAGTCCTCTTTGCAGATGGGCGGCAATGGAGGCGGGCAGGCGGCCGGCAAGATCGTACTTGTCCACAATGGCCGCACAGTCGGCAAAGGTGCTGCCATCGGGCACGGTGGGACCCGAGGCAATGACGTCCAGGTTGTCGCCGACCACGTCGGAGACAATGAGCCCCAGGCCCGTGGCGGGCGCCAGGGCCCTGGCCAGGGAACCGCCGCTCAGCCTGGAGAGGTGCTTGCGCAGGGTGTTGATTTCGTGGATGTCCGCGCCGCAGGCAAGCAGGGTGGAGGTGAGCCTTTGCAGATCGTCCAGGGCAATGCCCGGCTGCAGGGCCGGGGTCAGGGCACTGGCCCCGCCCGTGAAGACGCAGAGCACAAGGTCGTCGGCCCGGCAGGAAAGGGCCGTGTCCACAAGTTCGTTGGCAGCCTGCATGCCGGCCGCATCGGGGACGGGATGGGCCCCTTCCACAATGCGGACGGGATGGGCCTGCCCGTCTTCGGCCAGGCTGTGGCCGTACTTCACAATAACCAGGCCGTCGTCAATGCGGTCGCCCAGGAGTTCCTCCAGGGCCCGGGCCATGGGGGCAGCCCCCTTGCCGGCTCCGAGTACGCGGATGCGGGCAAAGGAGGAGAGCGGGGCAGACCAGAGTTCCTCTTCCTGCTCGCTCAGCAGGGTGAGGGTTGTCTTGTCGAGGTGCAGGTGCCGCAGCACGGCTCCGTCGGGAGCCACGGCCTGCAGGGCGGCCTTGTTGAGCGTCAGGAGGAGGTCGCGATAGGGAGCGTAGGTGTCCATGATGCGGATGGCGTACAGGGTTGAGGGGTTGAGGAAGAGCAACAAAAAAAGGGGGCCGAAGCCCCCCTTGTTCTCAATGGAAATCTAGTCCAGAGCGCCCTTGGTACTGCGCACGGCAGAGCCCTGCCTGTGCACGGCCTGGGCCAGGGCAAGTCCCAGGCCCTTGGCGGCGCTTTCCAGCAAGTGATGGCCGTTCTTGCCGTAGAGGAAGGAGACGTGCAGGTTCATGCGCACGGCACTGGCAAAAGCCTTGTACCATTCGCGCCAGACGTCCTTTTCCTCGCCGGCCATGACGGGCGGCAGCAGCTCGTCGCCCATCCAGACGAGATAGGGCCGGCCGGAGATGTCGATGGTGACCTCGGCCAGGGCCTCGTCCATGGGCACGCGGCCATGCCCCACCCGGGCTATGCCCGCCCTGTCGCTCAGGGCCCTGAGCAGGGCGTCACCGAGCACCAGGGCCGTGTCCTCCACGGTATGGTGGGCATCCACGTGCATATCACCCGTACAGCGCAGGGAGAGATCCATGCCGGCCCAGAAGGAGGTCAGAGTCAGCATGTGATCCAGCATCCCGAAGCCGGTCTGCACGTCGATCTTGCCCGATCCGTCCAGACAGAGCGCAAGCTCTATGCTTGTTTCCTTGCTGACACGTTTGCCCGTGGCAGTACGCACAGTGCTTTCCATGGGGCTCTCCTCCTGTCTAGGATTTTTGGGCTGGCGCCTGTTCCCCGTCCTGTCCGGCTGTGCCGGTTCCGGGAACCTGCTCCTGTGCTGTTGCGGAAGCCGCGGGCCTGGCTGCAGGGGCAGCAGAAGGCGTTCCAGAGGGCGTTGAGGCAGGCGCGGCAGAGGCAGTGCTGTCCTGACGTGCGGGAGCAGTGGCCGTTTCCTGTCTCTTCACAGGCTCGTCCGCATAGTCTTCGTCGGCGTAGTCCTCGTCATAGTCCTCGTCGTCCGCATCCTCTTCTTCCTGCGGCTTTTCTTCCTCCTTCTTGCCGAAGATGAGGGCCACAATAATGCTCACTTCATAGAGGATGAGCATGGGCACTGCCATGAGCAGCTGGGAGACCACATCCGGAGGCGTGAGAATGGCCGCCACGATGAAGATGACCAGCACGGCATAGCGCCTGACCTCCCGCATCTTCCTGGCTGTCACGATGCCCATGCGGGAGAGGAAGAAGGAGAAGATGGGCATCTCGAAGATGAAGCCGAAGGCCAGCACAAGCTTGAGGACAAAGTCCAGGTAGTCGCTTATCTTGGGCATGGCCACAATGTCTTCCGTGGCAAAGCTCAC
>DXHV01000005.1 GCA_019113165.1 Candidatus Desulfovibrio intestinipullorum
TAAATATTTGTAATCACATGCTTATTTTAACACATGCATGATGATTGCTCATGGTGCCCAATGTAAGAATATAAATATAACCATTTGAAATTACTAGATATTAGCTCGAATTTGTGAAGCTGAGTAGTTACGAAAGGAGAACACTTTCCCGGGCCACGTCATCAGGCAGGGCATTGACCACGACAGGACTGTGCGTCGTGAAGACAATCTGCTTTCCGCTGGAACGCAGTTCCTGCACAAGCTGCCCAATCATCTCCGGGTGCAGTCCGTTCTCGATCTCATTGACGGCAAGTACGGTGTCGGAGGACAGCAGTGCACACAAGAGGGCCGTCAGCCTCAGGAGCCCGTCACCGGCCTGTGCGGCCGGAACCTCTCTGCGCGCAGGGGCCGAGCCGCTCTCGTCCTGCTCCCTGAACACAAGCTCCCTTGTCCCCCCAGGCAGGGAGACGATACGTATCCCGGCAATCCAGGGGAAAAAGCCCTGCATTTTCTCGAGCAGGCGCTGCCGGTCCGAGGCAGAGAGCGCTGCGACCCTGCAGGCAAGCGACGTTTTGCCGCGTCCTGCATCGTCCGTCCTGTCCGCTTTTCGCGAGCGCTGGCGCAGGAGGTGGACATTCTGCGTCTCCTGGAAGGCCATGCCCTTCAGGAAGCGGACAACTTCCAGAAGTCCGCATGCCTGCAGGAACTTGTCGGACAGCGTGGACAGAAAGGAGCCTTCGTTGGCAAAGATCTCATGGACGCCCGGCTGTTCCGCATCTGTCCCTGTGCTCTCGTGCGCTGCAGAAAGAACGTTTCTGCCCTTGATGGCAAGGCCCTTGTCCGAGAGTTCAAAGACCCGCCTGCCGTCCATGCGCAGTTCTTCCCGTACACACTTGAGCGTTGCCGGATCAAGGGCAGAGCTCCAGCCGAACGCCTGGCCGGCAACGACTCCGTCAATTGCAAAATGCAGCATCCCCTGCCTGGCAGAGGGCACAAGGTCGCCTGCCTGCCAGTTCCGCTCTGCAAGCCAGGAGCTGATGTCGCCCCGGAACATCTGCCCCGCAAAATCAAGGGCGTGCAGGACTGCGGACTTCCCGGACCCGTTTTTGCCGACAAGGCACAGCAGGGCATTCTGCTCATTGTCAGGAAAACGGATTTCACAGTCGGAAAGCGACCGAAACCCGTCGATGCCGATGCGTGTCAGCCTGTTCATGTGCCCCTGCCCCCTGATAGCAGTGAACCCGGGCAGGAGCCTTGCGCTCCCTGCCCGGGTCCCGATTTGCGTCGTCTCTTGTCTACTTCTGCTCGAACAGGTCCTTCATGGTATAGAGCCTGCCCGCTTCCTGTCCGCTCAGCCATTCGGCTGCGCGCAGGGCGCCCCTGGCAAAGTTGGCCCTGGACTCTGCCCTGTGGGTCACTTCTATGCACTCGCCAGGTCCCATGAAGTACACGGTGTGCACGCCGACCACATCGCCGCCGCGCAGGGCCATGATGCCTATCTCTTCCTTGGGTCTCGGGCCGATGATGCCGTCGCGTGCGCTGTTGCGCACATTGGCCAGATCCCAGCCCCTGGCCTCGGCCACGCATTCGCCCAGACGCAGGGCCGTGCCGCTCGGGGCGTCCTTCTTGTTGTGGTGGTGGATTTCGGCAATGTCCACATCATAGTCCGGTCCCAGCGCCCTGGTGAGCTCGGGCAGGACCTTCTGCAGCACGCTGACGCCCACGCTCATGTTCGGAGACCAGAAGATGCGCGTCTTTCTGGCATAGCCCTTCAGCGTCTCCTGCTCCTCGGGGCTGAAGCCCGTGGTGCCTATGACCAGGCTGATGCCCCGCTTCGCTGCCACTTCGGCAGAGTGCAGGCTTGCCTGGGGATTGGAGAAATCGATGACTACCGCTTCCTGGGGGCAGGCATCGACCACTGATTCAAAATCGTCCGACACGACACAGTCCACAGGGGCCACTCTGGGCTGGTATTCCGTGCGCTCCACCATGCCGCACAAATCCATGTCAGGATGGTCCAGCACAAGCTCGCAGATGATCTTGCCCATGCGTCCGCCTGCGCCAACGACGATAATCGGTAAACCCATACTTTCTCCTTATGAGAACAATCCAACCAATGCGTCCATCTGTTCGGAACGGCATGTCCCCTTTCGGGACAGCATGCCTGCCGCCTGCGGGATGTCCCGTGCCTCGGGCCAGGAGGCCTCAGGCTTCGGACTCTTTGTCCGCGTGCGGCTGCACAAGCTGCAGAAATCCGGCCTCGTCAAGGACCGTCACCCCGAGACTGCGGGCCTTGTCGAACTTGGAGCCCGGCTTGTCGCCGGCCACCAGGTAGTCGAGCTTGCGCGAAACAGAGCTCACAAGAAGGGCGCCCGCCCCTTCGGCCAGACGCTGGGCCTGTGCCCTCGGCATGGACAGCGTTCCCGTAAACAGGATCCGCCTGCCCTGCAGAGGCCCGCTCTGTCTGACAGAGGGCTCTGCCCCGGCCACAGGCCACAGCCCGCAGGCCCGAAAATGGGCCAGCATGTCCTGATTGGCAGGACTGGCAAAGAAATTGCGGACAGACTCCGCTATCTTGGCGCCTATGCCAGGCAGTGCGGTCAGCTCTTCGACGCTTGCCTGTGAGAGTTCTCCCATATCAGTAAATCGGCCGGCTAGCAAACGAGCCGCCTGCTCGCCCACGTGGTGGATGCCCAGGGCACTGATGAAGCGCGCCAGGGTCGCCTCGTGCCTGGCCCTGTCCAGAGCCTCCACAAAGTTGGCGGCAAGCGTCTCGCCCATGCGGTCGTAGGTGAGCAGCTCCTGTGTGGTGAGGGTAAAGAGATCGCTCGGATTCTTCACCCGGCCTGTGCCGGCCAGCTGCTCAATCCACTGGCTGCCTATGCCCTGGATGTCCAGGCCCTGGGGGGAGACAAAGTGGATGAGGGATCTGAGGCGCACGGCCGGGCAGGAGATGTTGTCGCACACCCAGGCTGCCTGGCCTTCCTCCCTGTGCACGGCCTCGCCGCAGGCAGGGCACACCTTCGGGAAGACCCAGGGCTTCGAATCGGCCGGCCGCTTTGACGGAATGGATCGCACAACCTCGGGTATCACGTCCCCTGCCCGCTGCACGATGACCACGTCGCCAGGCCGCACGTCCTTGGCCCGCACCTCGTCCTCGTTGTGCAGGGTGGCACTGGAAACAACCACCCCGCCCACGGCCACGGGCTGCAGCCTGGCCACGGGCGTGAGCACCCCTGTGCGGCCCACCTGGACCTCTATGTCCAGCAGCACGGTCTCGGCCTGCTCGGCCGGAAACTTGAAGGCCACGGCAAAGCGCGGCGCTCTGGCCGTGTAGCCCAGGGCCGTTTGCGCCTCGAGATCGTTGACCTTGGCCACGGCGCCGTCAATCTGCATGGGGTAGTCGGCCCGCTGCTCGCGCACGCGCTCCACATAGGCTTCCACGTCTTCAAGGGAATGGCAGACGGCGCCGCCAGGAGGCGTGGCAAAGCCGTAGCCTGCAAGCAGGTGCATGAGTTCTGCGTGGGTGGCCGGAGCAGGCACCGTTCCCCAGGAGGCGGCGCCAAGACTGTAGCCAAGGAAGGTCAGGGGCATGTTGCGGGCCTGGGCCACGTCGAGCTGGCGCAGACTGCCTGCCGCGGCATTGCGGGGATTGGCAAAGGTCTTCTGACCCAGAGATTCCCGGCGCTCGTTCACGGCCGCAAAATCCGCCTTGTAGATGACCACCTCGCCGCGCACTTCCAGGCGCTCGGGAAAAGGCCCCTCCCCTGCCAGATGCAGGGGAATGGTGCGTATGGTCCGTGCCTGCTCGAAGACCACTTCACCCTCCTCGCCATTGCCGCGGGTGATGGCGTCTTCCAGCACGCCGTTCACGTAGACAAGCTCCAGGGCCAGGCCGTCCAGCTTGGGATCGCACCAGAACTCCATGGGCGTCTCGGGCAGGGCCCGCAGCATGCGCTGCACAAAGCCGCGCCATTCCTCCACGGAAAAGACGTCCTCCAGGCCGTACATGCGCTGCGTGTGCCGGCGGGCCACAAGGCCCGTGAGCAGGCCGCCGCCCACGCGCAGGGTGGGCGAATGGGGCGAGCGGAAGGCGGGATACTGCGCTTCCAGGGCCACCAGCTCGGCAAAGAGGGCATCGTACTCCTCGTCCGAAATCTCCGGGGCATCCAGGGTGTGGTAGAGGCGGTTGTGGTACTCGAGGACGCGCACCAGGGCGTCCATGCGCTCGTGCACTTCCCTGTCCTGCGCGCTCTCGGGGCTGCTCCCTGGAGAGTCCGCTGCCTGACGCTCCGCCACCAGACTGCCTGCAGTCGTCTGCGGGACAGCGATCTCTGCTTTCTCTGCCGGGGCGAGAGGGGCCTTTTCTGCAGCACGCTCTGCCGGATGAGGCGCAGCCGTTTGAGTGCCCCCGGCTGCCTGCACGGGCTGTTCTGTCTGTACGGCCTGTTCTGTCTTGTCGGGCTGCCCGGCGTCCGCAGGCGCTGCCTGTACGGACTGGGCGGGCTGGTCCGTGTGTGCAGGCTGCCCGGATTTGTCTGTCGTGGCAGGCGTGTCCGCCTTGCCGGTCGTGTCCGACTTGTCTGTCCTGCCGGCAGGCTTGTCGGCAGACGTATCCGCCTCCTGGGCAAGAAGCGAGAGCAGGGAACGGGGATTCGAGGGCATACTGGGCACTCCCTAATGAAAAATGGACCTGGATAGTGGCGGGCTGAACAACGAACTGAACAACGGGCTGAAGACAGGTGGCTGACGCCTGGCTGGCTGCCTGCCTGACGGGCTGACGGGCCGGGAAAAGTCCGGAGGTCCCGGGCAGCACACATCGTGTCCGGGAGCGTACAACGCCTCTTCCCTGATGCCAAGTCTCTTTTGGGCCGTATTCTTGTCAGGTCCCGATTTTTGCCTGTTCCTCTCTTGTTCCTCTGAAAACCTCCCTGCCGTCCTGAACGTCTGCACAAGAACACGAGCTTTCCGGCGCACTGTCCCTGCACTTTCCGGACAGGATCCCCAAAAAATCGGTCAAAATGCAGACACGGAACAGACATCATTTCGTTCTTGACAGCCTTCTTTTTGTCAAGGTATTTTAGGCTGTTTCACGATTTCGTGTCCGCATGTCCCTGCCAGGCCCCCGTCCGGACGGCTGACGGCATGCAGGCAGGCCCTTCGTGTTCCCGTCTTCCGCATCCTTTCCTGCAGCCTGCACGCGTCTCTCGCGTTTTTTTGCCAGGCAGCAGAATCACAAACTCTCCTCCATGGCCAGCAAGACTCCAGAATGCTACATCTGTGCCCAGTGCGGGGCCACCTCGCCCCAGTGGCTGGGCCGCTGTCCCAGGTGCGGGCAGTGGAATACCTATGGCCTGCAGGCTGCATCCGCTCCTCTTCCGGCCTCCTCCCAGGGTCAGGCAAGGGTCCTGCGCCTCAAGGATGCCGCGGAAGACGTGCAGCACCCCTTTTCCTGCGGCCTTGAGCCCCTGGACCATCTGCTGGGCTCGGGCCTTGTGCCCGGCGCCGTGCTCCTGCTTGGCGGCGAGCCGGGCATTGGCAAGTCCACCCTGCTCCTGCAGGTGGCAGGCCATGTGGCCCGCCTGGGCCACGCCGTGCTCTATGCCTCGGGCGAGGAAACCCTGGCCCAGGTGCGCGCCCGGGGCGAGCGCCTGAATATCCTGCACGACAACCTGCTGTCCCTGGCCACGTCCTCCTGCGACGACATCGTGGCCGCCATGCACCAGACAAGGCCCCATCTGCTCATTCTGGACTCCGTGCAAACCGTGGCCTGCACGGACGTGGACGGCCTGCCCGGCAACGTGAACCAGGTCCGGGCCGTGGCCACCCGCATCATTGAAGCCTGCCGCTCGCTCAATGTCTGCGCCATCCTGGTCGGCCATGTGACCAAGGACGGCGCCCTGGCAGGCCCAAGGCTGCTGGAGCACATGGTGGACACCGTGCTTTCCCTGGAAGGGGATCGCAAGCAGGCCTACCGACTCATGCGCGTCTTCAAGAACCGCTTCGGCTCCAGCGAAGAGCTGCTCGTCTTCCGCATGAGTGCCGGCGGCCTCAACGTCATCGAAGACCCGTCCACCTTCTTTCTGGAGGACAGGGATCCCTCCCTGTCCGGCACGGCCGTGGTCATGGCCATGGAGAGCAAGCGGCCCCTGGCCGTGGAGGTGCAGGCCCTCTGCTCGCGCTCCTACCTCACCATTCCCCGCAGGGTGGCCCTGGGCTTTGACCTGAACCGCCTCAATCTGCTGCTGGCCGTCCTGGAAAAGCGCCTGCGCCTCAACTTTGCCCAGGTGGACATCTATGCCAAGGTGGGCGGCGGCCTCAAGCTCACGGATCCAGGCCTGGACCTGGGCCTGGTCACGGCCATCCTCTCGTCCTACTACGACCGCCCCCTGCCCCCAAAGGCCCTCTTTTTCGGAGAAATGGACCTCAACGGCCAGATACGGCCGGTGGCAGGCCAGGATCTGCGCCAGCGCCAGGCTGGACGCCTGGGCTACACGCCCATTGTGGGACCGGGCACAGTGCACACCATAGCCGAGCTGGCCGCACGGCTCTTTGGCAAGGGCAGATAGGCCCGGGACCAGGGCATCAACGCATCAGGGCATCAGGGCATCAGAAATCAGGAACATCAGCAAGGGACAAACAGCAAGGAGGTCTCCCATGTCCGAGGAACTGGAACGCAAATACCTGGGCGTGCACAGGGACACGCTGCGCCCCCTGCTGCAGGCCCTGGGCGCCACGCCCTGCCACGGCGCGCACTTCGAGGCCAATACGGTCTATGACCGGGACGGCGAGCTCTATGCCAGGCTGGAACTGCTGCGCCTGCGCACCCGCGAGTGGCCGGATCATGCGGATGTGCGCCTTACCTTCAAGCGCCCTCTGCCGGATCTGGTCCTTGCCACCGGCACGGCCAAGCGCCGCGAGGAAACAGAGCTCGGCCTGGAGGACGCCCAAAAGATGGACCTCATCCTGCAGGCCCTGGGCTACCGGCCCGTGGGCCGCTACGAAAAGGTGCGCGAGTCCTGGACGCTCGGCGCGGCCTCCATTGACATGGACGAGCTGCCCTTTGGGCACTTTGTGGAAATCGAGGCGCCAGAGGCCGATCTTGTCCGCGTGGAAGCCGCCCTGCACCTTGACAAATGCCCTGCAAGTGCAAAAAGTTATCATGTCCTCCATCAGGAGTGGCTGGCCGGGCACCACCTGCCGGCCAGGACAAGCTTTGTCTTTACCGACGAGCGACGGGCAGAGCTGCGTGCGGCCTTAGGGCTTGCCCGCTAGGGCCCCTGGGAGCCTTTGGCCCGACAGGGCCCTGCCTCTCTTTCCGTCACACCCGTCACATCCGGCACAGCGTGACAGCGTGACAGTGCCACAGAGCAGCGTCCCTGGCCCCTGCTCGTCTCCCGTTCCCGGCCTCTCGTCACGCAGGTTCATTCCGGATCTCGTCTTCACAGAATTTCAGGACTCCATCCCCAACAGGATCGCATCAGGATCGACGCCCATGTCTGACAGCCATACCCTCACGCCCGACGGCGAAAGCACCGTACTGCTTGAGCCCCAGCTCAAGGAACCGCCCCGCTTTGCCGTCTATCTGCACAACGACAATTACACGACCATGGACTTTGTGGTCATGATCCTCAGGGAAGTCTTCTTCAAGAACGAGGAAGAAGCCATTGCCCTCATGCTCAAGGTGCATACCGAGGGCATTGCCAGGTGCGGATCCTATGTCAAGGAAATCGCCCAGACAAAGATCCTGCAGGTGGCGGACAGGGCCAGGCTGGCAGGCTTTCCCCTGCTGTGCACCATGGAAGAGGAATAGGACAGCCCCCTTTTTTCAGGGGCCGCCCAGGCACTTCCATTCCACGGCAAGAAATCGCAAAGGAGGCGGCGCCTCCCCTGCGCCCGTCAAGGGCCATGGAGACCGGGCGCCGGTAAGTTGTACATGAACTTCAGCAAAATGACTCGTGTTGTCATCCGCGAGGCCATGCTCGAGGCACAGCGCCGCAGACACGCCGTGCTCACCGTGGAGCATGTGCTCTATGCCTACACAAGGATCATGCGCGGCCGCGTGCTCCTGGAAGGCTGCGGGGTGTCTGTGGCCATGCTGCGGGAACAGCTTGAGGGCTTTTTCCGCACCTACATGGAAGTGGTCCCGGATGAGAGCAGGATTGACATCATACAGACCGTTGCCCTGACCCGGGTCTTTGACCGGGCCATCACCTCCATGACGGCCGCAGGCAGGGACCTTATCGACCTTGGCACCATCCTGGTAGCCATCATGCAGGAAGAGGACAACCATGCCGTCTACTATCTGCGCCGCCAGGGCGTGACCACCCTGGACGTGGAGCGCTACGTCTCCCACGGCTACAGGGAAGACGCGGAAGAGGCTGAGCGCGCTGCCCGCAGCAGGGAACGCGCTGCCTCCGAAGACAGGGACGGCGAGAACAGGAAGGAAAAGCCCGGCAAGGCGCTCGAAAAATTCACAACGGACCTCACGGCCCAGGCACGGGCCGGCAAGCTCGATCCCCTGGTGGGCCGCACGAAGGAGCTGGACCGCACCATCGAGGTGCTCTGCCGCAGGCGCAAGAACAACCCCCTCTTTGTGGGCGATCCAGGCGTGGGCAAGACCGCCATGGCCGAAGGCCTGGCCCTGCGCATTGCCGAGGGCCGGGTGCCGGAGATCTTTGCCGGCACAAGCGTCTATGCCCTGGACCTTGGCATGGTGCTTGCCGGCAGCCGCTACCGCGGCGACTTCGAGGCCCGCTTCAAGGACATTGTGAAGGAGCTGCAGGAAAAGAAGAGCGCCATCCTCTTCATTGACGAGATCCACACCATTGTGGGCGCCGGCTCCACCTCCGGCGGCGCCATGGATGCCTCCAATCTCTTAAAGCCCCTGCTTGCCAGCGGCGATTTGCGCTGCATGGGCTCCACCACCTACGAGGAGTTCCGCAACCACTTTGAAAAGGACCGCGCCCTGGCCCGGCGCTTCCAGCGCATCGACATCCACGAGCCCTC
Organism: Candidatus Desulfovibrio intestinipullorum; assembly: GCA_019113165.1. Classification (GTDB taxonomy): domain Bacteria; phylum Desulfobacterota; class Desulfovibrionia; order Desulfovibrionales; family Desulfovibrionaceae; genus Desulfovibrio; species Desulfovibrio intestinipullorum. The sequence goes on from DXHV01000005.1 coordinate 8,989, forward strand.
CCGCGAGGACTGCCTGGACATTCTCCTGGGCCTGCAGCAGCGCTACGCGGACTACCACCACGTGACCTATGACGAGCCCGTGCTCAGGGCCATGGTGGACCTCTCGGCCCGCCATGTGCGCGACAGGCTGCTGCCGGACAAGGCCATTGACGTGATGGACGAGGCCGGCGCCTCGGTGCACCTGCTCTCCATGGGTCTTGTCTGCGACGTGACCCCCGACAAGGGGGACGAGGGGAACAAGGGAGCCCGGGCTGCAGAGGCTGCGGCCGGACAGGACGCCCCGGCCACAAAGACTGCGCCCTCCATCACGGTCCAGGACATCCTGGCCCAGGATCTTGAAGACGAGGCCGCAGCGGGCAGGCCTGCCGGCGCCCGGTCCGCATCCGGCCAGGAGGCATCTGGCCAGAAGACCTCCGGGCAGGACATGCCCGACAGGAAGTCCGGCCAGCAGCCCGAACAGGAAGCAACGCCCGAGCAGCGGCCGGCCGTCACCATAGAGGACGTGGAGCGCATTGTGGCCCGCATGGCCGGCATCCCCGTGCGCACGGTCTCGGGGTCCGAGAGGGATCGCCTCTCCCGTCTGGAAGACGATCTCAAGGCCCGGGTCTTTGGCCAGGACGAGGCCATAGAGCTCACGGTGCGCGCCATCCTGCGATCCCGCGCAGGCCTTGGCCAGGCCAGCCGTCCGGCAGGATCCTTCCTCTTCTACGGTCCCACGGGTGTGGGCAAGACCGAGGTGGCCAAGTCCCTGGCCGATGTCATGGGCGTGGAATTCTTGCGCTACGACATGAGCGAGTACATGGAAAAGCATTCCGTCTCCAGGCTCATTGGCGCGCCTCCAGGCTATGTGGGCTACGATCAGGGCGGCCTGCTCACCGAGGCCGTGCGCAAGGCGCCCTATTCCGTGGTGCTGCTCGACGAAATCGAAAAGGCCCATCCCGACATCTTCAATGTCCTGCTCCAGGTCATGGACGATGCCACCCTGACGGACAATACCGGCAGAAAGACGGACTTTTCCAATGTCATCCTCATCATGACCTCCAATGCCGGCACCTTTGAAATGAACCAGGCGACCTTAGGGTTCGGCCAGAGCAAGCCGAAGGATGCCGCCCGCAAGGCCCTGAAGGCCGTGGAGACCCTGTTTACGCCGGAGTTCCGCAACAGGCTTGATGCCATGATTCCCTTCCGCAGCCTGACGCCGGACATGATGCTGCACATCGTGGACAAGTTCATGGCCGAGATCAGGGCCTCCCTGGCAGAGCGCCATGTGGAGCTGACCTTAAGCACAAAGGCCAGGGAATGGCTGGCAGCCCGGGGCTTTGACCCGGGCATGGGCGCACGCCCCTTGCGCCGGCTCCTGCGCAACGAGGTGGAGGACAAGCTTGCCCGCGAGCTTCTCTTCGGCTCCCTGCAGCACGGCGGCAGCGCCTGCCTGGAACTGGAGGAAGAGCGCGACGAGCTGGTGCTCGTGGACGCGTAATCCGCGCAGTCGCCCAGGACCGGACGCCCGATTGTCGACGTACTGACAAGGACGCAGGGCAGAATCCCCCTGGATCCTGCTCCCCTTCATGCAGTCTGCCGTTCCCTGTCGTTTTCCGGGAACGGCAGACTGTCTTTTTTCCCCCGGGATTTCCTTCCCGGAATTTTTCCAGGATTTCTTCCAGGATTTCTTCCAGGACGTGCACCATGGCCTACAAGACCTTTCTGGGCATACCGGGTTTCGGAGACCTTATCCGCGAGCTGGCCGGGCGCTTTCCCGACACAGCCCTGGCTCATCCCACAGGCGTGCTCTGCCGGGGCGGCGATCTGAGCCTGCCCACCCTGCTTGCGGCCTACAGCAGGGGCATCTTTCCCTGGTTTGACGAAAACTCGCCCATCCTGTGGTGGAGTCCGGATCCGCGCTGCGTCATTCTGCCCGAGGAATACCATCTGCCCAGGCGCTCCAGACGCACCCTGCGCCAGAAGAACTTTGCCATCACCCTGGACCAGGCCTTCGAGCAGGTCATCACCTCCTGCGGCAGGCGTGCACAAACCTGGATTACCCCCGACATTGTGGAGAGCTTTCTTGTGCTCCATGCCACGGGCTTTGCCCACTCCGTGGAAGCCTGGCTGGACGACCGGCTTGTGGGCGGTCTCTACGGCCTGGCCCTTGGGCGGGCCTTTTTCGGGGAGTCCATGTTCCATACCGAATCCGAGGCCTCCAGAGCCTGTCTGGCCGCCCTTATTGCCCTCATGAAGGAACGGGGCATGACGCTTCTGGACTGCCAGCAGGAAACGCCGCACATCATGGCCCAGGGTGGACGCCTCCTGCCCCGCCAGGACTTTGAACAGCGGCTGGCCCGGGCCCTGGCCGCCCCCGAACAGGAGCAGCAGGGAACACCAAAAGCGCAGGATGCGCAGGATACGCAGGATACGCAGGATGCCGAAAAGAGCGTCCACTACCGGGCCCGTCCCCAGGATCTGCCAGGCGCCGGGGGCACGGCATCCCGGGCACACGACAGTGCCGGCTGGCAGGACGCAGCCGAAAGAAGCGAAGCGAGGACTGCAGGCAGGGTACCCAACATTCTGGCCTGCGAGTACGCAGACCTGCCCGGGCAGCGCAAGTCCCTGTGGCCCTTCCTGCCCTGGCGCACGTCCTATGTCTTCAGGGAAGGCAGCTGGAAGCCCGTGAACGGCGTCTGATTTCTTGCCCTCCACCCTCTTTCGGCGTAGGTTCCCGGGCTGTCTGGTATCTGCCTCTTTTTCCTGTACAAACCATGGGGGAGTAGTCCGCATGTTCGAGCTTGTCAGTTCCTATCAGCCCACGGGCGATCAGCCCAAGGCCATAGACAGTCTGGTGACCAATCTTGAGCAGGGCGTGAAGGATCAGGTCCTGCTGGGTGTCACCGGGTCCGGCAAGACCTTCACCATGGCCAATGTCATTGCCCGCTGCAACAGGCCCTCCCTGGTCATAGCGCCCAACAAGACCCTGGCAGCCCAGCTCTACTCGGAGTTCTGCGAGTTCTTTCCCAACAATGCCGTCGAGTACTTTGTCAGCTACTACGACTACTACCAGCCCGAGGCCTACGTGCCTGCCTCGGACACCTACATCGCCAAGGACTCGGCCATCAACGACAATATCGACAAGCTGCGCCATGCGGCCACCCATGCCCTGCTCACCCGCAGGGACGTGGTCATCGTGGCCTCCGTCTCCTGCATCTACGGCCTGGGCTCCCCCGAATACTACGCAAGCCTGGTCATTCCCGTGGCCAGGGGCGAGCATCTGCCCATGGAAGCCCTCATGCAGCGCCTGGTGGACGTGCACTACGAGCGCAACGACTACGACTTCCACCGGGGCACCTTCAGGGTGCGCGGAGATGCCATAGAAATCATTCCGCCCTACCGCCACGAGCAGGCCCTGCGCATAGAGTACTTCGGGGACGACATAGAGGAGATGCGCGAAATCGATCCCCTGACCGGCGCCACCCTGCGGCCCATAGAGAAGACCGTGCTCTTTCCGGCCAGCCACTATGTCTCGGGAAAGGACAACCTGCAGCGCGCCTGTGCGGACATCAGGGTGGAGCTGCAGCAGCGCCTGCAGGACTTCGAGAGCCAGAACAAGCTTGTGGAGGCCCAGCGCCTGGAGCAGCGCACCCAGCTCGATCTGGAGATGCTGGAGGAGCTTGGCTACTGCAACGGCATTGAAAACTACACCCGTCATATGGACGGTCGCAAGGAAGGGGAGCCGCCGGCCTGCCTGCTCAACTACTTTCCGAAGGATTTTCTGCTCTTCATCGACGAGTCCCACATTACCGTGCCGCAGCTGGGCGGCATGTTCAGGGGCGACCGCTCCCGCAAGCAGACCCTGGTGGACTACGGCTTCCGCCTGCCCTCGGCCCTGGACAACAGGCCCCTGCGCTTCGAGGAGTTCACCTCCATGCTCAACCAGGTGGTCTATGTCTCGGCCACGCCGGGCAAATACGAGCTTGAGCAGTCCCAGGGCCTTGTTTCCGAACAGATCATCAGGCCCACCGGCCTGCTCGATCCGGAAGTCCTGGTGCGCCCGGTCAGGGGACAGATGGAAGACCTCTTAAGCGAGTGCCGCAGCCGCATAGACCGGGGCGAGCGCGTCCTTGTGACCACCCTGACCAAGCGCATGGCCGAGGATCTCACCGAGTACTGCCTCAGCATGAACGTGAAGGCCAGATACCTGCACTCGGACATAGACACCCTGGAGCGCATGCAGATCATCCGCGCCCTGCGCCTCGGGGAATGCGACGTGCTCATAGGCATCAACCTCCTGCGCGAAGGCCTGGACATTCCCGAAGTGTCCCTTGTCTGCATCCTGGATGCCGACAAGGAAGGCTTCCTGCGATCCACGGGCTCCCTCATACAGACCTTCGGCCGTGCGGCCCGCAATGTGCACGGCACGGTCATCCTCTATGCGGACACCGTCACGCCCTCCATGCAGGCGGCCATGGACGAGACCAGGCGGCGCCGCACAAAGCAGCAGGCCTACAACGAGGAGCACAACATTACCCCGCGATCCACCAAGAAGAGCATGGACTCGCCCCTGGATGCCATCTATGCCGAGGCAGCCGAGGGCAGCGGCAAAAAACGCGGCCGCAAGGGAAAGAAGCAGGACGTGGCCGAGCCCGCCACGCCGGAGGAAATCGCAAGCCTTGTCCAGACACTGGAAAAGAGCATGCGCGATCATGCTCGCAATCTGGAGTTCGAGGAAGCGGCTGTGCTGCGCGACCGCATACGGGCCCTGCGCGAGCGCATGATTGCCCTTTCCTGATGGCGTTGTGCACGTTTTTCGCTCGTTGTGCCTGCAAGGGAGCCTGACCTGTGGAAGCCTTCGACTTTGCAAAAAAGCCTGCCCGCATTCTCTTTGGCGCCCGCGGCGGCGCCGCGCTCCTTGCCAGGGAAAACACCCTGGCTGCCTTCAGGATGACCCCGAAGGTGGCCGACTTTGCGGTCTGCGACCTTGCCCTGACCAGGGATGGCCACTGGCTGGCACTGAAGGAAACCTTCTGGCAGCAGGCCTGTCAGCGCCTTCTGTCAGCAGGGGCCGCACCCCGCATACAGGAGCACGCAAAAGCCGACGTCATGGCCACGGCGCACTGCCTGCCCGAGCCGCCCAGGCCCGTCTGGAACGAGGACGAAGACGAGGACGGAGCCGACGAGCGTTTCGAGGAAGCCTGCGAGCTCTGGCTGGAAGGCCGCAGGGCCTGGCACAAGAATGATCCGGCCATCCCCGAGCTTGCAGACGTTCTGACACTCTGTGCGGGACAAAAGCTGCCCCTCTGCCTCCTCCTGCCCGAGGACGTCACTCTGGACGTCACTCTCGCACAAGGCCCCGTTCAAGGCACAGCACTGGACTACCTGGCCCGCCTCTGTGCGGCACTGGCCACGGCCGCTGCCGCAGGGCTCCCCCTGCTGGTGGCCAGTCCCGACAGAGAGCTCCTGGCCCGGATTCATGCGGATGCCCGCCTGCACAATGTGGCCACGGGCCTGGTGGAAGGGAAGACGGACTGCAGTACCCTGCCGACCGGTCAGGGTGCTCCAGGCGACCAGGGCGATCAGGCAGACGGTTTTGTGCCCGACTGCCTCATCCTGCCAAAAGATCTTGCTACCGGCTGACGGCTGTGCAGCCTGCGGTCCGCAGGCCTGCCCATCTATGTCCCAGGCTCTGTGACAAGGAAGGACATCGTCTTCATGAGCATCAACGGAGCAGACGGCTTCATTCTGGAGCACGCGCAGGGACGACAGGGCCGCTGAGCGTGTCCTGCCCGCCCGTTTGCCTGCCTGGCTGCCAGCCTCCCAGTCATCCGGACAGCCGGGCAGGAGATCACAACCTGCCGGCCGCACAAACGAAAAAACCCGGAAGGCCGAAACCCTCCGGGCATTCTTTCTCGTCATGAGAGGCAAGGGTGCAGGACACAATCCTCAGGAAGCCACACCCATTTCCTGCTGGAGCCAGTGCTTGACGGCACCAGTGGGGGCACTGATGCCCTTGAGGCCGTGGTTTTCCTTCTCGAACTCGGCCACAAGGCCTGCCGGCATGGGCATGGAGTAGAGATCCGTCGCGTTCTCGGAATTCCTGTGCACCAGGCGGATGACGGGGGTGCTGCCCCAGGTGTCCACCACAAAGTAGTAGGATTCGTCGCTCTTGGAGCGCACGGGCGGGTATTCGGAATGCCAGTCGTTATTGCCCCATTCCAGGTACATGGTGACGGCGTGTTCGGGGGTGAGATTCCAGGATATATCAAGAGTTGAGAAATCCCTGAGCTGTGCCCTGAGCTGTGCCATGGTCAGTTCCTCCTTCAACCAGTATTCAGCTAAGCGGTGATTTCTTCTTATCAGGAATAGTTATCCTTTGCAAGTCCTATTTCGTACCTTTTTGCTCTTTTTTTGCAACCCGGGAAAGAATCTGGCGGCACAGGCCCATGAAGGCATCGTATTCGTGGTGACGCAAACGGGCCCTGGCAAAGAAGCGGCGCCAGGGCATGAGGAAATAGGCCGGATTGTTGCCGTGGAGCACATCCAGGCGGGTCAGGGCCTCTTCCCAGGCGCCCATGAGCCGCTCGCCGTCCTCGGCCGTGATATGGGCCTCGTCCTGCCCCAGGTGATCCTTGGGCAGGCTCCCTTCCTTCGTGCGCACGGCCTTGGCGCACTCGTAGAGCATGAGCAGCACGGCCTGGGCCAGGTTCAGGGAGGAGGCAAGGCCTGAGGTGGGGATGGTGGCAATGTGCTGGCAGAGCTCTATCTCGCTGTTCTCAAGGCCCCTGTCCTCGGACCCGAAGACCAGGGCCGCCTTTTCGCCTTTAAGCTGCGCCTCGGCCACCAGGGCAGCCGCCTCCCAGGGATTGAGGAGGGCCTTGCGCCAGCCCCCTGTGCGGGCCGTGGTGGCAATGGTGCAGTGGCAGGAGCCAATGGCTTCCAGCAGACTTTCCTGCACCTGCACCCTGTGCAGCAGATCCTGGCCCTTGGGCGTGGCCAGGGGCGCTGCCTTTTCCGGAATCCAGCGCTCAGGTGTCACCAGGCGCAGATCGTTGCAGCCCATATTGGCGCAGGCTCGCACGGCCATGCCCACATTTTCCGGAAAACGCGTGTTCACAAGCACCACACGCACATTGCTCTGTTCCATGACCCAACCCTCTCTCTCAAATAAATAAGCGCCTCCCCTGCTCTGCAGGGAAAGCCTGTTGCTGTCTTTCAGGGGACGTCTTCCCCTCGTTTCCCGTGTCCGGTTGTCTTTTCGTCCCTGTCCGTCTCTGTGCCTGGATCTGTTTTCCAGACCTGAAAAAAGGGCTTCCCGTCCGTGCAAGAGACACAAGGGAAGCCCTGATGATCTGTTGTCCTCGTCAGGCAATAAGGCTTGCGACAGGTCCCAGCACCGAGCTCACGTCCGGAGGCACGGCCTGCGGGGGCACGGGCACCACATCAGGAAGCCAGGGGAAGTCAAAGGGCAGATGTTCCGGATCCGGCCAGATGTAGTGCATGGTGACAGCCCAGATGATGACACCGCAGGCAAGCTTGCACACCGTGCCAAGGAAGCGGCCGAACATGGCGCCCAGGGCCGCCCTGGCCGCTGTCTTTGTGTCCTGGCCGCGCAGAAGCTCGAAGAGGAAGCACCCTGTCCAGGCGCCCAGCAGGGCGCCTATGAAAGCGCCTATGCCAAAGAAGAAGGGGGCCAGCAGGATGGCGCCGGCTATGGCGCCTATGACGCCGCCCACCGTGCCTGTATTGCTTGAGCCGTACTTTTTCGCCTGCTTCACCTGCAGGAGGAATTCCAGCACCTCGCCCAGAATGGCAATGCCCAGCACGATGAGCCAGTACCCGATCCCAAGCGTGCTCGGGACCGGCAGCACAAAGTGGTAGACAGCCACCAGAATGAGCATGAGCCAGTTGCCCGGCAGCCCGAAGACACTGAGCAGGAGCACTATGCCCAGAACAAACAGGAATGCACCTATGAGCAGTGTCCAGCCCATGGCAAAGACTTCCATGCCGCCTCCTCAAATCGTCTGGCCCTGCCTGGCTTCAGGCAGGGCCTGCCGTTGTTGTTCTCTGTCCCTACTTGCTGTTGCGCTGATCCTTGAAGCGCACGGCCTTGCCGTCCGACACGGGCAGGGAGTTGCTCTGCACAAGCTCGATGCGCGGCGTGACCAGGATTTCGCTGCGCAGGGCATGGGCAATGCGGTTCTGCAGGCCGCGCAGCACACGCAGGTCTTCCACGAAGTACTCTTCGCGGATTTCCACCTGCACGCGCAGGATGTCGCCCACATTGTCGTTGTCCAGCAGGATGAGGTAGTTGCGGCCCACTTCGGGGAACTTCATGAGCACATCCTCGATCTGCTGCGGGTAGATGTTCACGCCCTTGCAGATGAACATGTCGTCGCTGCGGCCAAGGATGCGGTCCATGCGGTGGTGCAGGCGGCCGCAGGGGCAGGTGCCGGGCAAAAAGCGGGTGAGATCGCGGGTGCGGTACCTGAGAATGGGCATGCCTTCCCGGACCAGGGTGGTCATGACCAGCTCGCCCACTTCGCCGGGGGCCACGTGCCTGCCGGTCTCGGGATCCACGATTTCCGCAAAATAGGCGTCTTCCCAGATGTGCAGGCCGTTCTGTTCCTGGCACTCGAAGGCCACGCCGGGTCCGTTCATTTCCGAGAGGCCGTAGGAATTGTAGACCTTCATGTTGAACAGATCCTCGATGCGCTGCCTGAAGGCCGCGGTATAGGGCTCTGCGCCCACCACCGCAATGCGCAGGGGCAGATCGGCCGGATTCTCGCCCATCTCCCTGATGCGCTCGCCCAGGATAAGGGCATAGGAGGGCAGGATGTGCGCCACCGTGGTATGGAAGTCCTTCACGAGCTTGATCTGGCGGGCCGTGTTGCCGGGACCTGCGGGAATGGTCATGCAGCCCAGGCGCTCGGCGCCGGAGTGGATGCCAAGGCCGCCCGTGAACAGGCCGTAGCCGGACATGTTCTGGAACACGTCCTCCCTGCGCACGCCGACCATGTGCAGGCAGCGGGCCATGAGGTCGGCCCAGGTGTTCAGATCGTTCTGCGTGTGGGCAATGGCCACGGGCGTGCCGGTAGTCCCGCTGGAGCAGTGCAGGCGCACGAGCTCCTCCTCGGGCACGATGACAAGTCCCAGGGGATACTGCGAGCGCAGATCGTCCTTGGTGGTGAAGGGAATGCGCTCGATGTCGTCCAGGGAACGGATGCTCTCCGGGCTCACTCCGGCCTCGTCCAGACGCTTTCTGTAAAACGCGTTCTTCTTGTAGACACGTGCCACCACGTTCTTCAGTCGTGTCAGCTGCGTAGCCTCAATCTGATCCCGGCTCCAGAATTCCGCCGGATCATATGCATCCTGATGCATCGTCTCTCATCCTCACAAGCAAATAATGCTCTTCCCAAAGGAACATGCCAGGGGTCCGAAGGAATCTCTGGAGCCCCCGATGCCTTCCATCGGAAAAGAGCCAAGAAAAAAAGCCGTATGAAAAAATCCCTATGCCTTGTCGGGCTGCGTGCCTGCCGGCTGCCCGGCGCTGCAGATCGAGGCACAGCCCCAGAGCAGACCCAGGGCGCCTGCCAGCATCATGGAGCCGAAGGGCGCAATGGGCTGGCCGTAGCCCGAGAGCAGGGCCCGCTGCGGGCCGCAGACAAAGGTGGGCTCGTAGCCTCCGGCCTCCTCGCACAGGGGACCGTAGGCCGTGCCGTGGCCGCCGCTCGCCTGCACCACTTCCGTGGGCAGGAAGCAGCGCCGAAATTCCCTTAAGTCGGCCAGAAGCTCGTCGCGGGTGCGCATGCCCGTGTGGTGCTCGTAGATGCCGCGCACAAGCCCCCTGTAGAGGAGAGCGGCAAAGATGTGGCCGTTGCCCACGTTCACCAGGGTGACGCCCTGCCTGAAGCTGCGCTTGCGCACGGTGTCGTCCACCATGGCGCCCAGCACCATGGCCGTGGCCGAATCGGCCACTGGTCCGCCCGTGGACTCGTGCAGGGTCTGCAGGCGGGTCATCTCGGCCGGCGGCTGCCGGAACACCCAGGACACGGGGTCCGGGTTGGCGGCCAGCATGCTGGCAAAGCGGTTCATGCGCACTGTGCGGTTGCCGTGGCCCCCGCCCTGATAGCCGTGGTCCTGGGCCGAGGCCAGCACAAGGTGCGGCACGGGCAGGCCTGCGGCACGCAGGAGGGTACTCCAGGCATGGGCACTGTAGTCGGCCAGATGCACGGGCACGGTACCGGCCGGGCGCTCCTCGGCCAGGACAACGCCCAGGGCCTGCACGCGCTCGGGGTCATTGTTCAGGGCCGCCGAGGCCGCCCGAGTGGCATAGACCCTGCGGCCGCTCTCGAGGCAGGCCCGGACTGCGGGAAGAAAGCCTCCGCCCATGTTGCGGCCGCACAGCCACACGTCGCGCTTGAGCAGGGCCAGTTCCCGCAGGCGCTGGGCTATGATTCGGGCCGGAGAGGGCAGCACGAAGTGCGGCCAGTTCTCCACTTCCAGGTTGGGCCTGGCCAGGAGGGCGTCCTGGGTGCCGCTTCCTATGTCCAGACACAGGACTGGCCCGGACTGGCGCAGAAAATGCTGAAAGAAGTCTTCCATGCTCTTTGATTCCTCCCGGCTGTCCCGGTCCCCCGGCGAACGCGACGGAGGCGATGCCCTGGCAATGGACGCATTCCGGGGTCGTCCCGGGGCACAGGATACGGGGCCGAAAAAAGGGTGCGCGAGGGGCAGATCCTGCCCCCAGCCTCCATGCGGAAACACGTTCCGATACGCCTGCCTGCGAACAAGGCAGGACTGAGAAAAAGCGTTCCATGCAGGCTGATAGATAGCCTGCATGGGCCGCAAGCGCAAGCAGACAAAAGGCCCGGACTGGAAGCCTGTCCCCCTCTTGCCCTGCCCCGGACAGACGGATACCATGCCGGTGTTCAGAGAATTCGGCAGACGACAACGTTCGGGAGGAGGCATGAGGAGGCATCATGAAGGGCAGAAGCAGGATCAATTTTGTGACGTTTGACGAGGTGCTCTCCCTTCTCAGGGATCTGGATCCGGACGACGGGCCGGTCCAGACGGACTGCCGGTACTACAGAACGCTTCGGGAACTGGCCTTCTGCACCCTGACAGGCCACGTCATGAAGTGCAGCACCCCGGAGAAAATCGAAGCCTTCTCGCGCGACAAGCTCAACCTGCTGCGCTCCTACCTTCCCTTCCAGCAGGGACGCATAGAGAGCGCCACCCTGCAGGCGGCCCTGGAAATTCTGGACTGGCCGACCTGGCAGGCACTTCTGTCCGTCGTGCTGGCCCAGCTGCTCAAGACACCCCTGGAGGAACTGCCCGAGAGCACGGGTCTTGCCGTGCGCGACGAGGCCCAGGCCCTCGAGGATCTCTGGTTCAGGGAGCTCCGCAACGGGATCTGGCTGGGAGGCACACTGGCCAGGGAGCAGAACGCCACCACACGCCCTGCCCCGGAGGATCTGCTCACATGCATTGCTGCCGTTGGTGCCGGCACCATCATTGTGGATGTCTCCGACTTTTCCGGGGACAGCCTGAATATCTTTCTTGGCGACGGAAGAAATACCATCTTTCTCTTCTCCGACGAGAACGCGCCCGAGTACAGGGAACTTGCCGCCAGGATAAAGGAGATCCGTTCCGCCAGCGAGCCCCGTGCAGGCACTCCCCTGTTTGATGCCTACGACGGCACCTTCACCTTAAGTACCGATCCGCAGCTGCCGTCCTGCAGCATGATTCTGAGCATGGATCCCCCAAGGCGCTACAAAAGGAAGTGCGAGCGCATCTACGGACTCTCCTGGCTGTCCTGCCAGCCCTCCATACTGGCCGACCAGGTGGACGTCCACGTGTACACAAGTCCCGGCATGGACCATCTGCTCACGGTGCTCTACCACGCGGACAACGAGAAGTTCCGCACAAGGCCCGTTTTTGAAGCCAATTGCGCAGCCTTTGCAAAAGAGGCTGACCTTTTGAGCAAAAAGGCCGGCTTCAGGGGCCCGAAGCTCAACAAGAGGGCTCTGGACAATCTTCTGAACCATCTTTTGCCCTGTCTGAAGGACCGTGCCGCCAGGACAGGAGGCAACCTCAGACTGCCCAGGATGGACTTTTCCCAGGGCGAGGATCTCATCAGCTTCTGACACATCCCGCCACCACCAACCACCACCACGCCACGTCACAGCTCCCCTGCAGACAGGGAAGCCTTCTCGTGCCCTTTTGAGAAAACGCCCCTGTTCCCCTGAAGGGACAAAGAGGGAGGCCCTCCATGACACAGAAAGAAATACAGAAAGACATACCGGAAGAGGAAGACAGGAACCACATCATCTACCTGCGACGCTACCGGGCACTGGAAATTGTCTTCTGCGCCCTGGTGGCCACCCTTGGCCGGGTGGACGACAGAAACGAGCTTGCCGACTACTGCTTTGGGCACAAGAACCTGCTGCGGCCCTACATTCCCCTGGCGCAGGACGTGCCCTACCAGGATCTCATGGATTTTGCCCTCTGGTCCCTGAAACCCCAGGCCTGGCACAGGCTCCTTCTGGCCTGTGCCGAGCGCGTGCTGCACTGCTCCCTGCCCTGCACCCGGGCCTTCAACGGCGATCGCCTGGAAGACAACGCCTGGCTTCAGGAGCTCTGGCTGGGCTACCCCTGGAACGAGGATGACGCCATCTGCTATGCCAGCAGGACGGAGCAGGGCGATCCTGCCTTCACGGGCAGCGATGTGCTCGGACAGCTTGTGCTCCCCCCAAAGGGCGTTGTGCTTGCCGAAGCCTCGCAACTGACGGATGACCAGCTGCGCCTTCTCACAAAGGCAAAGGTGTCCTCCGTGCTCCTCTTCTCCAATCCGGCTCAGGATGTGTACAGGGAGGCAAGGGACATTTTCGAGCGGGCAGCCGGGGAGGCCATAGAGGACGGCTTCGATCTCACCCGGGCGCGGGACAGCAATCCTGCCACCAATCCCCTGGATGTCGCCTTCTTCGCCCACCATGCTTCCTTTTCCCTGGCCTCCCGTCCCAAATGGGGCCGATTTTCCCGCATCCTCAGACTCACCATGCGCAACAAGTCCACCATTGCCGGGATCAAAAACAACGTACCCAGGGAACTGTACGGCGTGACCAGGCTCAAGTGGGATATCGAAAGCCTCTACGCCATGCTCAATGCCCAGCTGACCACCATCGACGGGAGCACGAACCTGCTCACCCTCAGCTACGAGGAGGGCAACAAAATCTTCGAAGAGAATGCCGACCGCAACCATGCCCTGCTGCAGGACCTTGCCCGGCATCTGCGGGCCGAATACGATCCGCAGGGAGCGCTTGCGCCCGACATGATCAGGCGCTTTTTCTCGTTCATGCCCTCGCTCTACGGAATGGGGTACGGCTTCAGCTATCCCCAGGGCGAGGACATTCACTGCTTCTAAGGTCTCTGCCCGTCATTGTTCCCCCCGGCCTGCCCAAAGGGGCAGGCAAAGGACACACGGGACGGTACTCCAACCCGTCTCCAACCACTCAGGATTGCCTGCCAAAAAAATATTTTTCAGAAATTCGCACTTTTTGCTTGCCTTTTTTCGAAGCGCACTGTATACATTCTTTTCGTTGTCGAGGTGGTGGAACTGGTAGACACGCTGTCTTGAGGGGGCAGTGGCTATGCCGTGCGGGTTCAAGTCCCGCCCTCGACACCATGCAGAGTATGTACTTTGCCTGAGTGACAGAAGAGATCCGGCAACGTTGCAGTTGTGCGGATTTTTTTTGTGCCTCTCGCAAAGGCCCCCTGCCCATGCTCCTGTCGCAAGCAGGTCCGAACGCCTGTCCCTCGGAGACGGGACCATGTGCAGCCGCAAGGACGCTTTTCTTGACGGCTTTGGGCCTTTTCTGTACAAGGCTCTGCTCTCAGGCATTGGACCCCGTGCGTCCCCATGAGCCCTGCCCCTCAGGCACAGGCTCATCGCGGCAGCAGCCGACAACGGCACGGAAGGAGGTGATTTTCATGCCCGGAGTTTTTCTCGATGACGACAACTTTGATCTCGCTCTGCGTCGTTTCAAGAAGCAGGTCGAAAAGGCTGGCATTCTTTCCGAAATGAGAAAGCGCGAGCATTATGAAAAGCCCAGCGTCCAGCGCAAGAAGAAGAAGGCTGCAGCCAGAAAGCGTCTTCTCAAGAAGATGAGAAAGGCCAACCAGGGATAGTTTCCGGCAAGGAAACCCTGTGGCAGCCAGGGGGACATACCCCCGCCTTTTGCTCATGGAAATCACTCAGGGTGAGACTTTTCCTTTCGGGAAAGTGTCACCCTTTTTTTGCGCCCTTTTTCCGGCCTCTGCAGGCATGGTCCCCGGGCTTGTACGCACGGCCCCTTTCCCTGCCGTCATTCTTGTGCCGTCCGCTCTTTTTGTGCCCGTCTCCAGGAGTACCCGGGGGCCCCGGGAACGGCCCGGGACAGCACAGATCAGCCCTGCCCGGCTGCTTTTCTGCCAGGCTCCGATGCAGTATGCTGGCAGGCAACCTCTCAGGCGTCGCGGCACCTTGCAAACGTCCTGCAAAGACGCATGAACAGGCACTTCATTATCAAGGGAGGCATGTGCCCTCCGGCTCGTGCCGGGGACACGGAACGTACCATGCAGAGCATTCTTCTCAACGACGGTCACTCCATCCCCAGCGTGGGCTTTGGCGTCTTCCAGGTTCCTGCCGACGGATCCACCTTCAAGGCCGTCCTCTGTGCCCTGCAGGCAGGCTACCGGCACATCGACACGGCAGCAGCCTATCTGAACGAGGCCGAGGTGGGGCAGGCCCTGCGGGAAAGCGGCCTTCCCAGGGACGAGGTCTTTGTAACGAGCAAGCTCTGGATTCAGGACTACGGCTACGAGGCGGCCCGGGCCGGCATACGAGCTTCCCTGGACAACCTTGGCCTGGACTGCCTGGACCTCTACCTGCTCCATCAGCCCTACTTCGACGTGCAGGGCGCCTGGAAGGCCCTGGAAGAGGCCCGCGACGAAGGCCTTGTCAAATCCATTGGCGTCAGCAACTTTACCCCGAATTTCTGGAAGCGGCATGTGCCGCACTTTGCCACCCTGCCCTGCCTCAATCAGGTCGAGTTCCACCCCTTCTTCCAGCAGCGGGAGCTGCGGGCCCTGCTGGCCCGGGACAGGGTGGCGCTTGCCGCCTGGTCGCCCCTTGGTCACGGAAATTCGGCCCTGCTCGCCCATCCCCTTGTCACGGCCCTGGCTGGCAAATACCACTGCGACCCCTGCCGTCTCATCCTGCGCTTCGAGCTGCAGGAAGGCTGCATCGTCCTGCCCAAGTCCACCAGTCCGGCCCATATTGCCAGCAACCTCCGGCTCTTCGACTTCTGCCTCGACGAGGGGGACATGGAGCGTCTGCGGGGCCTTGATACAGGCAGGGGCATGCGCGATCCCGAAGAAGCCGGCCGGGCCGAATCCCTGCTTGCCAGGTACAGGGTGCATCCCTGATCCCTGCAGAGGCGGGGGACAGGCGGGGCAGGGAGCGTCTGGGAAAGAGCCCGAAAAAGCGCGGGGCAGGGAGCCGGCCCAGGCGGCTCAGCCCTGGTGCAAACACCATTTTTTCGCTTGCACAAGCTGCCACTTTTCCGCACAATTCCCTGAGCTTCTCCTGTGACATTTCCCTTCTGTTTTCACAAGGATACCACCTCTTCCCATGCCTGCCCTGCTTCTTCTTCCCATCATCCCCGGCCTCTGGCTCGCCTTCAAGGCCTGGCGCACCGGTCTGCCCCTCGTGCTCCGCGTGCCGCTCATGCTCCTGCCCCTGGTCATCTCGCAGATATACAACATACAGCACACCCTCTTTGGCTCCATTGCCGGCCCCGATGTGCCGGCCTGGATCCTGCAGCTGCAGATCTGGGCCTTCATGGCCATGATCCTTGTCTTCCTGGCCTCGCTCCTCTGGGATACAGGCAGGGTTCTTGTGCGTCTGGCCCGCTTTCTTGCCGGAAAAGGCCCTTCCCGACAGGCCCCCAGTACACAGGATGACAGACAGGATGACAGACAGGCTGCCGGCCCCGAGGCTTCCAGCCGCAAGGTCGACACTGTCCCGCCCGCACCGGCCTCTTCTGCTCCTGCCGGCAGGCCCGTCCTGACCAGGCGGCGCTTTCTGGCAGGGTCTGCTGCCTGCAGCATGGGCCTTTTTGTGCCGGCCGGCGCCCTGGTCTCGGGCCTTGGCGTCTCCTCGGCCATTGCCGTGCCCGCCCTGCATCCCTGGGACCTCTTTGTGCCGGAGCTGCCGGACGAGCTGGACGGCCTGCGCCTTGTGCACCTGGCCGACCTGCACCTTGGCCCCCTTTCGCGCCGGGCCAGCCTGGCCCGCCTGGTCCGCTCCATCAATGAGGCAGAGCCCGATCTTGTCTGCCTGAGCGGGGACCTGGCCGACGGCAGTCCTGCCTGGCGATGCGCCGATGCAACCCCGAGAGGGAGCCTTGCCAGAGAGCTTGCCGGCCTGCGCAGCCGCTTCGGCACCTTTGCCTGTACGGGCAATCACGAGTATTACAGCAGCTACAGCCGGTGGATGCGCCTGTGGAAGGAACAGGGCATCCGTTTCCTGCACAACGAGCATGTGGTCCTGCCCGTGAAAAACAGAGCCAGCCTTGTGCTGGGCGGCCTGGACGATCCTGTGGGCGGCGTGCGCACGTCGGCCACCTCTGCCTTTGCGAAGGCGCCCAGAGACAGGGAGCGCACCTTCAGGGTGCTCCTCGATCACAAGCCTGGCGCTGCTGCCGGCAATGCCCGCACAGGCGCCCAGCTCCAGCTCTCCGGGCACACCCACGGCGGCCAGTGCCTGGGCCTCTCCCAGGTCATAGCCCGGGCCAATGCAGGCTTTGTGCGCGGCTGGTACACGCCCCAGGGCATGCCCCTCTACGTGACCAGCGGCGCTGCCCTGTGGTCGGGCTTTGCCATGCGCCTGGGCGTCCCTTCGGAGGCAGCCCTCATCTGCCTGCACAAGGGGCCAGAGCTGCGCTTTTGCGAGCAGCCCGTGCCAGGATGCCAGCAGGGGAAGCCCCCCAGAGAAGCCTGACGACGCCTGACGACGCCAGTGGACGCCCTGAGGATGGCCCTGTGCGCCCCTCCCCGAGCATCCCCTTTCTGCACGCCATTCCGGGCTGCACGCCCTTGTTCTGCCCCATTGTGCTCCTGCCTGCCGCTTGCCCTGCAGGCAGCTCCCTGAACACGTTCAGGATGCGCTGCCACAGGGAAACAGACACAAGCAACGTCTCAAATTGAAGGAGTTCCTGCCATGCTTTCGTCCGTTCTCGAGGCCATAGGCCATACCCCGCTGCTGCGCCCTGCCCGCCTTGGCAAAGGCCTGCCCGGCACCGTGCTGCTCAAGCTGGAAAACCGCAATCCCGGCGGCTCCATCAAGGACCGCGTGGCCCTGCATCTTCTGCGCGTGGCCCTGGCCGAAGGCACGGTGCCGCCCGGCGGCACCATCCTGGAAGCGACCAGCGGCAACATGGGCATAGGCCTGGCCCTGGCTGCCAGGGCCCTGGGCCTCAGGACCGTGCTCACCATGCCCGAGTCCATGAGCGTGGAGCGCCGCAAGCTCATGGCGGCCTTTGGGGCAGAGGTCGTGCTCACGAAGGCAGAGCTTGGCATGAAGGGTGCCGTGGACAAGGCCTCGGAGCTTGCGAAGGAGCGAGACGGCTTTCTTGTGGGCCAGTTCTCCAATCCAAGGACGCCCGAGGCCCACTACATCGGCACAGGTCCGGAAATCCTTGCCGACACCGGCGGTGAAGTGCATGCCCTGGTGGCCGGCGTGGGCTCCGGCTCCACGCTCATGGGCACGGGCCGCTTTCTGAAGGAGCGCCTGCCCCGGATGCACCTTGTGGCCGTGGAGCCTGCCGAATCGGCCGTGCTCAGCGGAAAGGCCCCTGGTCCCCACGGTATACAGGGCATAGGCGCAGGCTTTGTGCCCGAGGTGGTGGACCGCCGCTTCATTGACGAAATCGTCTGCATTCCCACAGCCTCGGCCATTGCCACGGCCCGCACCCTGCTGGCCGAGGAAGGCATCAGTGCCGGCATGTCCACCGGCGCCAATGTCTGCGCCGCCCTGCAGCTTGCAGCCAGGCCGGACTTTGCCGGCAAGACCATTGTCACCTTTGTCTGCGACACGGGCGAGCGCTACCTGTCCACGGAGCTCTTTGCCTGACCCGTGCCTGCTCCCTGACCGGCCCCTGCCCGTTTGTTTGCCTGATTTTGTGCTGTCGAGTGCAGGACAGACTCTCCCGTCCCCTCTGTTCCCATTGCCCCCCCAGGCACCCCTTTCCAGAAGGAGTCCTTTCATGCGCGCATTCACCCTTCCGACATCCTTCCGCCTCTCCGCCCTGACAACCCGTGGCCTGTCTCTCCTTGGCCTGCTTGTGCTGGGCCTCTGCCTCGCTGCTCCCGCTGCTGCGGCCAGTGCTGCCCAGAAACGGCCCGCCAGCATGCAGCCAGGCCATGTGGAAACCTTCACTGTCGGCTCCATCAAGGTCTACGGCATTGTCGATGCGGCCACGACCTTCGAGACCACCCTGCTGAACCCGGAATTTCGCCTGAACCTGCCGCAGGCCTCCTTTGCCGGCGTAGTCAAGACCTACCTTCTGCAGTGGAACGGCAAAAACGTCCTGGTGGACACGGGCTGGGGCAGCAACGGTCCCAAAGGGGTCACCCTGCAGGTGCTCAAGCAGCTCGGCATTGCGCCCGAAGCCGTCACGGACATCCTCATGACCCATCTTGATGCCGACCATGCCTGCGGCCTGGCCATCGAAGGCAGAGCCACCTATCCCAATGCCACCCTGCACATTGCCCGTCCCGAGTACGAGGCCTGGATGGCCGGCACGGTGAAGCGTCCTGCCGACAAGGTGGCCCTGGTGAAGGAGAAGCTCTCCCACTACACCCCCGTCCTCTTCAACTGGGGCGACATTGTCCTGCCCGGCTGCACGGCAGTGGACGCCCACGGCCACACCCCGGGCCACACGGTGTTTGATCTGCTGTCCGCAGGCAAGCAGTTTTCCATCCTTGGCGATATTATGCACATCCAGGCTGTGCAGCTGCGCTTCCCAAGGGCCTGCACGGCCTATGACATGGACCAGGAAGCGGCCATTGCCTCCCGGCTGGCGACCTTCAGGCGCCTGGCCAACACGAAGGTGCTGGTGGCAGGCATGCACTTCCCAGAGACAGGCTCTCTGCGCCTCCATGCCAAGGGGACCTATACCCTGGACCGTCCCTAGTGTCTAATTACAAAAATCCATCATGCTACATGCGTCTGAAAATACAGTGATTATCAATCGATAGCAGTATGTGGACTAATAAAATTAAACACTAGGGATCGTCCCTGGGGCCTGCGTGCAGGCAAGGACAGGAACGTCCTTTCCGATTCATCCGATTCTCCAAGGAGATCTCATGGCCAGAAAGACAACCAGGGCAGGTCGGACAGGCCGGGCCAGTTCACGAAGGAAGGCCAGTGCAGCCACAGCCGCAGCCGCACCGGTGCTTGAGGCTTCCCGCCTCTTCATGAGCCAGTACCCCCTGGCACAGCTGTGCGGAGCCTGGGTGCAGCAGCTGGAGAAGCAGCTGGCAGGCGCCGGGTCTGGCGACGCGGCCGCTGTTGCGACCGAACTTGCTCTGGAACGCGAGGTGCTGGCACTGGTGAAAGGGGACAGCGCCCCGGACGATGCCCTCCTTCAGGAGGTCAGGCCAGGAGACAGGGCCAGGCGGGAAGGCGACAGCCATCGCCCCCTGAAACAGCCGGAGGCCCAGGAACAGCTGGAGGCTCTGGCACGGCAGGGGTCGGTGCTTGCGAACTATGTCCGGGGCTGCATGCTGCTGCAGGCCGTCCTGCCGGGTGCCCCTGAAAACAACCCTGAGGACGACGAAGAGGCTCGCAAGGACGCGCTGCAGCAGGTCAGGGCGGCGCTCACCCTTGCCGCCGAACGCGGCTTCGCGCCTGCCTGCTCCGAGCTCTCCTTCGTGCTGGACGAGCTTGGGGACAGGGCGGCCGCAGAGCTGTGGTTTGCCAGGGCCCTGGAGGCCGGGGATCCGCCGGCCCTGCTGGATGACGGCCGGATCCTGCTCGCGCCCAGGCCCCTGCCGGCCAAAGACATGCAGGCCCGCCTGGACCGGCTCTATGATCTGGCCCTCGGCCACTGCTGGGAGGCCCTGGACCTGCTCTGCCAGGTCTGCAAGATGCGCCGGGAGAACGAGATCGTCCGGTCCTTTGAGCAAAAGACCCTGCGCCTTGTGCAGGATCTGGCCAGGCAGGGCTTTGTGCCTGCCATGCTGGCCCTTGGGCACTATTACGACACCATCCTGCTGGCCCCGGACGTTGTGCACAGGGACAGGAGGGTGCACCACTGGTACGACATGGCGGCCGCACAGGGCAGCATCCAGGGCCTCATCCTCTCCATCAGATCCGGCTTTTTCGGACCGATCTACATGGGCTCCGCACAGAAGGCCGCAGCCAGGGTCAGGGCAGTACAGGCTCCCGACGAGGCCGCCGCTGCCCAGCTCAAGGGTGTGCTCGGCCGTCTGCTCCGTCCGATCAACCTGCCGGACAGCTGCAGCGGAGCGGCCAGGGAAAGAGCGGCCAGGGAGAGCGAGGAACTGCTTCTCGAGGCCGCCCTGGCCGGGAACCAGCACGACCTCTGCCGGGCCCTGCGCGCCGAAATCGTCTGGGACAACGAGGAAGAGGACAAGGGCTATCCCGGGCACACGCTGCTCGATGACGCACGACTGGACCAGGATCCCCAGGTGCTCTTCACGCGGGGCCAGACCCTCTTCAACTATCAGGACAGCGAGGAGGAGTTTGCGTGCGCCAGAAGGGACGTCCTTGCTGCCGCCGCACAGGGCGTGCCGGAGGCCGCGGGCTGGCTCACTGATGCCGCCCTGCGCGGCCTGTACGGCCTCAGGCAGAACATTGCCTTCGGTCTCAGGCATCTGCAGGAAGGCCTTGCAAACGGGCTTCCGCGAGCCATGGCCCTGGAAGCCCTGCGTCTGCTTGGCTGGATCAGGGGCATTCCTGCAGAGGAGCAGGCCGACAGGGCCTGGATACGGGAACTGCTGGGCATGGCAGCCAGTGCCGACGACTGTCTCGGCTTTGTCGCCCTCGTCCTGCTCGAAGCCCTGGAACCTGCCTCTCCCCAGAGACAGAGGGCGATTGCTGCCGACCTTCACAAGGCCATCCTGTGGGCCCAGACGCGGGCAGACGCCTCGGCGCTCTATCTGGTCGGCTGCGTGGCAAGCCTGCACCTGGATGATCCCGGCCTGAACGCGGTCTGCAGGCACTATGGCGCCCTGCTCAGCCGCAAGTCAGGAGAACCCTGGTGCAGGAGCGAGTACACGGCCCATCTGGCATGCACCACCTTCCATGCCGCAAGCCTTCTCGGGGAACTCTCCGCCCTGAAGCTGACCAGACTTGTGCATCCGGATTCCGGCAATCTGGCGCGCCTCAGGGAACAGGGCACAGCCTCCCTGGAAGACTTCATGTAAGGCCTGCCAGGCAAAAAAATCCCCTGCCCTGCGCGTAGCGGACGCAGGGAGCAGGCAAGGACAGGAACGTCCTTTCCGATTCACCCGATTCTCAAGGAGATCTCATGGCCAGGAAGACAACCGGAACAACCAGTTCCAAAACGCGAAAGAAAACAGGCACAGCCACGCCGAAGCTTGATGCCGCCCTCCTCTTCATGACGCAGTACCCCCTGGCACAGCTGTGCGAGATCCGGGTGCAGCAGCTGGAGGACAGGCTGAAGGCCGCCACGGAAGAGAATGCTGCTGTCCCGGCCGGCCTGGCGGCCGAGCTGGATCAGGAGCGCCAGGTCCTGGAGCATGCGCACAGGTTGCAGGCCCTGGGAGAGGAAATCCAGAGCCTCATGAAGTCCGGGGACGGGGACAAGGCAGCGGAAGAAAAAAAGGCGCAGCGTGCCGACGAGCTCCGCAGGGAGTGGCGTCGCTCCGAGATCGAGCTTGCGTCCCTGGCCCGGGAAGGATCCGTGCTTGCGAACTATATCCTGGGCGCCTCCCTGCTGAAGGACGTCCTCTCCCCAGGCACCCGGAGCACGGACGGGGACGGGAAGAAGGCCGAAAGGGACAAGCTGCAGCAGGCCGCAGCCTTTCTCGGCAAAGCCGCAGAACGAGGCTACTCCCCTGCGTACTTCGAGCTGCATGTCGTGCACGAGCACCTGGGAGACAGTGCGGCCGCCGATCAGTGGCTTGCCAGGGCCCTGGAGGCCGGAGAGCCGCCGGCCCTGCTGAAGGACGGAGAGATCCTGGTGAAGCCAGTGCCCCTGCCGGCTGACGAGCTGCAGGCCCGCCTGGACCGGCTCTGGGAGCTTGCCCTCAGCCACTGCTGGGGCGCCCTGGAGCTGCTTTGCATCGTCTGCAAGATGCGCCGGGAGAACGAGGTCGTCCGGTCCTTTGAGCAAAAGACCCTGCGCCTTGTGCAGGATCTGGCCAGGCAGGGTCTTGAGCTTGCCATGCTGACGCTCGGAAACTATTACGATACCATCCTGCTGGCCCCGGATGCCAGGTACAGGGACAAGAAGGTCCACTACTGGTACGACATGGCTGCAGAGCACGGCAACGCCATTGGCCTCGTCCGCTCCGTACGGGCCGGCTTTTTCGGTCCTGCCTACACGGGACCTGCGCACATGGCCATTGCCAGGGTCATGGCGGAGCGCGCTTCCGACCTTGTGTCTGCCACCGAGCTCAGTGGTGTGCTCGGCAGTCTGCTCCGTCCGGTGAACGTGCCGGACGAACTGGCGGAGCAGAGCGACGACCTGCTCCTCTCGGCAGCCCTCGGAGGATTCTCGCACTATCTCTGCCGGACCCTGCGCGCCGAGATCATCTGGGATGACGATGTCGTGGAGAGGGGCTACCCGGACGAAACGCTGCTGGACGACGCACGCCTGGACAAGGATCCCCTGGTCCTCTTCACGCGGGGCCAGACCATGCTCAACTATCCCGGCCAGCATGGACAGGACTTTGTGCAGCGCGCCCTGGACAACATCCTCACGGCCGTGACACAGGGCAATCCCGCGGCCCTGGGCTGGCTGACCGATGCCGCCCTGCGCGGCCTGTACGGGGTCCGGCAGAACATCGAGGCCGGTCTGAAACAGCTGAAGACCGGCCTGGCCATCAGGCATCCGCGGGCCATGGCCCTGGAAGCCCTGCGCCTGCTTGGCTGGATCAGGGGCATTCCCGGAGACGACCATGCCGACAGGGCCTGGATACGGGAACTGCTGGGCATGGCTGCCAGTGATGACGACTGCCTCGGCTTTGCCGCCCTCGTCCTGCTCGAAGCCCTGGAACCTGCGCCCGCGAAACGGCAGAAGGAGCTCGGAGCCGACCTTGGCAAGGCCATCATATGGGCCCGCTCCCATGCCGACGCCTCGGCCCACTTCCTCATCGGCTGCGTGGCATGCCTGCACGCGGACAATCCCGGCCTGAACGAGGTCTGCAGGCACTACAGCGTCCTTGTCGGTCGCAAGACCGGAGATCGCATGTACCAAAGCGAGTACGCAGCCCACGTGGCCACCTCCTCCTTCCATTCCGCAGGCCTTCTCGGCGAACCCAAGGCGGAGCTGCTGGCCAGTCTCGTTCAGCCGGAGCTGGACAACCTGCCCAGGCTCAGGGAAGAGGGCAAATCCCTGGAAGACTTCATGTAAAGGCCTGACAACAAACAGGCCTGCCCGAGCCTCCTGGCCCTGCCGCTCTTCTCGGGACAGTCCGAAAAGCGCTGCAGGACCAGAGACCAGGGACCAGGGGGACAGGACGGCCCTCCCAAACAGGACAGGCCGATCCGGTGCTGCCTGCTCCCTTCCGCGTGCGGCCAGGCCTGTACCGGACATCCCCCCTGCATGAGGAGCACAGGACCCGTCCCCTGCCCTGCGCGTATCGGGCACAGGGCGCAGGCAGGACACAATTTCCCGACAGTTCTTTCCGAACCCGCCAGCTGCAAGGAGAGCCCATGGCCAGGAAGACAACCAAGACAATCAGGGCAGCCAGTTCCAAAACACGCAGGAAGGCAGGCACAGCCACGCCGAAGCTTGATGCCGCCCTCCTCTATTCCCGACAGGTTCCCCTGTCACGGCTGTGCAAGGACAGGGTGCAGCAGCTGGAGGACAGCCTGAAGGCCGCCACAAAAGAGGATGCGGCTGTCTCGGCCGATCTGAATCTGGATCGCCAGGTCCTGGATATCGTGATCAAACTGTAACTCTTCAAACTAGGGTTGCATATTTTCCTAAGAAAGTGGCTTAAGTTTTTTGATTAAGCCACTTTTTTTGTAGACAAAAGTGCTTTTTTGAGATAGTATATGCCAACCTAATTAGGTTGGGAGCA
>DXHV01000061.1 GCA_019113165.1 Candidatus Desulfovibrio intestinipullorum
CGAGGCCTCGCCGGCTCCGGGCGTCAGCTCTGGCGACGCCATGAACGAGCTTGTGCGCATCATCCGCGAGGATCTGCCCCACGGCATCGGCTATTCCTGGTCGGGCTTAAGCTTCGAGGAAGTGCGCTCCGGCTCCCAGACCGTCTACCTCTATGCCCTGTCCATCCTGGTGGTCTTCCTCTGCCTGGCCGCCCTC
The DNA here is from genome assembly GCA_019113165.1 of Candidatus Desulfovibrio intestinipullorum. Taxonomy (GTDB): domain Bacteria; phylum Desulfobacterota; class Desulfovibrionia; order Desulfovibrionales; family Desulfovibrionaceae; genus Desulfovibrio; species Desulfovibrio intestinipullorum. The sequence goes on from DXHV01000061.1 coordinate 197, forward strand.
TACGAGAGCTGGACCATTCCCTTTGCCGTCATCCTGGTGGTGCCCATCGGCGTGCTGGGGGCCATGGGGCTCTCCACCCTGCGCGGCCTGCACAACGACATCTACTTCCAGGTGGGCATCCTGGCCGTCATCGGCCTCTCGGCCAAGAACGCCATCCTCATCGTGGAATTTGCCAAGGCCCTGCACGAGAGCGGCAAGAACCTGGTGGAGGCCGCCGTGGAAGCGGCCACCATGCGTCTGCGGCCCATTGTCATGACCTCCCTGGCCTTCCTGCTGGGCGTCTTCCCCCTGGCCGTGAGCCATGGCGCCGGCGCCAACAGCCAGCACGCCATCGGCACGGGCATCATTGGCGGCACCTTCCTGGCCACGGCCCTTGGCGTCTTCTTCATCCCTGTCTTCTTTGTCTTCGTAAGCCGCCTCTTTGATCCGAAGCGCTGGCATATACGGCGCAGGAGAAAGGAACAGCAGAACGAACGGCGCAAGACCAGGGAAGCGGCAGGCCCCGAAGGCGCCTGAAACGCTGACCAGGTCCATGCCCGCAGAACGTACTGAAAGCCACGGCAGGGCCCGGGGGACAATCTCCCGGGCCCTGTCGTCTTTTGGGGAGCCTGCCCGTTCCCGGTACCAGGCGCCCCTGCCGCCCCTTGTGTAACAGATGTGTTACAAAAACAGGGTGGACAAACAGGTGTTGACTTTTTTCAAAAAATTTTCAAAGAAGGATGATGTGTGCACTGCGGTGCGCTCCCTGCCTGCCAGGGGCCGTGCCAGCCTGCATGTGGCGACCGCACCTCCATAAGCGTCCTGTTCTCCCGGACCATGGACGGGCAATACACAGGTCTCCAGCACGCACAAGGCCTTCATTCGCACGATATGTGCAGGGAAAAGACCGTCTTCCGGTCCATTGTACAGTCCCTTTTTGTCCCCTGTCCAATCCTGCAGGAAAGCCCCGGCCCGCTGTGACGGCCCGGGCCTTGCGATCACAAGGGTCTTTCCCTTCACCCCAGAGGTACAGACACTGTACCACCTTCTTTTGCAATCCCGTTTTCCCGATTATGCTGCCAAAGAATGACATTCTCCAGGCCATAGCGCTTCACGATTGTGACCTCGCCCTTGTCATTGACTGTGCCTCAGGGCACTACCAGCTCTGCCACGCAAGCCAGGCCTTCAGCATTCTCCCCGAGAGCGGAGACTACACAACTGCCCTGCTCTCGGCCCACGAACAGATCATCTATCCCGAAGACCGGCAGCACTTTCTCAATGTCATGGAGCTCCCCTCCCTGCAGAAAGCCCTTGCCGCCAGCACGCGCAGCACCTGCCGCGTCCTTTTTCGCAGAAAGGCGGCAGACGCAGGCTTTGTCCGGGGCGAGGCGCGCTTTTTCTACCGGACAGAAGAGCGGCAGGAAATTGTCCTCTCCTACCACGACGTGCATTTCAACGATCCGGTGTCCCTGTATACCACACCCGAGATAAGCATCTTTGATCCCAGGAGCTCCCTGCCCCTGGACATACGAAAGATGTATACAAGCCTCACCGTTCTCGATGTCCGGAGCCGCCGCATCTGCAGCACGCCCCACTACACCAGCATTCTCAACTGCCAGAGCTACGAGGAGCAGATACAGTGGTTTGCCGAAAACCTGGTGGTGCCCGAGGAGCGGGAGCAGTTTCTGCGCTTCTTCGAACTGGATCATCTGCTAGCCACGGTGCGTGCCAGTCACGGCTTTTGCAGTACCCACTATACCTTTGTGGTGGGCGAGCAGTGCCACAACTTCATCCTCTGCATCTATCAGATGGCCTTCCCCGGTCAGGAGGGCCGGGAGTACCTGGTGGGCTACTCCCTGGACATCACCCATCTGCAGCAGACGGAGATGCACACAAGAAAGCTCCTGGAACAGAGCTCCCTTGATACGCTCACGGGCATTACCAACCGCCAGGCTGCGGAGCGGGACATTGCGAGACACCTGCTCATGCAGGCTGAGGACGAACAGAGCCTGCTTCTTGTCCTGGACGTGGACAACTTCAAGTTCTTCAACGATCACTATGGCCATCAGACCGGCGATGCCGTGCTGGTCTTCATGGCCCGCACCCTGAAGTCCACCTTCCGCAAGGACGACATTGTCTGCCGCTGGGGCGGGGACGAATTTCTGGTGCTGCTCAAAAACGTGCGCTCCGTGGACAGTGTGAGCAACCGCCTGCGCAGGCTCTGCACAACCACGGCAGGCTTTACCCTCAAGGACATCCCCCTGCCCGTCACCCTGAGCATTGGCGGCGCTCTGGCAAAGGGGGCCCGCTGCAATCTGCAGGACCTCTTCCGCGCTGCGGACTCGGCCCTCTATGCCGTCAAGCGCGGCGGCCGCAACGGCTTTGTCTGCGCCGACGGAAGCAGCGTGCACCGCTTCTGCGGCCCGGCCATTCCGGACCGTGCCCGCGGGGACAGGCAGAGCGAAACGGCCCTGGACGCGGACAGGCAGAGGGTCATTGCCGACGCCTGAGCCGACGTCTGAATGGCCGACGCCTGAGCGTGGCCTGCCCTTCTCCAGGCTCTGAGCTCGCTTGGCATCATGGCATCATACGGGACACCGAGGCAGATCAAAGGACGTGATGCTCGTCTGGGCTGCGGGAGCGGGATTACTAGGGTGTGTTGACAAAATCAAAATCCGGCAGTGGCAAACCGCCATATGCCGATATAATGAGGCGCACCGACTACCATTAGAGCTCACTGTCGCACCATGACCCCACCTGAAATCAGGCCAGATCAGGGCGACACCTAATTTGTCAACACAACCTAGTATTTTGTTTTTGAAGTTCGTTAACAAGTCTGGATTGGGAAAAATCCATTTTCCAGCATATTGTAGGAATTTCTTTGCCTATTAACGAACTTAGAGAACGCTATACTAGCCAGGGAAAAAATAGGGCTCTTCGGGGGTATTCGTGGGTAGGGACTCAATCCCCCCTCATGAGCCGTCTTTCCTGGTACTGTGTGCATCTCTGAGGTCTGCCGCCACTGTCTGCGGAGCAACGATATTTCCAGAGAATTTATCAATTGTATTTGCAGGTTAGCTTTCTTGTCCCTCTGGAATTCCGCATCCCGGCCCATCAGGGCAAATCAGCTCAGGGGCGCAAGCTGTCTGATTGACCCACAGAAAGCCACGAAGAGTCAAATTTTTTTCGAGAACATTGCTGACCTGAAGACGTCAGCGCCAAAGTCGGGTGACGGGCAACAGTGCGCCAGACTGTTCAGGACGGAAAAATCTTGAAAACGTGCAAATCCTGTCAGGAAAAAATCTTGAAAACGTGTAAAATCAGCTTGAAAAAAATCTTGAAAACGTGTAGCATAATATCACAATATACTTTAATTTTTTAACTTTTTTATTTGAGTGAAGAATGGAACGAAAAATCTATCAGAGACTGAAGCAATGGAAGGAGGAGGGCGGGCGCACGGCCCTCCTTATCGACGGGGCACGACGCGTGGGCAAGACCTATATTGCCCGCGAGTTTGCCAGCAGGGAGTACAAATCCTATCTATTGATCGACTTCAACAAGGCTGGCAATGCAGTCAGAGAGCTCTTCAACGAAGGACTCGAAGACCTTGAGACCTTTTTCAGCTCCCTGTCTGCACTCTACAATGTCCGTCTTTACAACAGGGAAAGCCTTGTCATCCTTGATGAGGTACAATGCTTTCCCCGGGCTCGTGCAGCTATCAAGTACCTTGTTGAGGACGGACGCTTCGACTATCTGGAAACAGGCTCTCTTATGTCGATCAAGAGCAACGTACAGGATATAGTCATCCCCTCAGAGGAAGAGCACGTGAAGCTCCATCCCATGGATTTCGAAGAATTTCTCTGGGCTTTGGGGAACGAAACACTCATGCCGTTTCTGCACGATCGTTTCGTACAGAAAAAGGGTCTTGGGCAAGCCCTGCATCGCAAGGCCATGAACTTCTTTCGCCAGTACATGATTGTGGGGGGTATGCCTCAGGTTGTGGACGATTTTGCCCGGCATAGAGACTATTTCCGTGCGGACAGGGTGAAGCGCAGCATCCTTGAACTCTACCGTGCAGACATAGCCAGGCACGCAGCGGGATATGAGACGAGAGTGCGCCGTATTTTTGAAGAAATTCCTTCGCAGCTGCAAAAGCATGAAAAAAAGTTTCGATTTTCCTCTTTGGAAAAAAATGCGCGCTTTCGCAATTATCAGGATGCACTTTTTTGGCTGGATGACGCCATGGTCGTCAATACCTGCTACAATTCTACCGAGCCCAATGTAGGCCTGAATCTGAACAGTGAGCGCACAACACTCAAATGCTATATGGCAGATACAGGGCTTCTGCTCAGTCACGCTTTCGATGAAAAGATCATCGTCTCACAGGGGATCTATCCAAAGCTGCTTTTCGAAAAACTTGAGATCAACAAGGGCATGCTGATCGAAAACATTGTGGCCCAGATGCTCGTGTCCTCTGGGCACAAGCTCTACTTCTATTCCAATTCCTCGCGAGAAGACGCGGCTTCGCGCATGGAAATCGATTTTCTTGTACCTGGCAGTACTCTTTTGTCACGGCATAACATTTGTCCCATAGAGGTGAAATCTGGCAAGAACTACACGCTCTCGTCTCTCAAGAAATTCATGGCCAGGTTTGGAGCTCAGCTGGGAACCCCCTATGTCGTCCACTCGAAGGACATGCGGGAAGAGGACGGTATTGTGTATCTGCCCTACTATATGGTGCCCTGCCTGTGACGGCATATACTTTGGTCAGAAAGGTGGCTGGGCCAGAGTCGCAGGCGCAAAGCGGAGATGCCCCTGCCTTGTGCACGTGATCGGACCTGCTTGTGCCGGCATTTTTGTTCAGGTGCAGGCCTGAAGCAGGGGCAAAAAAACTGGCTCTTCGGGGGGATTTGTGGGGAAGGTCCCCAATCCCCTCATTAGCCTTCTCTCCAGGTACTATTTCCATCCTGAGGACTGCTGTCACTGTCCGCACAGCAAAGACATCTTCTGAGAATTTATCAATAATATTTGCTAGTTAGCTTTTTGAAGTCGGTCCTTGTGATTTTCGCAGGCCTGGTTCCAAATGGGCATATTGCCTGTTTGCTCCACCTCAAGCCCACAGAAAGGACAAGGATCCGAGATGGTGACAGCTGCTGGCCGAAAGGTTCTGCAGAAAGCCATTTTCTCGTTCTGGGAGAGAATCCCCCGTCGTAAGACGGGGGAGCTTCAAGGCAATCATGAGCGGGCCTCCTTGGAAGATGCAGAGCAGGGGGTCTGGGAAGAGTGAAGAATGGATGCATCAATGTGCATGAGCGAGTAGGAGAGGGGCAGCCTCAGCGTGATGGCGCCGGAGGGGCAGGCCAGCACGCAGGACTCGCAGTGCCAGCACTCCTCGGGGAACTTGACGACGGGGGTCTTGTCCACCGTGCGGTCAAAGACAAAGATGTCCGAGTTGCAGATGTCGGCACAGGTGCCACAGCCAATGCATTTTTCGTGATCAATAACCGGGGGCATGGAAAACTCCTTATGCGGTATGCGGTGTCAGCATGCCCCTGGTATTCCAAGATGTGTGCCAAAAATGATTTTTGAGGGATCGCACACCTTTGTGAAAGTGCCGTTCGCTAAGATGTTGTATATCCTAAAAAATTAGATGCGTCAGCCCTGCCACTATCTGGTGAATTTCTGGTCCTTTGCCCCCGATGCCTTCAGAAGGGAGCACATTGCCAGGCTGGAGGCCCTGCTTGTTGCGGTGCGCACCTGCGTGGAGGAAAGCTACACGGACTATCCCTTTCTGGCCGGAGGCGCGGATCGGACCACGGGCTGCGAGCGCCTGCAGCAGTGCCGGGGCCTGACCCGTGTCCTCGAGTCCGTGCGCCGGGTGGCGCCCACCAGGGCCACGGTGCTCATCCAGGGCGAGAGCGGCACGGGCAAGGAAATCGTGGCCGAGGCCCTGTACGAGCTCTCTGCCCGCAAGGACAGGCGCTTTGTGCGCGTGAACTGCGGCGCCCTGACCGAGAGCCTGCTTGAGAGCGAGCTCTTTGGCCATGTGCGCGGCGCCTTCACAGGGGCCATTGAGAACAAGGCCGGCTTTTTCGAGTACGCCTCCGGCGGCACGCTCTTTCTGGACGAGGTGGGCGAGCTCTCCCTGCAGGCCCAGGCAAGGCTCCTCAGGGTCATCGACACAGGCACCCTGCAGCGCATAGACAGCCCCGAGACCATGCCCGTGGATGTGCGCCTCATCACGGCCACCAACAGGGATCTGCTGCAGATGGTCCGCGAGAAGACCTTTCGCAGGGATCTCTACTACCGCCTGGCCGTCTACCGCATTGCCCTGCCGCCCCTGCGCGAGCACACCGTGGACATAGAGCCCCTGGTGCGCTTCTTTCTGCGCAGGAAGGCGGCCGACTACCAGAGCGAGGCCATTCCCATGCCCTCCAGGGAGGAGCTGCAAAAGCTGCAGGAATACAGCTGGCCCGGCAACATCCGCGAGCTGCAGAATGTGGTGGAGCGGGCCCTTATCGACCGCTGCGGCCGCCAGCCCGGCGCACCGGTGCACTTTGATCTCGAGCTGGAGATGAGCCAGGAAGAGGCGAAGGGGACTCTGGAGGAATGGCCCACCCTGGAGGGACTGGAGAAGCAGTACATCGGGCGCGTCCTCAAAAAGTGCCACTACCGGCTCACCGGGCCCCGCGGTGCCGCAGCCCTGCTTGGCATCCACTACACCACCCTCAGGGCCAAGATGGAGAAATACGGGCTCAGGTAGGACGCAGGGGAACAAACGCTTCCGAGGCGGCAGGAGGGGCCGTACAGGGTGTGCCGACAGGACGCACAGCCCGGACAGTGGACTGCACGCTTTTTCTTTTTCTGTTCAGGCGCCAGATTGCAGAGTACAGCAATACACTTTTCTCCGGGAATGGAGACTGCACGCATTCCTTTTGCAGAAAGCGGCCGTTCCTTCTGCTGTCAGACGGGGCAAGTTGTCTGCCCTGTCTGCCGGCCTTGCAGACCTTTCGCTCTCTTTCTTGACAGAAAATGGTTTTGTGATAGCGTTTTGAACTGGATTTTCGGTCTGTTTTTCTGACTTTTTACCTTTTTTGGCAGAGTGCCGGGGGTGCTATGGAGAATGCTGCACAAGAGTCCGTTCTTGTTGCCTGGGTCGGGGAAGACGATATTCGTGCCCTGAACGCCTGGTGCGGCAGAAACGGTGTGGATGCCACAGTGGAAGGGGCGATCCGTTCCTGCACGGACATGGAAGAACAGGGTACCTGCGGTCCGGTGCGCACGCTGAGCGACACACTTGCGGCCAGGACCGTCTATCTGCTGTTCAGCGCCGGTCTGGAGAAGGAAGCCGGCCGGATGTGCGAGTGGGTGGAGCGCGGCACAAAGGCCCGCTGCGAGATTGTGGCCACCAGTGTCATGGATCCCGCTTCCTACGAGGAAGTCTGGCAGGCCACGGAGCAGTTTTTCAAGGCTGTCTGGAACAGCGCCCAGGCATCCTCCTTCAACTATCTGGTGAGCGCCGGCACTCCGGCCATGCAGGCCATCCTCTTCTACGCAAGCCAGGTCCGCTATGCCGGCGGCCATGCCTGGCGCGTGGCGGATTCCGGTCCTGCCGGCAGCCCCCGCTGCGTGGAAGTGCACCTGCCCTTCCGCCTGCCTGCGGAAGTGTGGCCCAGTGCTCCGCAGCTTTCCCTGGCCGACGAGGCCCTCTACAGGGAAGTGCTCTCCGTCTATGCCCCGGTCCGTTCCATCAACATTCTGCTCCTGGGCGAGACCGGCGTTGGCAAGGCCCACTTTGCCCGCCGCATCCATACCATCTGCGCAGGCAGCAGGAACAACTTTGCCGAGCTCAACTGTGCCACCCTGGCAGCCGGCGAGACGGAAGCCTTCCGCTGCGCCCTCTTCGGCAGGCAGACGGAGAACGGCGTCTGCACAGGCGCCCTGGAACAGGCCCGCGGCGGCACGCTCTTCCTGAACGAGGTGAATGCCCTGCCCGTGGCCTGGCAGGCACAGCTTGCCCTGGCCCTGACGGAACAGGCCTATGACGTGGTGGGCGGCGGCAGAAGGCGCATCGACAATGTGCGCATCCTCTCCTCCTCCAGCGTGGATCTGGCCAGTGCCGTGCGCGAGGGGCGTTTCCGCCAGGATCTTTTCTATGCCCTGGCCATGTGCCCGGTCAGCCTGCCGGCCCTGCGCGACCTTGTCAATGCCCCCAGAAAGCGCTTCAGGAGCATTGTCCTGGATCTGCTGGGTTCCTTGCGCAAGGAAGCAAAGGAACTTGACTGCGACTGGCAGCTCTCGGCCGAAGCCTGGGCTGTCCTGCGTGCCTATCCCTGGCCCGGCAATGTGCGCGAGCTGCGCCAGATTCTGCTGCTCTCCTGCGTGAGCGCCCTGGCCCGTGAGACCACGGTCATCACCGACAAGGACATAGAGCACCATCTGGCCCTGCTGCGTCCCCTGGTGACCTCCCTCCTTCCCGGCGTGCAGCCCCAGCAGGCTCAGCAGCCTGTTCAGCCGGTTGTGGCCCAGCCGGCGGCACCTGTGCAGCCCGCCCAGACAGTCCTGGAAGACGCTGTCCCGCAGCCCGGGGCAGCCGCAGAGCCGGCTGCGCCCGTGGCCGTTGCGCCGGTGGCCGAGCCTGCCCGCCCAGAAGGGGGAGAAGCAGCAGAAGAGGCAGCAGCTCCTGCTGTCACGCCGGCACCTGCAGCGCCTGCGGCTTCGGCGGCAGTGGAAGACGACGACTTCCTGCCCTCCAACCTGGAGCAGTGGCTGGCCGACAAGCGTGTCGAATTCATCAACAAGGCCCTGGCCCGCTGCAACGGCTCCAAGGCCAAGGCCGGCAAGCTGCTGGGTCTGACCTATCAGCAGATGCTCTATTTCGAGAAGAGAGCCGGTCAGCCGGTCACGCGCCGCGGTGGCCGGAGACGGAAGGAGGCGGATAGTCAGGAGGCCCAGGACGCCGCCCGGACGATGGAGCAGACAGCTCCAGCGGAAGAGGCACAGGGCATGGCGGAGCAGGCCGCAGAGCTCTTCGCAGCTCCGGCTGCAGCCGTAACCGCTGTGTCCCCTGCGGCAGCTGGTGTACCTGCCGCGCCGGCCGCACAGGAAGCCCCTGCCGCGCAGGAAGAGCCTGTGTCCGCAGCCCCCTTTGTGCAGCCTGAAGAGATCGCAGCCCCTGTGACGGCAGCATCCTCTGCAGAGCCGGTGCTTTTCCAGCCCGATCCCCAGCCAGTCAGCCAGATCGTCGAACAGCCGGTTGTCCAGCCCGCGCCTCAGCCTGAGGCAGAGGCTCCCCGGCAGGCTGCGCCGGAACAGTCTGGTCAGGACCAGCCCGTGCCGAATCAGGTGGTCCAGGCGGCCCAGGAACAGCCTGCGCCCGAGCAACCCGTTCAGGACCAGCCTGTGCCGAATCAGACGGTCCAGCCGATCCAGGATCAGCCTGCCCAGCCTGAACAGGCTGAAGGCAGCGTGCCCCAGCCGAGCATTGACGACATCGCCAACCATATTGTGGCCCAGATGACCAGACAGAATTCATAGGAAGGGCGCACAAGGCATCATTAATAAGAAGGTCCTCCCCGAACCAGTACATGGGTTTGGGAGGACATTCTGTCTCTCAAGGGCCAGGGCGAAAGAGAAGAGAGGTCCTGATTGTGTCAGGCTGTCAGGCGACAGAACCGTCAACTACCCTCGGTCTTACGACCGAGGCTTGATGTAACAGTCAAGCCTGGTTGACTAGCCTCAGTCTGCTGAAAAGCAGACTACGTTGGTAGGGAATATACAGGCACCGCGAGATGTTGATCCTGGTCTCGCGCTCTGCGGTCCGTGATTAAAAGCTCTGAGGGCAAGGAGCGGTGTTGCGGACAGCAAACCCCATCCAACATTGGCGAAGGGTCTTTTGGCACGGAGCGCGGCG
>DXHV01000062.1 GCA_019113165.1 Candidatus Desulfovibrio intestinipullorum
GGATTTTGCCTCCAGCTTCTTTCAGCCGACACCTCGCGATGTCCACCTTGCTCTTGGCTATGACCTTGGTCTGTCCACCCGGTCTCGGGACTTTCACCCGTTAGGAAATGTGCATGCCATGCACACGAAAAGGCCATCCTGCTCCTCGTCCGGCAAAGGAGGAACAGGATGGCCTTTGTCTTGTCTTCTGGCCCCTGGGCCGTGCCAGCGCGCCCCTGAGCGGGAACCTGTCAGGGGCTCTTTTGCTCAGGCGCCCCAGAAGGTGCGCACAATCCTGTGCGCCTCGCTGTAGACTTCTTCGCGCAAAAAAATCCACATGCACACAATCATGGTGGCAAGAAAGGCGTATTCCCCGAAGCTGCCTGTCTTGCAGAGCTTCAGGGAAAAGCGGTTTCTCCGGGAAAAGGGCAGCAGGGGAATCCCCTGGGGGGTGAGCATGTCCAGCACCACATGACTCAGGCCGCCCACGGCAAGGCCCACACAGACCGGGCGCAAAAGGTACTCGCCCTCCCTGGGGACCAGGAGGACAGCCGCAAAGACGAGTGCGAGCCAGAGTCCTGGCCAGTGGGTAAAGCCGCGGTGGATGCGGTTGAAGGCCTTCTGCCTGTTGGCAAAGAGGCCGGCAAGCTTCTGATCAAAGACATCCGGCAAAATGCCGCCGACCCAGGCCGCTGCCAGACCTGCCAGCGGCAGCTGCAGCCAGATGGCGGCCCCGAGGGCGCCCACCTGATGGGTTACCCAGCGCATGCGGCCCTCCCCTGTACAGGGGTCTGCACACAGAACTGCCAGGCTGCCGGCAGGCAGGGGCTGCAGCGTCGTTCAGAAACAAACAGTGATCCTATCAATGGAACTCCAGAAAGCAAAATGAAAGAGCCCTGCTGCCCGGAAAGACATGATGAAAGGCATGATCCTTGCAATAGGGCAGGGAGTGATGCGCTCTTGTACGTATTCTCCCCGGGAGAGGCAAGATCTCCTGTGCCCCTTGTCTGCTTCTCTGGAGACCCGGCGGCCTCTTCCGGCCTGTTCGTTCCGCAAGGATCCCGTCGGATCCATCCGGTCAGGTCCGGTCAGACCCGCTCAGTTCTGGCCCTGGGCCAGGCGCAGGAAGCGGGTGGCGGCCACACCGGCTGCCAGGCGCACCTTGCCCTGCGCAGAGGCGCGCACCGTGCCCTGCTCGTTCATGGGCTCACTCGCACAGGCCTTGCGGATCTCCTCTTCCAGGGCATCGCGCAGCTTCTCGAAGGAAGATTCCACCTCCGGGTAGGCATTGTCCGCACGCCAGGGCAGCACCAGGGTGTGCAGCATGGGATGCCCCATGTGGGACGGCGTCTCCAGGGTATAGAAGGCGGACGGGCTGTAGCCTGCGGCCCGCTCCATGACACCGGGATAGCAGAACTTGAGATTGTGCTCCTCTGGCCTGGGGATGGAGGACTGTATGCTCACCTGCGGCAGGGCCAGGGCCTTTTCGTGCTCCTCCAGCCGGACGCGATAGCTCAGGACAGGACGCAGATTGCCGCGCTCCTTGCGGATATTCCATTCTATTTGCATGGCTTCCTCGTACTTTTTCGTGCTGTATTGTGCCTGTTCGTGAAGGAAGGCGGACAGGGCTTCAGGGATGCATGACCACCAGCTCGCCGAAGGGCGGCGTCTCCCCGCCCCGGCGCGGACAAATCCACAGGACAGGATAGTCCGGCTCGGCAGGAAAGCGGGTACACTGCAGGTCCGTGAACCACACAAGACAGGTGGGGGCCAGTCCCTCCCGTTCCAGGGCTTCGGGTATGGGGCGAAAATCCGTGCCTCCGCCGCCGACGGGCATGAGCGTGCCCGGCAGGTCAAAGTGGGAAATGGTCTGCAGGCGCTGCACCCTGGTGTCATGGAAGAGCACGGTGATGGTGGTCTCGAAGAACTCGAGCACACGGTGCAGCTCGCTCAAGAACAGTGTCAGGGTGGCCGTGTCCACGGAACCGGAGGTGTCTATGGCGACCACCACATGGTTGAGCCGCTGCTCCCAGCGCGAGGGCATGTAGATGTCCTGGCAGAGGTAGCGCCTGTTGGGCACAGTCCAGGTGTAGTCATTGTCCGCACAGGACGAGAGAAAGCGCTGCAGCAGTTCCTGCCAGTCCAGGGACGCGGGCTCGGCCCTGCCAAGTTCGCGCTCGAGGCCTGCGGGCAGCACCCCCATGTTCCTGGCCCTGCTGACAGCCTGAGTGAGCAGGACGTCGGCTTCGCGTTCCGCGTCCCTGCGGGCGCTCTCCGCGCCCTGGCCGTCTTCCAGCGACACATCCGGCAGATCGCGCACCTCCCCGTCAAAGCGGGGGATGGGCTCGGAGCTTTTTTTTCCTGTCCCGGCCCTGCCGGTCACGGGCTTCACGCCGCGGCCTTCCTGCCTGCTGCGCTCCCGCTCGTCTTCGCCGTCCTCTGCCTTGCCGGAGCCGTCATTGGGCGCACTCATGCCAAGGCTTGACGCCCTCTGCCCGGGCAGAGCTGCTCCGCTCTTGTCCGCCATGCCTGTGAGATTCTGTCGTCCCTGGCGCTGACGGCCCTTTTGCGCTTCCTCTGTCAGGCGTGCCTGCAGCACTTCGTAGATTTCATCGGCCGACATGCCGGCCAGATCGGCATCGTAGAAAAAACCGTCCGGCAACTGGAAGCCTGCCTTGAGCAAAATGCTGTTGATGGCCAGATCGCAGGCCTTGTTCCAGAGTGTCCGTTCCCTGTTTGCCCGGCGCAGATGGTGGCCAAGGACAAGGTGCAGGACCTCGTGTGCCTGTGCGCCGGCCAGCCTGTCCTCGGAGAGGGTGATGGCATAGAGGGGATTGAAGGCCAGGGTGCGGCCGTCGGTCCACAAATCCCTGCACGAGCGATCCGCTTTCAGGGCGAGACGCAGGGCCAGATCGCCAAAGAATGGGTGCTCTGTCACAAGCCTGGCTCGTACCCTGCGCATGATGTCCAGGGCCTCCTGCTCCTGTTCGGCCCGCTTTTGTGTCTCTGTCACAGGGCCGCTCTGTTCCTGCCCGTTCATGACCACTCTCACAGCAGGACTTCGGCATTGCTCTCTGCCCAGCGGGCAAAGGCTGCCGAACCGGCCAGGGCCGTGTCGTGAAGGACGCAGTCGCGCATGAGCAGCACACCAAATTCCGCAGGCAGGCGCAGGGCATAGTCGGCCAGGGCCTCAATGGTGTCGGCCGAGGCCAGAAGCCCCAGGGCCTCGCACAGGGCGTACAGGGCCGCGGGCTCGGCCGGCACGGCCGTTCCACACGGGTCGGCAAGGACGTGCTCCACATCGGGCAGATCCTTCCAGACAGAAAGATAGCCCGTGAACTCGGCGGCAGCCACCTGGCCTACGGTGCCGCGAATGAGGTCGTACTCGACCTCTGGCGCAGGCTCGGCCTCCAGAATGCGCGAGACAAATTCCCAGGAACGGGGCGAGGGGAAGGCCCTGTCCTGCGAGGCAGGATCCATGAGATGAAGGAACTTGGGCCGAAAGCGCAGGAAGGCCCGTACCTCCCTGCGGATCCCCTGTTCCCTGGCCCAGGCAAGCCAGTCCTCGAGCAAGGCCTCAAAGTCCAGATGCACCATGCGGTTGGCAAGAGCCGTGGGCATGCGGTGCGTGACAGCCCTGTCCTTGTCCCTGTTGCCGGCAGCAATGATGGTCCAGCCGTCGGGCAGACGGTATTCGCCAATGGCCCGGTCCAGAATGAGCTGGTAGCAGGCGGCCTGCACAAGGGGCGGCGCCGCATTGAGCTCGTCCAGAAAGAGAATGCCCTGCGAGGTGTCGGACGCATCGGGCAAAAAGGCGGGCGGACACCAGACGGCCGTGCCTGTGGGCGAAATGCGCGGCAGGCCCCGCAAGTCCACGGGATCCAGCAGGACGGCACGAATGTCGCGCAGCACCATGCCCCGTTCCGCGGCTACCTGGGCCACGACCTGGCTCTTGCCCACTCCGGGCGCGCCCCAGAGAAAGACAGGCTGATGAATGGAGATAAGGGTGTGCAGTGCCAACACGATCTGTCTGGGCCCCATGGTGCCTCCGCAAAGCAGAAATTGTTGTCCGTTTGTGTTCCTGTCCTGGCCGTGCCTTCCTCTCCTTCGGAGGCGCTCTGGCAAGGCCGGACCTCTCCTGCACTGTGGCGAAAAAGAAAGTGAAAGTCAATATCGCAGCAAAGAACGACACGGGGCCCACGACACGGCAGGGAAGCACAATGGAACGTTCTGCCATCCTGCTTCCCTGTCCGTTGCGGACTTCCAGCACTCTGCGTCCGGATCCTTTGCTTAGCGTGCTCTGTCGGCCTTCCTGCCGGCTCCGGGGCCAGGGGTCTGTCCTCTGCCAGCCGGCCGGCCCGCTTCCCTGCGAGTGTTGCTGTCAGGCCGCCTGCCCGGCCGCCGGTCCTGTCTGCCCTGTCTGCCCTGCCTGGCAGTCCCGTAGCGATCGGGCAACGCATCAGATCCCGCTTCAGTCCGGGGACGCCGTCCCCTGCCGGCCCCGGCATGTCCCTGTTCCCCTGCCCTGCGCAGGGAGAGGCAGAGGGCGCCGCTGCGTTCGTCGACTCTGGCCCTGGCAAGAGCGTCCTTTTCAAGACGCAGTGTGAGCAGGGCGCCATTGGCAAGGTCTGCGGCATTGTCCAGCAGGATGAGACCATGGGAAGAACAGGCATAGCGGCACAGTCCCCTGGAACCTGGCACTCTGAAGGGCTGGGAGATGAGTCGCAGACGGAGCAGCTCCATGCCCTCACGGGCAGCGTCTTGAGCATTCTGAGCATGCTCTTCTTCCTGCAGGTTCGTCCCTGTACACGTCCCCTGCGCAGGCTGGTCTCCAGAATGTGCGCCAAGCAGAAGCCAGGACAGGGAGAGGCTCTCCTTGGCAAAGCCCGTGCGTGCGGAGAGATCGGCCAGGCGACGGGAAACGCCTTCGCTGCCAAAGGTCGCATGACACCAGGAGCGGCCCGCAAGCCTGGACACGCGTCCCTGTCGCACGGCTGCGACTGCTCCGGAGACCTCGGCTGTCTCGTCAAGCTCTTCCAGGCTGTCCAGCAGGGCGTCTGCCTCGTCTTCGCCGTATTCGCTGCCGTATTCGTCCTGATTGCAGTCGTCCCCGTACTCGTCCCTGTACAGGGGACAGAGCCCCTCATGAGGACAGGGGCCGTACACGGAGAGCTTCGTTTCACAGGCAAGGGCACGCAGGTACATGAGGGTCAGGCCGCCCAGGCGGGTACCTGGCTCCACAAAGAGGGCCCTTGCTCCTGGCTGCCCCTTTCTGAGCAGGGCAGTCACGCCTTTGAGCACTTCCTCGTGCCGCGAGCGCTCGCCTGCCGCCCCGTCCTCCTCGTCTCCATGGCGCCTTCTGGCAGGCGGCAGTTCATTGAGCACATTGGCCGCGCTCACAAGCCAGGGACTCAGGCCCTTCTGCGCCAGGGCGCCAGCCCTGCGCAGGCCCTGGGTCAGGGGCGCCTGCACCAGATGCACCTTCCAGGGCTCGTACCCTTCCATCCTGGCCATGGTGTCCAGCAGGGTCTTGCCAATGTGCAAAGGATGTCCGGCACAGTCCACGGCCATGAGGGTGAGCCTGCGGGCACGCCATTCCGGGCTGGCAAGCCACAGGGCCAGGGGCAGGGTCAGGGGACCGGAGCCAAGATCCAGCATAAAGTATTCGCCCTCGGCTGGCGGCGCCGGCAGCTTCAGGCCTGAGAACAGACGGGTGAGCCTGAAGATGTTCCAGGGCAGGAAATAGTGCACATAGGCGCTGGTCAGGGGCGCAGAGACCCAGTAGGGACGCTGCAGTTCGGCCCGGTTCACGGTGAGCATGCGCGAAAGGGCCACGATATTGTCGGGCAGATCCCGTCTGTGGTTTCCCTTGAGGGGACAGACCGCATCAATGGCCCTGTACAGGAGATCGTTCAGATGGTCCTTTCCGGCAGGCTCGATGAAGAGATTGTCCCTGCGCACAAGGTCCGCCAGGAATACAGGCTGCTCCCTGTACCCTGTGCCTGCAGAGCTCCTGTCAAAGGTCTTCCTGTTTCGTCTGTCAGCCTGCCGCATCCCGCCAGGGCGCAGTCCCTGTGCTCGCGCATGTCTGTTGCGTTCCATGGTCTTGTTGTTCATCCTCGAAGTCTTCGACCTGCGCCCAATGGGCAGTCAGGCCAGTGAACGTGTCTGTCTGCAAAGCCCTGAAAAATCATCTGACAATCAGTAGCCAAGGCGCATGGCGTCCACATAGCGCCTGTGAAAGTCCTTGTC
The DNA here is from genome assembly GCA_019113165.1 of Candidatus Desulfovibrio intestinipullorum. GTDB lineage: Bacteria > Desulfobacterota > Desulfovibrionia > Desulfovibrionales > Desulfovibrionaceae > Desulfovibrio > Desulfovibrio intestinipullorum. The sequence goes on from DXHV01000062.1 coordinate 6,232, forward strand.
TGCAGCCGGCTGCAGCACAAGGGCTGTGGCGCACATGCGGGCAAGCTCCTTCCGGCACGCAAGATCGCGCCCCAGGAGGCAGGCCCCTTCCAGGGAGGCATTGCCCACGGCCTGCACCCTTGCGGCCGTGCCACGGGGAATGAAGGCCAGGTTTTCCAGAAGATCCGGGCGCATGTGCTCACCAAGGGCTCCGGCCAGGGCCAGGCAGCGAATCTCGGCAAAATCAAGGCCCGCTTCCTGCACAAGGCTTTCCATGGCCACCCTGAAGGCTGCCTTGACCTTGAGGATTTCCTCAATGTCCCTGGCAGAAATCCACAGCCCGGGGCCAACCACGAAGCGGGCAATGCCCGCCCGTTTCTCGATGCGGGCGGCCAGGCGTCTGGCCAGGGGCATGGCAGGCAGGGGCCTGTCAGTATCCCACAGATGCCCTTCGCAGTCCATGAGATCCAGCCTGCGCAACAGGGCAATGAGCTCCAGACAGCCCGTGGCGCTGATGCCCTGACAGGCTGCCAAATCAGGCCGTGCTCCTGAAGCCGTGGTGGCCACCAGGCCCTGTGCCCCCAGGGAAAAGGACGTGAGGACTGACGGGCCTGCCAGAGCACCGCACTCAAGGCCCGTGCCTTCCAGGGCAGGCCCCAGGGGCACGCTGGTCAGCAGGAGGCGTCCCCCCTGCGTCACCAGGGCCATTTCGCCATTGGTACCCAAATCGGCCAGAAGCCAGGGGGCGGGCAGCTTCTTGTGCACGCAGAAGGCCAGGCCTGCCGTGCAGTCACCGCCCACAAAGGGTCCTGCCAGGGGCGGCAGGAAGACGGGCGGAAGCCCTGGCAGGTCGAAGCTGGCATTGCCTGCCAGGGGCAGTCTGTAGGGCGCATGGGCAAGACCCGAGACATCGCGGCCAAGGAGCAGGGCACTCATGGCCGTGTTGCCGGCAACAATCACTTCCTGCACCCGTGCCCCTGCCCGTGCTTCTGTCTGACGGACCAGATCCTGCAGACAGGCGATCACCAGGGATTGCAGCCTGTCCCTTCCCTGCGGATCAAGGGCACAGGCTATGCGCGAGACCACGTCAGCCCCTGCTCCGGCCTGGGGATTGAGGCACCGGCCTTCGGCAAGCATCCGTCCTGTCTCTGCTTCCAGGGCCTGCCAGGCTATGGAGGTGGTGCCCAGATCCACGGCCAGCACGCAGGCGGCAGCACGTTCCGCCGTCCCCTCTGCCGGATACTCGTTCTGGCGGACGATTTTCTGACAGCTCTCCGCTCCAGGCACTTCGGGAAGCTCCAGGACAAGGTCGCCCTTGTCAGGAATCTGACAGCGGCAGGCCAGCCGCCATCCTTTCGCACAGGCTTCCTCGCCAAGAATGCTGCGTTCTTCTGCACAGGCAGAAGGCGCCTCGGAAAGAAAGCGCACCCTGCAGCGGCCACAGCTGCCAAGTCCTCCGCACAGCGGCACAGGGGGCACTCTGCCGCTCAGCCAGAGGGCCCGGGAGAGACTTGTCGTCCCGGGCAAATCGATCAGGATGTCCTCTTTCCCGGCACGCACGAGGCGCACCTGCCGGCCAAAATGCCCAGAACCACTGTCCTCTGCGGCCTTTCCTGCTTGTCTGCTCTGCCTGTTCTGCATGCTCTGTCTGCTCTCCCTTTCCAATGCCGTGTCCTGCCCTGCAGGCCTTCCCTTGTCCGTCCCGTTCACCGTGTGCTGTCTGTCCCCGGGGACAGGGCGCGGCATTGCCATTGGCCCTGCTTTTGCATACATATCCCCTGAAGGGTCTTGTGCCCCTTCCCTGCGCGTTCTGACCATTCCCCAATTCCTGCCCAAACTCGTCCCATGACCAAGATCTCCTCAGAAGAAGTGCGCCAGAAGGCCGTGCACGCCATCACGCGCCTGGACTATTCCGAACGCCAGGTAGCCGAAATCTTCGGTGTCAGTGCCCGCACCATCCGGCGCTGGGTCACCCAGTACAAGGAAGAGGGACAGCTTGCCCCGAAGCCCCACGGCCACAAGAAGGCTCTCTTTTCCGCCGACGATGTCGCACGGGTCCGGGAACTCTTACTGGAGCAGCCGGACATGACCCTGGAGGAGCTCAGGCAGGCCCTGCACACGAACGCCTCCCTTGCTTCGGTGTGCAGGCTGCGGCAGCGGGCCCAGACCACACGCAAGAAACGAAACGCACCCTGAGGCATCGGGCGCATCCGGCACATACGCCCTGCACGGGCCCGCACCCAAATGCGCCCATCCCTGTGCACATTGCCCCTCCCTTCACCATCCTGCGCCCTGGATGCGGGTGTGGCTGCAGGACTTTGTCATTTTTTTCTCCGGCACCCTGAACGTGCCGGCACGGACCCCGGGATATGTACTCCGCACGAGACCTCTTGAGCAAGGAAGAGCTCGAATTTCTGCTCACGGCACTGCCGGATGAGGACTCTTCGAACGCCCGGCCGCCGCGGGGACAGGACGCTTCCAATAATCCTTCACAAGACATTTCCGGGGACACGGCAGACGCAAGCGATGCAGACGGGGCAGACGGGATTGGCCGTGCAAACGAGGCAGGGGGCCAGAATCGGGAGAATCAGCAGGAGCATCCCTGTTCATCGGACAATGCCCCCGATGATCTTGATGACGAGGTCCCGGATGCATCGGATGATCCAGATGACGATGCCGCTGATCCCGACGAGCCCGATGCTCCCGCTGTCGCTGTGCAGACAGCCGGAGCAAACCGCGCCAGTGGGAACTGGGTTGCGGACGACGAGACGGCAGACAAAGACGAAACTGAGGACTGGGAGGAAGAACCGGCCGCAGCCAGCGATCCCCTGGAACAGAAGGCCCTTTTCTTCTCGAACCTCCTGGAACGGGAACTGACCCGGCGCACTGGCGGACTCATTGCCCTGGAAGTGGCTGACATCAGTGTCATGGCCCAGGAACGGCTTTTCAACATGCTGGAGGAACCGGCCTCTTACACCCTGCTCACCGGCCTGCCCCTGGCCAGGCGCCTGCTCTTCTACTGCGACACGGCGGTCACGGCCGGACTTGCCGATTTAAGCCTTGGTGCGGGGCATGCCCTGGCTCCGAGCAGGCGGCCTCTGAGCTTCCTCGATCTGGAGCTTGTACGCCGCTGTCTGGAGCTTGTGCCCCAGTGCCTGGCCCAGGCCTTTAATCTGCCCTGCTGCAAGACCCTGCGCCATGGGCAGTACGCAGATGACATTTTTTTGACACGACAGGAGAGCCTCCTGCACGTGGTCACCCTGAGCATGGAGCTGGAAGGGGTGCGCGGCGCAGGCATCCTGGCCATCCCCGCACGCTGAAAAAAAAACGAACTCCACACCCGGCCCTCTCAGGACCTGTGTTCCCCATAGTCCACGGACACCATGGTGAGTCCCCTGGCCGGTGCCGTGGCCGTGGGCACAAGACGCCGCTCTCCCTGTGCCAGCAACCTGGGGATGACCGCAGCTTCCAGCCTGCCCCGGCCTATGGCCGCAAGCAGGCCTGCCAGATTGCGCACCATCTGCTTGAGAAAGCCCGAGCCCGTGACCTGCAGGGTGAGCAGTGGCTGGCAGCCCTGCCAGACCACGTCCTCGGCAAGGGTCAGCGCATAGAGCTCGCGCACCGTGCTCTCGCCTGGCCTGGAGCCTGCATTGGCCAGGCAGGCAAAGTCGTGCCGGCCCTGCAAGAAGGGCAGGGCCGCCCGCATGCGTTCGACATCGAGCGGACCGCTGCACCAGACATAGGGCACAAGACGCGGAGGCACAAAGCCCTTGTCCTGCCAGAACTGATACCTGTAGGTCTTGGCATGGGCACTGAAGCGGGCATGAAAGTCCGGATCCGCAGGGCAGGCGGCAAAGACCCTGATGTCATCCGGCAGCAGGGCATTGAGGGAGTGGCGCAGATCCTTGAGACGGGCCAGGCGATCGTCGGGCATGTCGCAGTGCGCCACCTGCCCCTCGGCATGGACGCCGGCGTCCGTCCGGCCCGAGCCGTGGACGCGCACGGGCTGTCCGGCAAGAAGGCCCAGTGCATGCTCCAGCTGTCCCTGTATGGTCTGCAGGGCCGCACTGCCGGCCTGCAGCTGCCAGCCCTGGTAGCGTGTGCCCACATAGGCCACGGTCAAGCGCAGACGCATGTGTGCTCCCTTCAGGCAAGGAGGCCTGCCGCGTGATTGACAGGACCGCAGCCCCTGCCAGGGGCGTAGCTTTCTTGCAGGGCCCTGTTCAGAAAGATCTGGGCATGGCGCACGGCCTCAATCACGTCCTCGCCCTTGCCAAGGCCAGAGGCAATGGCTGCGGACAGGGTGCAGCCCGTACCGTGATTGTTGGTGGTATGGACCTTCGCCTGAGGCAGATAAACAGGGTCTTCCCCCTTCCTGAAGAGGACGTCGGTGACGGTTTCGGCCGAGCTTTCCACATGGCCCCCCTTGATGAGCACGCATGTTGCGCTGCCGCACAGGGCCAGGACCCTGCTGCCCGCTTCCAGCAGCGCGTCCTCGCTGCGGATGGCAAGGCCGCTCAGCATCTCGGCTTCGGGGATGTTGGGTGTCAGGACATCGGCCAGGGGAAGCATGCGCTCCACCAGGGGCGTGATGGCTTCCTCAGAGAGCAGGCGGCTGCCGCTCTGGCTGACGGAAACGGGATCCACGACCAGGGGGAAGGTCTTGCCCTGCAGGGCATCTGCCACGGCATTGATGATTTCGGCATTGAAGAGCATGCCGCACTTGGCGGCATGGACCTCGAAGCCCGCAAAGATGGTCTCCAGCTGCAGGGTCATGAAGGCGCCGGACGAGGCAAGGATGCCCTGCACGCCCAGACCGTTCTGAGCGGTCAGGGCCGTGATGGCGCTCATGCCATAGCAGCCCATGGCCATGATGGTTTTGAGATCGGCCTGAATGCCTGCACCGCCTCCGGAATCGGAACCGGCAATGGTCAGAATATTGGGAACATGCATACTCTACCTCCCGGGGAAACAAGGTCAGTTCTTTCTTTAGGCAGGAGACGGGAAATAGGCAAGCACGAAGAGGGCATGGGCATGACCCAGGCTTCGGGGCCGCAAGACCGGGCAAGAATGAGGCCCTGCGTCGGGGAAGGTCTGGCACACAAGGCCCCCTTCCCCGAAAACGAAACCCCAAAAGGCGCAGAAGGCCTTTTTTCATGCCCTGAAAAGAGAATCAATTCAAAAGAACTGTTATCCTGCGCGATTGTAACGGCTTTCCGTGCGGGGAACCCCCATTTTTTTCCTTTTCCCCACGGCCTCAAGGTGTGCTATTCTCCTTTGCAACCATGGAGCGGGGACGCAGGCTCGCAATCTTTGGGCATTTCCCTGTACGGACTAGTGACAAACGGTCACAGCATTGCAGGGCAGGGCAAGCGGGGCTATACTTGGCAGGCAATCCCAGGATTTTCAGGAGGCGACAGTGCGGCGTTTTTATCAGGAAAGCTGGCAGGGTATTCCTTTCACTACCTTTGCGCACACCCGTTTTTTTCATCTTGCAGACGCCAAATTCTACTCTGTTTTCTACGAGGAACTGTTCCGCAGATATCTGACATGGGATGATCTTCCCCAGACCTGGCGCGAGAACAAGGCCAAGGATGCGCACTGGCTGGCCTTGCGCCTGAAGAAGATGCAGCAGGATTGTTCCCGCGAGCGTCCCCTGCGCGTGCTCTCCATAGGCAGCGGGGTCGGCTTCATGGAACGCATGCTGCTCAAGGAAATGGGCAGCGCCATAGAGCTCTATGTCAACGAGCCAAGCACGGTCTGCATGAAGTGGCTGCGCCGCCTCATTCCCGCAGACAGGATTTTCATCGGTCAGCCGCCAGACTGCCTGTCCCCGGACATCTTCTACGACATGATCTACCTGTCGGCCGTGGACTACGGCATTCCCCAGCCGCAGCTTGTGTACACCCTGGATCACCTGCGCTACCAACTCCTACCCAATGGCGAGCTGGTCTGCCTGTCGGCCTCCCTGCTGCAGGAAGAAACCCTGGCCGCCCGCTTTGTCAATTTCTCCAAGAACTGCATCCGCGGCATCCTGCACTACCTGGGCATCCGCAATCAGCAGTTCTGGGGCTGGCGCAGGACGCAGACCGAATACAGGAACCTCTTTGCGAGCACAGGCTACAAGGACATTGAAGACGGCTGGCTGGACGACGGCTTTGGCACCTACTGGATCAGAGGCGCTGCCGAGGAAGTCCAGCAGGCGGACACAGCCCAAAGCGAAGCCTGCGCCGAAGCGGCCAGTCCGGCCGGTGCGCCCGAACAGGCTGAACCGTCTGGCCAGTCCGAACAGGCAGGTCAGGCCGGACAGTCTGACCAGGCCTGATTGCCGCACGACCAGGGCCGAACAGCCTCCTTTCCAAGGAAAAGCTGCCCCTGCCTTCGGGCTGAAACCCCATCACGAGAACGTCTCACGAAAACGGTTCAGGAGAACGCATGCTTTTGCCCACTGACGCGACCTTGCGGACACTGTTTGCCACAGCCCGCACCATAGCCATCATCGGCGCCAAGGATGTCCCCGGCCAGCCCGTGGACCGCGTAGGCCGCTATCTCATGGAAGCGGGCTACACCGTGATCCCCGTGCACCCCAAGCGCAAGACCGTCTGGGGACTTCCGGCCGTGCCAAGAATTGACCTTGTGGAGCAGGCGGACATCGTCAATGTCTTCAGGGCGCCGCAGTACTGCCCGGATCATGCACGGGAAGTGCTGAACATGGCCAAAAGGCCGCAGTGCTTCTGGATGCAGGAAGGCATCACCTCCCCGGAGGCCCGCAAACTTCTTGAGGACGCAGGCATGCTCGTGCTGGAAGACCGCTGCATCTATGTGGAGCACGCCCGCCTCACGAAAAACGGCCTGCAGCAGGCCTGATATACTGTCCTCAGGCCCCCTTTCGCGAAGTTTGGGTCTGTCTGCGCACATCCTGCACGAATCTGCGCATGCTGCCTCCTTCGCCTGTTTTTTGCGTGATCATGCTTCAGAAAGAGAGTTTCATGGAAGAGAAGGAAACCCAACAGTCCGAACCGGAAATTGCCGCCCCTGTGGACGATTCTCCGGTCTTTACCTGTCAGATGTGCGGCCAGTGCTGTCGCGGTGCCGGGGGCATTGTGGTCAGTCCCAAGGATCTTGTGCGCATTACCCGTGCCCTGCACCTTACGGACGAGGAATTCATTGCCCGCTATGGCGAGTGGCGCGGCGGCAAGCTGCAAATACGCACCGGAGAAGACAATGCCTGCATCTTCTTTCGCGAGGGCAGCGGCTGCATGGTGCATGAGGGCAAGCCTGACGTCTGCCGTGCCTGGCCCTTCTTCCGCGGCAACATTGTCGACGAGGACAGCTTTCTCATGGCCAGGGAGTACTGTCCCGGCATAGACAAAAACTGCGATCACGCAACCTTTGCCCGCGAAGGCCGGGCCTATCTGGAAAAGCACGACCTCCTTGCCCATGACAGGGACAGGGAAGGCCGGGCCGTGAATCTGGACGAAACCCGCTAGAGTTTCGTGCGACTGTTTCGGGAGGAATGTGCCCCATGTCCCATTGTCCGTACACTGCACAGGAACTGACGCCTGCCTTCATGGAACAGGTCCTGATGAAGGAACTGCGTCTCTACCACCATCCCGTGGGCGTGACCTTTCTCTTTTCCGAGGACGAGGTCGCGCAGTACAGGGCGCAGCACTCCTGTCTTGTTCCTGTGAAGCCTCTGACCTTCTGCCAGTGGGAAATTGCCGCCCGCATGCAGGGCAAGACCGTGCTCGGCACCGTGGACAAGCTCTTCTGCACCAATGCCCAGGTGAGCTTCGGCTGGCGGGACATAGACGACAACGAAGTCCGCAGCCAGCTCAAGTACTGCCGCAGCGAAGAACAGGCCAGACGTTTTCTTGAAGCCAAGCCCCGCATGCCCCTGGGCGCCCTCAGGGCCGTGGGTGTGGCGCCCCTCGGCGCCTGCGCCAGTCTTCCCCATGTGGTGCACATGCTCTGCGACTCCCTGCAGGCCTACCATTTGTCCGTGGACTACATGGCCGCCACGGACACCCATCCCCTGCCAACACAGATCCTCATGAGTTCCTCGTCCTGTGGCGGCAGTGTCTGCTGCTATCAGACGGCACAGTTCAACTACACAACGCCCTGTTCCGGCTCCTACAATGCCGGCAAGATGGAGCGCGGCGAGAGCAATGTCTTCATTCCCGGCGTACACATCCAGGCCGTGGTCACCCGCCTGCTCGAACGCATCAATCGCTGTGGCGGCAGCTCCATCACCCGGCCAGGCGACTTCTTTCCCGGAGCCGACATCTGCAAGAACTGCCCGCTCATCCACTTCAAAAAGGAGAGCCCGCAGGATCCGTCCTGAGAGACGGTGCGCTCACAGGCACAATAGACAAAGTACGGCCGCATGAGGCCGCAAAGAAAAAAAGGGGTGCAGCATCAGGACCCGCAAGCCCCGGCAAACAATCCGGGACAAGGGGCCCTTGTGCTGCACCCTTTTCTGTTTTTTGTTCCTGGACTCCCCGGCTACCGGCGAGCCAGGGCATCCACAAAGGCATTGTACCTGCCCTTGCAGGCATTCCATTCCTCATTGAGGGACTGGCGCACGCCCTCGTGGAAGGATTCCAGCTGTCCGCGCCTGAAGATGGCCAGCATGGCCCTGGCTCCTTTCAGAAACTGGCGGTAGTACATCTCGGGTTCCCCGGGCATGGGGAAGGGCAGATGCTCGGCCAGGTCAATGTCTTCGGAAAGCTCCCGTATGGGCTCTTCCAGGGAAGCCGGATCCGGCTCGGCCACGGCCAGCCTGTCTGCCTGCCTGCGGATGAGGGAGACCATCTTCATGACCAGGCGCACGTGGTCGCGCAGGGGATGGTCGCGCAGCATGGTGTCCTGGGCCCTGGCCGCCTCGTTGTCCACCCTGCTCTGAAAGCGCTCCAGGGCTTCCGCATAGGCCCGGTAGGCCTTTTCTATGGACGTGCAGAGCCTGCGCCCGAGCACACCGTCGTCCACGATGCTCGTGTCGGCCACATAGTCCCGCAGCTTCTCGTAGTCCTTGCGCATGCTCTCGCGCTGACGGTCCATCTGCTGCAGGGCCTTCTCAAGCTCTGCCTCGATGTCCTTGTCCCCGGTTTCGGATCCAAAGACATTCTTGGGCGGATCAAGCTCCTTGCGGGCACACTGGGCGGAAGGAGGATCGATGCCAAAGGAGAGGGTGACATAGTTCTGCCGGTACTCGGCCACGCCCGTCATGATGAGAAAGGGATAGCCGCCGCACAGGCTGCCCAGGACCCTGCCGGACCTGTTGGCATAGTCCACTATGGCCTGCGCCCTGGCCAGCTCTTCGGGAGAGGCCGCAGGCAGGGGTTCACTGAGGGCATAGACACGCACCCTCTCGGCTGTTCCCGATGCCGCCTTCTGCCCGTCCGTGCCCTTTTCCCCGGACACGGCCTGCTTCAGGTCCCGGCCTTGTTGCGGGGCGGCCCTGGCCGCGTCCTTCACGCTCTCCTGCGCGGCTTCAGTCCCTGTCTCCTTCCCGGCCTTTTCGGAGGCCTGATCCCTGCAGGCCGCAAGGGGCAGGGCAAGGCCTGCCACCAGCAGGAGGACAGGGATGTTCTTCAGGACACGCAACACCGTCCGCGTCAAGGGGCGCAGTGCCGGGACAAGTCCCTTCCATGGAGCCTGCCACTGATTCAGGCTGCTACACATGGGCAGCAATCCAGTCATCCAGACCTGCCAGAGTTTCTCCCCAGGGGAAGAGGCCATCGTTTTTCAGATCATGGCCGCAGCCATAGAACTGCGTGCCCACCTTTTCGGCCGCATCCCTGTCCGTACTGGCATCGCCCACCATAAGCACGTCGGCAGGATCCATCTGCATCTGGCGCACGATATTGGCAAGAACCTCGGCCTTGGCCGGCGGAGAGCCCAGAATGAGGTCAAAGTAGGGCGCAAGATTGCGCAGGGTCAGCACCTGCACAAGTTCCTCCGTGGGGGTGCCTGAGCAGACGCACATGGGCAGTGTGCCGTGCCAGTGCTTCAGGGTCCTTTCTATGCCCTCTATGAGCGGGCAGCGCTTGACCTCGTCCAGGGCGTATTCGGCAAAGCGCTCGCCCCAGGCACGGGATTCCTCTTCCGTGATCTCGCGGCCGAGCACTTCCTGAAAGAACCAGGCAAACTTGCGGTAGCGGCTCACCCCGCCGTGGGTTGCGTGGTACATGACAAAGCGATCCCTGGCCTCCGCGCCATAGGGCTCGGCCAGACGTGCAAAGGCACGGGTCTTGGTGGGCACGCTGTCCAGGATGACTCCATCGCAGTCAAAGACAAGACATTTCAACGACATTGCTCTTACTCCGTCCGCGAGGCCCCGCGGATCCCTATGACCCGGGCGGGCACGCCGCCCACAATGGCATAGGGGGCCACATCATGGGTCACCACGGCTCCTGCGCCCACCACGGCACCGCGGCCAATGCGCACATCGGCCGTGATCACGCAGTTGGCGCCGATCCAGACGTCTTCTTCAATGTGGATCTCGCCAGGCACATGCCCCTGATCCATCATGGGGATGTCCGTCCTGTCGATGCAGTGGTTGGCCGCACGCAGCACGGTGCCCGTGCCTATGGCCGTGCGCGGACCAATGGTGATGACACCGTCGTCCGCGCCCACGTGCACGTTGGCAGACAGGGCCGCCCGCTCGCCCATGACAAGGCTGCCGTTCTGCGCCGTCAGGATGCAGTGCCTGCCTATGCGCACGCCGTCTGCCAGGTGCATGTTGCGCATGCCCAGAAGCTCCACGCCCGTGGCCAGGCGCACGCTGCCGCAGCGGCCCAGAAAGGGCTTCAGGCCCAGGCAGCGCAAGGCAATGCCCACGGGCGTCGGGATCCAGCCAAGGAGGGCAACCCACAGTTCCAGGCAGGCTGCCCTCAGACGCTCGAGACCGCTCATGAACGGCGGTACCTTTCCATGAGCTCGTCACCGGTCATGAGCTTCTCCACCCTGGCCAGGTCTTCCGGCGTGTCCACGCTCCAGGTCCTGAAGGAGGTCGGCACCATGCGCACCTTGTCGCCGTGCTCCAGGATGCGCATCATGTCCACGGACTCGATGATTTCCAGGGGGCTTTCCTCCATGGCATTGAACCTGAGCAGATAGTCCCTGCGGAAGGGAATGATGCAAACCTGCTTGCGCATGGGCACTTCGGTGACGCCCTTCTTCCTGGAGGGAATGGGTTCGCGGGAGAAGTAGAGGGCGTCGTTGTTGCGATCCACGACAACCTTCACCTCGTTGGGATCCTCGAATTCGGCTACGGTTTCCATCTCGGCCATGAGGTTGACCACGTTGACGGACGGATCGTCCAGCATGGGACGCACGGCATCGTCAATCATCTGCGGCTGCACCATGGGCTCGTCGCCCTGCACCATGACCACGATGTCAACCTTCTTGCCCGTGGCTTCCTCGATTTTCAGAAGAGCCTCGGCCGTTCTTGTGGAGCAGCGAGTGTGGGTGTCTGCGGTCATGATGCACTTGAGGCCGACCTTGCTGCAGTAGTCGGCAATGATGTTGTCGCAGGTGGCCACGTAGGTGTCGCTCAGTATAGGGCTCATGGCCGTACGGAAGGCCACATGGCCCACCATGGGCGTTCCGTGGATCAGGGCCAAGGGCTTGCCGGGATAGCGGCTGGAGCCCATGCGGGCGGGAATAATGGCAACAATATTCATAACGCACTCCTAATGTGCTTGTACGTTCTTTTTTTGAAGAGTCGGGCCATGCTGCCCGACGCCCCTAGTGTCTAATTTTAAAATTATGTCATGATATCTAGACAATGAAATGTAGTAATTTCAACTAGATGTAAGTAGACGAATTTATCAATTTAGACACTAGTCGTCCGTGGGCACGAGATAGCCACCCTCGCTGGTGAGCTCGGGATGCAGGCTCTTGTGCTCGTCTTCCATGACCCGCAGGATGCCCTGGCCAAGGTCCACGGTCAGCGGCGGCACCAGCTTGCGGCCAACCTTGGGCATGAAGGAATAGGGGGTAATCTGGTAGTGCCCGCTGTTGGGATCGTTCTGATAGCGGATCTCTATGTCCTTGCCGAGGATTTCGCCGATCATCTTGAAGAGATCGCCCACGCGCATGGGCTGGTTGCCGGTCACGATGATGTTCTGGTTGGCAAAGCTCGGATCCAGCACTTCCAGGGTAGCCGTGGCCGCATCGTCCACATGCACGTACTCGCGCAGGGCCGTGGGTGCACCGTAGTAGGTGATGGTGCCGCTTGTCATGGCCTCGTGCACAAAGCGGTGGATGGCATTGCGGTTGTCGGCCCTCGGGCCGTACAGGGAACCGTAGCGCAAAATAGTGTATTCAAGGCCGTGCATGGCCTGATAGTTTTCAATGTAGATTTCGCAGGCCTGCTTGCTGCAGCGATAGAAGCCTCCGGAACGGCCGTAGACATAGAGGGAGCTTGCAAAGATGTAGCGCTTGATCTTGTGCTTCCTGCAGGCTTCCAGGGCCATGACATTGCCAACCACATTGAGTCTGGCCGTGTCCACGGGACGGCTGTTGGCCTCGCCTATGTCGGCAATGCCCGCATAGTTGCAGACAATGTCCGCTCCTTCCACGGCCCTGTCTGTCACGGACTCGTCCAGGATGCTGCCAACGAGCATCTTCTGTCCGTCCCTGAGCCAGGGGGAAGGATTGACATCGACAATGGTGACCTCGTGGCCAGCTTCCGTCAGCTTGTCACAGATATGCGATCCCAGGAATCCGGAACCGCCGAAAACGGTGATCTTCATTGTCTCCCTCCCTGTCTCGGACGTTCGGCGGACTTCCACAGAAAGACCGTATCGATGCCATAGGCTATGAACCGGGCACCATTGGTAATTTCCCTGTCCAGGGCCTCGGGGTCGGGCTGCACGATGTGCAGGCCCATGCGGGCATGGCAGCGCTCGCAAATCTCGGCAATCTGCTGCATGACTTCCCTGAACTTCGGATGATCAAACTGGCCGGTCAGGCCCATGGAGCCCGAAAGGTCGTAGGGGCCGACCATGATGGCATCAAGCCGTGGATGGGAGAGGATGCTCTCCAGATTTTCCACGGCCCTGATGTGCTCAATCTGGGCCACCAGGAAGATGTCCCCTGCCACGGCCAGGTAGGCATCAAACTCCTTGCCGAAGACATTGGCCCTGCAGTAGCCGACACCCCTGTACTCGGCAGGCTTTGCGCCTGCCCAGGTGTCGAGGCCCGGGTAGATAGACCAGCCTATGGCCCGGTCGAGCTGCTCCCTGCTCTCTATCATGGGGAAGATCAGGCCCTGGGCTCCGGCTTCGAGGGCGGCCTTGATGGCCGTCTTGCTGGCTTCGGGCAGGCGGGCAAAGGGTACGGCTCCGCCGCATTCGATGGCCCGGAAGATGTCGGGCAGACATGTTCTGCCAAAGGAGCCGTGTTCCATATCCACAGCCACCCAGTCGTAGCCGGCTCTGGCCATGAGCTCGGCAACATCGGCATCCGGCAGCTGCAGCCACGTACCCACAGTTGCCTTGTCCTGTGCAAGAAGAGCACGAATATCCGCAATGGTTCTCATGCTTTACTCCATAAACATGTATGTCAAAAGAAAAGACAGGGAATGCGTCTTGCCTGTTACTTCGCCGTATCCTTCCTTGCGAGGGAAGCGGCCGCCTTCATGTAGTCTTCTTCCGTGGGCTTGTCTTCCCGCGGAGTGCCCTTGCCAAGGCGGGCGCGGAGTACGCCAATGATGACGGGCAGGATGGAAATCAGGATGATGGCATAGACGATGAGACTGAAATGCTTTTGCACAAAGTCCAGATTTCCGAGGAAATAGCCTGCGGAGACAAGACCGCCCACCCAGAGCACGCAGCCCAGGATATTGTAGAGAAAGAAGGTGTGGGGGTGCATGAGGGCAATGCCGGCCACAAAGGGGGCAAAGGTGCGCACAATGGGCACAAAGCGGGCCAGGACAATGGCCTTGCCGCCGTGACGGACATAGAAGGCATGGGCCTCGAGCAGGTATTTCTTACGGATGAACCGCGAATCCCGCTGAAAGATGGCCGGCCCCACGTGCCGTCCTATAAGATAGTTGACCGCATCGCCCCCGCAGCCGGCCAGAAGAAAGATGGCCATGGCCTCGGGGTAGCCCATGGCACCGGTTCCTGCCAGGACGCCTGCGGCAAAGAGCAGGGAGTCGCCGGGCAGAAAGGGGGTAACCACAAGGCCTGTCTCACAGAAGACAATGATGAAGAGAATCAGGTAAATCCATGTTCCGTACTGCGTGACAAGCTCAAGCAGATGCTCGTCCACATGCAGAACAAAGTCCACGAAGAATTGAATGAACTCCATAGTCGTCCTGTCGGCGTGCAGATTGGACTCGCCGGTTGCAGGGTCCTGGCATCGCCCCGTGGGGGACAGGAGAGGCATGCAGGCCGTGCACAGGGAACGCCGCCCGCCGCTGACGGCGCTTCCGGGAATCCGCGCAGGACGCGCCTCAAGGCAGCGTCTGCGTGTGCTCTTGTACCGTAGCTTGCCTTGTGGCACAATAGCAAGGCTATGCGATCCACACTGCGACACCGTTTCTTGTGCCAACAATCCCTGCATCTTACCGGATACGTCCCCTCCATTCCAGCCCTCTTCCTGCCCTGTCTTCTCATCCTGCAGGCCCTGCTGCTCTTTGTTCCTGACAGGGTCCTTGGCGAAGTGCACAATGTGGGCTTTCAGGCACTGGTCTACTCCCTGCCCGAACAGGAACTGCGCCAGGACATCAACGTCTGGTATCCCACGGAGTCACGCCGGCGCCGCACCATCAGCCTGCAGTCCTGGACGTTCCGGGCCGCGAACAGGGCGCCCGTGGCCCCGGGCCGCTTTCCCCTGATCCTGCTCTCCCATCCGTCCGCAGGATCCCGCTTTACCCAGCACAATACCGCCGCCTGGCTGGCAGCCAGGGGCTACATCGTCGCAGCCCTGACCCATCCGCGAGACAATCTGGACTACATGCCGGCCCCCTATACCTGGCAGATGCTGGTGCAGCGCTGCCAGGACATCGAGCGCGTCCTGGATCTGCTGCTCGGCCACGAGGTCTTTGCCCAGGCCATAGACACGCAGCGCATCGGCATGGCCGGATTCGGATCGGGCGGCACCTGCGCCCTGCTGCTGGGCGGCGCCCTGGCCGACTGCAGCCTGTGGACGGACTTCTGCAAGGACGCCAAAGGCGACGAGGCCCGTCTCAACAGGGATCCTTACTGCAATCCCTGGGCCGTGAACCGCATCAGCAAGGACATGTGCTCGCAGCTGCCCCAGAAGACCAGCCTGGCCGACACGCGCATCAAGGCCGTGGCTGCCGTGAACCCGAGCTTCACCATTCTCTTTTCCCATGAAGGACTGCGCTACTTCTATCCTTCCGTCCTTCTGGTCAACAGTGCCAAAAAGCGCACCGAGCGCCTGAAGAAGGAGGAACTGCAGGCCTTTGGCTCGCGCTTTTCCTTCAGGCCCCTGCAGGCCGTCATCGAGGACGCCGATACAGGAGCCTTCATGGCCCCCTGCCCGGAGGACCTGCTGAACGAGCTGCCCGAGCTCTGCTACAGCGTGGAGCCCGGGACACGCAGGCAGGTGCACGGCCGCCTCATGGCAGCCCTGAGCGACTTTTTCAACAGGACCCTGGTCCAGAAGCTTCCGCGCACCCTCCCGGAACCGCCCACCTTTGAACTTGTGGGCCCGCCGCGCCCCGACGAGAGCGAAGGCGAGACCAGGCGTTCGCGCAGGTGAAGAGCCAAGGAAATGGGAACGCGCCTCTGGCCCCGACAGACAGGTTCCCCTGCGCCGTCGCTCCTGTGCATTCCTTCTGCCATGCTCCTGTAACGTGCCCGGTCTACAATTCTTTGGCATTGCAGCACAAAAGAAACCTCCTTTTTCGCTCTTGACAGGGTGAAGGAGAATTTCTAAATCCTGCCTGTTGTCCCCCTCAGGGCTGTCCTGCGAGGCATGGGCGCCGGCAGGCCGTGCAGCACGGTACGCCAGGCGTTCCGGCGCAAGGCCCGCCTCGTCCGCGTCAGCCAAGCTTTCAAGAACGTGCATCCCCCGGTTGAAATGTATGTCATGTGATCCCTGTGTATCACCCGGACAATCCAGACCATCTCCCAACCACTCTCCCAGCCTGGCTGCCAGCCAGGCCTCGACGGCTTCCAGGGCACAGACCTCGGCCCTGACCACCCTGCTCTCGGGCTTCTTCATTGCCCTGTGCTTTGCGCTCACCCTGCATACCGTGACGCAGACACAGACCAGGAGCTTTGATGTGGCCGAACCGGGGTGGGTGACCATGCCTGCCGGTGCACGATCGGCCTATCTGGGCATTCATGGCGGCACTGTTCCCGTCAGCCTGCTGGTTTCCAGCACGGGCACAAGCCTCATCAGCTTTGTCGGCCAGACGGGCAACGATTTCCTGGCCCTGCTGCGCCGGGCCGAACTGCGCCTGCCCTCCCTCTTCAACAACAGCACGCAGTCGAAGGACGGCGATCTGTTGCGCCATCCCGAAAAGCTGGGCAGCCAGACCCTGTCTGCAGGCTCCTCCTCGTCCAGTCTGCCCGTCATCTCCCTGTCCGATGACAGCGTCTTTTCGCTCACGGCCAGGCCCGGCATTGTCCGGCCCTTCGGCTTTTCCGACACGCCGCTCCAGATAGAGGGCAACATTGCCCTTCCCGATCCCCAGGTCCAGCAGCCGCGCTACCACATTCTGGTGGAACCGCAGTATCTGCAGCCGCGCTAGCCCGGCCCTGAAACAAATCAAGCGAAACACACCCTCACAAGAAATCTGGCAAAGACTGGAGCGTGTCATGCAGCGGATCATGCAGCGGATTCTTCCGTCCGGGGAAACGCGCTCTCGTCCCTGCCCCTGCCGTCTCGCACACACAGCACGAAGCTCCCCGGGGCGATCCTGCCCCCTGCACTGAACGCACAGGCGCTGACGGCGCCGCAAGGAAGCAGAAACGACACAGCGGCCTGTTTTCTGGACTGGCTCAGGCCTTTTGCTGCCAACATCCCGGCACAGGGGCTGCAGACACTCACGTACAAACACAGAGGAGAGACAGGCATGCCGCCCCTGACACTGCCCATCCCTCAGGACCTTGCCGACGGCTGGCCGTCCTTGCCTCGGAGACAGGCCGTCCCGTGACCTTCCACATTCAGGAAGCAGTCAGGGCATACCTGGACGAGATGGAAGACGAGATGGAAGACGCCGCCCTGGCCGAAGCGACACTTGCACGTGTCCGGCGCGGCGAGGAACGCGTGTACACATCAGAGGAAATGGATCGCCTCCTTGAGACCATGCATCCCTGACTCATGATGCCACACGCAAGGTCCGGCAAAAAGAAGAGATCCTGGTCCGGTGGCGCCCTGCCCTGTGACCTCGGGAACAGCAAAATCCCGGTCCTTCCCCTGAAATGAGGGAAGGCCGGGATTTTTTTTTGCCTGATCGACACGTCCTGAACGAACGTCCTGTTCGCAAACGCAGGAAGTTCAGCCAGGAAGTTCAGGAGCTGCAAAAGGCTCAGACTTCGGAAATGATGGCCACGACTATTGGGTCCCTGTCCAGGACACGCCTGAAGAAATGGCGCAGAGCACTGCGTATGCCCTCCTGCAGGACCGTGTCCGACTGCTGACAGGATCGGGCCTTTTCGAGTTCGTCTATGACCAGGCACTTGGCATCGTCAAAAACGTAGCGGAACTGCTCGAAGACAAAGCCCTTGGAAATGATTTCCGGGCCGTAGAGCACATAACCCGTTTCGCTGTCCTTCACGAGGACCACGATGACCATGCCCTCGTCGCCAAGGATGCGGCGCTCCTTCAGCACCGAGACACCCACGTCGCCCACGCCCTTGCCGTCCACCAGGGTGTATTCCACCGGAATGTTGGGCAGGCGCGAGACGCTCTCCCTGTCTATGCGCAGGGGATGGCCGTCTTCGAGAATGACCACCTTGTCCTTGTCCACACCGCACTGCACAGCCAGCTGGCCGTGCTTGACCAGATGCCTGTACTCGCCGTGCACGGGCACAAAGTACTCGGGCCGCGTGGCCTCGAACATGTCCCTGAGCTCGTCCTTCTGGGCATGGCCCGAGGCATGGATGGCCCAGACGCTCTCGTAGAGGACTTCGGCACCCTGCCTGTAGATCTCGTCGATGAGGTGGGAAATGACCCGGGCATTGCCGGGAATGACGCGGGAGCTCATGACCACGGTATCGCCCTTGCGGATGCTGAGCCTGCGGTGGCCGCCATAGGCCATGCGCGAGAGGGCGCTCATGGGCTCGCCCTGGGCGCCGGTCACGATGAGCACGATTTCGTTGTCTGCCAGATCCGGTACTTCGGAATAGGCGTTGAAAAAGCCGCCGGGTGTGCGCAGAATGCCGAGATCCTTGGCCATCTCAATGTTGTTGGCAAGGCTCCGGCCGCTGATGACCACGGTCCGGCCGTACTTTTCGGCCAGATCGAAGACTTCCTGTATGCGCTGCAGATGGCTGGAAAAGAGGGTGATGACAATGCGGCCCTCGGCCTTGGCAAAGACGGCATCTAGGGAAGCCTGCACTTCCCGTTCTGTGAGACTGCGGCCTGCACGCTCTATGTTGGTGGAATCGGACATGAGCAGGCGCACGCCGTCCTCGCCGGCAAAGGCCCGGAACATGCCCAGGTCC
This sequence comes from Candidatus Desulfovibrio intestinipullorum, assembly GCA_019113165.1. GTDB lineage: Bacteria > Desulfobacterota > Desulfovibrionia > Desulfovibrionales > Desulfovibrionaceae > Desulfovibrio > Desulfovibrio intestinipullorum. The sequence goes on from DXHV01000062.1 coordinate 24,867, forward strand.
GTGCCCGATCCCGAAAGGGGATTGGCATCCACCTTGAAGTCGCCGGTATGGATGATCCGTCCTGCCGGTGTCTCGACGCCCAGGGCATAGCCCTGGGGAATGGAATGACAGACCGGGAAGAAGTGAAAATGCATGTCGCCCAGGGTGACCACCTGTTCGGGAGAGACCACATGCAGGTGGACCAGGTCCAGAATGTTGCGCTCCTCCAGCTTGTGTTCGACCAGGGCCAGGGTCAGAGGGGATCCGTAGATGTCCACCCCGCGCAGTTCGGGCACAATCCAGGGCAGGGCGCCTATGTGGTCCTCGTGACCATGGGTCAGGACTATGCCCAGGATATTGTTCTTGATGGCCGTCACGGCGCCGAAATGGGGAATGAGCACGTCCACGCCCAGGTGTTCGTCACTCGGGAACATGAGCCCGCAGTCCACCATGACAACACCCTGAGACGTCTCCCACAGCTGGCAATTGAGCCCAATTTCTCCCAAACCGCCCAGGGGCGTTATAACCAGTGTATCAGTATTCAACTCTATTGCCATGAAAACTCCACGTGGCACAGCAGTGGATTGCAGCACGCGCAACAGGCGTGCAGGAAGAGGAAGGGACGCCGGAGACGTTCTTCACAAAAAAGCATGCTTTGAAAAATCTGCCTGAACGATGTGTCTGAAAGGTTTGCCTGGCAGAATCGCCAGAAAGAAGTGTCCGAGAAGGAGAGCATCGGAACTGCCTGCAGGGGGGCAGCCCTTGCAGAGATGGCGCGGCCCGGCCTCAGAGCAGGTCGGGATGAAATTCTCCAAGGGCCACGTAGAGCCTTGAGAGCGCCGTGAGATAGTCGCCCCTGGCCGTGGTCAGCTCCACCTGGGCCGAAAGCAGGTTGGAGGAGGCATCAAGGACATCAAAGTTGGTGCCGACCTGTTCCCTGTACTGGGCCAGGGCTGCCTCGTAGGCCTCTCTGGCATGGGCCACGTTCTGGCGGGCCACGTCTATGCGCTTGTTTGCCTCGCGCAGGGCCAGGAAGGACTCCTTGACCTCGAAGCCCGCGTTGAGCAGCAGGTTGCGGGCCTGGCTGCGAGCCTTGGCCACAAGCCAGCCTGCCTGCTGATCGGAAAAGTAGGTTGTGCCCCAGTGGAAGACTTCCCAGGACAGGGTGGCGCCCACTTCCCAGGTCGTGGAACGACTGGAATTGGATCCGGACCGCCTCATGTCCGGGGTATTGCCGGTGGAGGTGATGTTGTAATAGGCCTCGACCTGCGGATAGAAACCGCTGCGGGCAATGAGCCGGTCCTTGATGGCCATTTCCACGGCCTTGTAGCCCACATAGAGATCGGGACGCAGCTTGTAGGCCACCTCCAGGCACTGATCCAGGGTCCGGTCAAAAGGACGGGTGACAAGGGCGCCCTCGTAGCTCACCGTGTCCGTGCTCGCGTAGCCCAGATAGGTGTTGAGCTCGGCCCTGGTCGTGTCCCTGGTGTTTTCCTGGGAGATGAGTTCGCGCTGGGCATCACCGAGCTCGACCTGGGCCTGCAGGACATCGAGCCGCGGACGCAGGCCCACCTCGTGAAAGGCGGCCGTGATGGCCAGCTGATCCTGCAGCCTGGCCACGGATTCCTTCTGGCTGCGCACATTTTCCAGGGTGCACAGATAGCTGATGAAGGCCTGCTGCACGCTGCCCGTCATTTCCAGTTCGGACTGGCGCAGGGCCGCCCTGTCGCTTTCGGCCTGCAGGGTCTGTTTCTGATAGGTGCCCAGGGTATTGAAGCCGTCAAAGAGGATCTGCGAGACTTCGACACTCCAGGTATAGGTACCCCGCGAGGGCTGTCTGGAGGCAGCCATGGACGGATCCCGTGTCTGGCGTGCATAACCGTAGGAATAGCCTGTGCGAAAGCCTGGAAAGAGCTCGCCAAGGGCGGCCTTGCTGCCTTCCCTGGACGCCTTTGACTGGGCTTCGACAGCTCCCAGGGAGGGATTGAAGTCCAGGGCATGGCGCACGGCCCGGCCCATGGTAAAGGACCCCGCCGGCGCGGGCGGGACCTGGGCCTTCTTTCCCTGGACAAAGCGCGAGGGCGCAATGGGCTGTGCGGCCTTGGAGCTCAGGGCCGGACCAAAGCTGTCGGGATCGGCAAAGTCCTCTGCCAGCGCCTGACCCGGCACAAGAAGCGCCAGGACTGCCAGAGCTGCACTGCAGAGACGGTGATATATGGAAAAATATTCTTTGAGAGTTTGCATGCGGCAGACTATACATATTTCCCCATGGCTCGCAACACATGCAGACAGGGGCATCTTTGCACCATTCTAACCGGATAGCCCATGCTGCGTGCCCGCGATGCGGCAGCGGACCGCAGGCAGAAGACGCCCCCTGCTCGCCAAAAGCATGGCATTGAAGCCCGTGCCGGCCCCTGTGGCCATGCGGGCCTCACCCCGTGAGCAGGCGGCTTGCAACCGTGTTCTCCGTGCGACATTTGCAGGAAATTTCGAAAGAGTTCTCGTGAACAAATCTGGAGGTACACGGATGTTTGTCTCCTTTTTCCACGATCTTGCCATTCTCACCGAAGAACGCTAGAAACTTGGCGATTTTTGCGTTTCCTTCGCATATCATAACAATCCAACTCTCTGATTCCTCAGTATCTTCATTTTTTTCCTTTCCTGCCTGTGCAGGAAAGTCGGGAGGTTGTATGCCAGTACCCATTGTAGAAAAGGAGAGCCTCATCCCGGGCAAAACAAGCAAGATGGTCCTGCACGCACCGGACATTGCCCAGCATGCCCAGCCCGGACACTTTGTCATGCTGCGCATGAGCGAAAACGGCGAGCGCATTCCCCTGACCATTGCAGATACCGACAAGGAAAAGGGCCTGATCACCATTGTCTATCTGGTCCTTGGCAAGTCCACGGCCCTGCTGGAAACCCTGCAGCCAGGCGACAGCATCCTTGATGTCTGCGGTCCCTTGGGCAGGGCAACCCACATAAGCCAGGGCGGAACGGTCATCTGCGTGGGCGGCGGTACCGGCATTGCAGCCATGCACCACATTGCCAAGGGGCATCATCTTGCCGGCAACAAGGTTGTCGCCATCATTGGTGCCAGGAGCAAGGATCTGCTGCTCTTTGAAAAGGAACTGGCGAGCTTTGCCGACGAGCTGCTCGTCTCCACGGACGACGGCAGCTACGGCCACAAGGGTTTTGTGACAGACCTGCTCAGGCAGAAGCTCGACACGGACAAGACCGTTCATGAAGTTGTTGCCGTGGGGCCTGTGCCCATGATGGCTGCCGTCTCCACCCTGACCCTGCCCTATGGCGTGCACACTACCGTGAGCCTCAACCCCATCATGGTGGACGGCATCGGCATGTGCGGCGCCTGTCGCGTCACCGTGGGCGGCAAGACCCGCTTTGCCTGCGTGGACGGCCCCGAATTTGACGGCCACCAGGTGGACTTTGCCGAACTGCGGCTGAGACTTGGCGCCTTCAGGGCACAGGAGCAGGAATCGCTGGAAGCCTACAGGAGCAGCAACAATGGATAAGCAGCAAAAGAAGAGCAGGGCCCCTATGCCCTGTCAGCCACCGCATGTGCGCAATCACAACTTCGATGAAGTGGCCCTGGGCTACGATGCCGAGACAGCCCGGGAAGAGGCTTCCCGCTGCCTGCAGTGCAAGAAGCCCCTCTGCGTGTCCGGCTGTCCCGTCAATGTGCCCATTCCCGAATTCATCCATGCCCTGCGCGAGGGCAATCCTGCCGAGGCCTACAGGCTGCTGAAGACCGCCAATGCCCTGCCTGCCGTCTGCGGCCGTGTCTGTCCACAGGAACATCAGTGCGAAGGCAAGTGCATCCTCGGCCGCAAGGGCGAGCCCGTGGCCATCGGCCGCCTGGAACGCTTTGTAGCCGATACCCACATTGCCGCCTCCGCCTGCGAGCAGCAGACAGGCACCAGCGCCTGCGCCACGCCCGTGTCCAATCTGAGCGTGGCCTGCATCGGCTCAGGCCCCGCCTCCCTGTCCTGTGCCGGCTACTGTGCCTCCCAGGGCCTGAAGGTGCACATTTACGAGGCCCTGCACGAAGCAGGCGGTGTGCTCATCTACGGCATTCCCTCCTTCCGACTGCCCAAGGACGTGGTGCGCAACGAAGTCAATGCCCTGAAGGAACTTGGCGTCGAGCTCCACCTGGATGCCGTGGGTGGACGCACCTTCCAGATTTCCGAACTTCTGAAGAAGCACGATGCCATCTTCATCGGCGTGGGCGCCGGCCTGCCCAAGTTCCTGGGCGTGCCCGGCGAAAACATCGTGGGAGTCTTCTCGGCCAACGAATACCTGACCCGCATCAACCTGGGCCGCGCCTATCAGTTCCCGGCCTATGACACCCCGGCCTACCACGGCAGGATCGTGACCGTCTTCGGCGCCGGCAACGTGGCCATGGACGCCGCTCGCACGGCCCTGCGCATGGGCGCCGAGGAAGTGCACGTCTGCTACCGCCGTACCCGTGCCGAAATGCCCGCCCGTCACGAGGAAGTGGAGCACGCCGAGGAGGAAGGCGTCATTTTCGACATGCTGGTCAATCCCGTGGCCTTCCATGCCGACGAGAACCAGCGCCTCAGGAGCGTGACCCTGCAGCGCATGGAGCTTGGCGAACCCGACGACTCCGGCCGCCGTCGTCCCGTGGCCGTGGAAGGATCGGACTTCGAGATGAAGACCGATCTTGCCATCGTGGCCCTGGGCACACGCTCCAATCCCATTCTCCTGGAAGCCACCGAAGAGCTGGAAAAGACCAAATGGGGCTATATCAAGGTCAATGAAGAGACCGGCGAGACCTCCATTCCCAATGTCTTTGCCGGCGGCGACATCGTGACCGGTGCAGCCACCGTCATCCTTGCTGCCGGTGCCGGACGCAAGGCCGGCATCTCCATCTGCGAACGCCTCCTGAACTCCGCAAAGTAGTTCCGACAGCCAGAGGCACACGCTTCCTCATTTCCTTGCCGGGCCCCATGTCCCAGGGACAGACGGGGCCCGGCCCCTTCCTGCCCTTCTTTCTCGTCTTTCTTTCCTGTCTTTCCACACAGACCAGGGGCTTTTTCATGATTTCCATCGATCTGCACAGCCATACTGCCTACTCCCATGCCAGGGACAATGTCGCCGACATGTATGCCGCTGCCGTGGACAAGGGACTGACCATCTTCGGCTTCTCGGAACACAGCCCGAGACCGGAACAGTACAACTATCCCACCGAATACAGGGATCGCCTCAACGCCCATCTTCTGGACTATGTGCACGAGGTGACCGAGCTGAAGAACAATCCCGGTCCCTGCCGCGTGCTCTTCGGCATGGAAGTGGACTGGTTCGAGGCCGACCAGGACTTTGTGGTCAGGGCCTGCCATCAGTTCCCCTTCGACTATCTGCTGGGCAGCACCCACTTCCTCGGCACCTGGGGCTATGACGGCGGATCCGGTCCCTGGGAGGCCATGGACGAGCAGGCCCGCTTTGCCACCTACGAGGCCTACTTCAGGACCTGGACAAAAATGCTTGCCTCGGGGCTGTTCAACATTGCCTCCCACCCGGATCTCATCAAGATCTTTACCCGCGACTCCTTCCACAGCTGGATCATCCGCGACGAGAACCAGCGCCTGGTGCGCCAGGCCCTCACGGTGCTGAAGGAGCAGGGCATGGCCATGGAAGTGTCCTCGGCCGGCCTGCGCAAGCCCTGCCGGGAAATCTATCCCTGCCCCATGATCATGCACCTTGCTGCCGAGGTGGGCGTGCCGATCAGCTTTGCCTCCGATGCCCACAGCACGGACGACGTGGCCTACGGCTTCCCCACCCTGGCAAGCTATGCGCGATCCTTCGGCTTCACCCATTCCACCTATTTTGCAGGCGGACAGGCCTTCAGCGTGCCCTTCTAGCCTGCTTCTTCGCGGATACCTCCCCATGTCTTCTTCCACACTTCTCTGCCGTCTGAACCATGCGGAACTCTTTCTGCCCGGCGACATGCAGCGCAGACTCATTCTCAAGGATCTGTGCTGGGACATCCATCAGGGCGCCCATACGGTGCTCATAGGCAAAAACGGCGCCGGCAAGACCACTTTGCTGCGTCTTCTGCACGGCGAGGCCTGGTGTACCGCAGGATCGGTCACCTGGTTTGACGGCAGGGAACATTCCTCCTCCCGCATTACCGGGCTTGCTGTCACCTCCCTGGTTTCTCCGGCCATGCAGGAAAACTTCCAGCGCCATGCCTGGGACATCAGCGGCCGCGAACTCATGCTGAGCGGCTTTGACGGTACACCCATGCTCTACAGCGAGGCCGAGCCCGCCCGCATCAAAATGGTGGAAGCCATGGCCGAGGAGCTTGATGCCACAAGCCTTCTGAACCGCAACATCCGCGAACTCTCCCAGGGCCAGCTGAGGCTCCTGCTCCTGGGCAGGGCCATGGTGCGCAAGCCCCTGCTGCTCCTTCTGGACGAATGCACGGACGGTCTGGATGCGCGGCACAGGGCCTGCTTTGCCAGCGCCCTCAAGAGGCTCTCGACACAAAGCACCATTATCGTTACCACCCACCGGGAATCCATGCTGCCGGACTGGATAGAACACAAGCGCTACGTCGTGGAGGGCCGGCTTGTGGACACGCCCGTCCCCCTGGACGACGACATGGAAGAGAGCCCCCGCGAGACACCGGGGATCTCCGACCCCGTGCGCGTGCAGTCCGAGCCTGTCCCCCTGGTCGAGGTGGAAAATGCCTCGGTCTACCTGCACGGCAAGAAGGTTCTGCACGACATCAACTGGCGCATCTATCCCGGGGAAAACTGGCATCTGGCAGGGGCCAACGGATCCGGCAAGTCCACCTTTCTGCGCATGCTTGCCGGCGACGAACAGGTGGCCTGGCCTGGCACCATCACCTTTTCCCTGCCCGAAAAGGACAGGGACATTCCCTTTGTCACCCTGCGCCGCAGAATTCGCCTGGTGTCCGACTTTGCCCAGGCCCTCTACGAATACGACGTCACCTGTCTGGAACTTGTGCTCTCGGGCTTTGAAAATACCGTGGGCATCTACCGCACTTTCACGGCCGAAGAGCAGGCCTGTGCCCTGCAGCAGCTTGAACGGGTGGGCCTTGCCGATCTCGCCCAGGCCTCCATACGCCGGATTTCCACGGGTCAGCTGCGCAAGGCCTTTCTGGCCAGGGCCCTGCTGGGCTTTCCCACGGTCCTTCTGCTGGACGAGGCCTGCACGGGACTGGATGCCCGGGGCCGGTACGAATACCTGGAGGTACTGGACCGACTTGCCGACGAAGGCCTCTCCTACGTCTTTGTCTCCCACTATCAGGAAGACATTCCCACGAGTGTCAACCGCAGGGCCCGCATGCGCGACGGCACCCTGGAAGTCCTGAACTGATCACGGCACAAAACTGCTTGCCGACACGAAAAGCCCCCTGGCAGAAACAGGGGGCTTTTCGTGTCTTGTGCTGTCCTGCAGCCGACTCTCGTCAGCAGGGGCGCGCCTAGGCGTACCAGGTGCCTTCGCTGACCAGGCGCACGGGGCCTGTGATGCGGATACGCATTCTCGGGCCATTGCTGATCTTGGAGAAGTAGAGATTGACCTTGAGCCGTTCGCCGCTCGGCTGCTGCACTATCTGCTCCATGTTCTCTCTATAGTACCAGCGTGCCAGGGCCACGGCCACGGAGGCCGAGCCGCAAGCCTGCTCCTCGTAGAGCGTGTCCAGGGCCTTGACGTAGATGACGGGACGGATGTGCCAGATCTTGTCCACCTTGCGGCACCAGACAACGCCGCAGGCCGGCTCCTCGTCCATGTTGCGCTCGCGAATCAGCTCCATGGCCCGGGCCTTGATGTCCGTGCAGGTGTCCTCGACCCTGCCGGCCAGGGCTTCGTCAATGACCTGCATGCGGATGCCGGGTATGCGGAGGATGAGGCCGTTCCTGCCAAGGTTTTCAACGCCGCAGAAACGCTGCTTCATGGTCAGCAGGACATTCCATTCCGGTCCCTCGCCGCCCTTCACCGTCAGCTCCACGGGCCTGAACCAGCCGGAGACGTTCACGGTAAACTTCTGCTTTTCCTCGCGGACGCCCTGCTGGTAGGCCTTGTGGGCCAGGTAGGCGCCGAAGGATCGGGTGGCATTGACGCAGAGCTCGCCGCCGGCCATGCGCATGGTCAGATCCTTGGCGCTGACGAAAGCCGTCTGCTCGGCACAGAGCTCGCGCTGCGACTGTGCCCTGACGATCTTTGCAGAGGAAATGTCTGTACCCTTTTCAAAGAAGAGTGTGGTATTGCCGCAGGCATCCCACTTTGTATATGTATAGGCTTGTAACATGATTTTCTCACACTGGAAAAAAGGGACAACCGAACGGCTGCCAGGGGCCGTCCGGCACGACATGTGCCCGGTGTGTCTTCGCTGCTTCGGGCTGCAAAAGACAGTACTCTCCCACCGTTACAGCCCTGTTTCAACCCGAAAAGAAAGACGCGTGGCCGGGCGCACACATTGAAAAAGAAATTCAATGCGTTATATAACAAAAAGCTGTCGCGGGCAAGAAAAGAAAATGTTTGCTTGCGATTTGCTCAAAAACACTATACTTTCTGACTGAAAACCGCGTGTGGCAAGGCCGTTGTGGCAACAGTCCCGGAGCTCTCGCCAGTTCCTGAGGATTGCTCCTTCTTCTAACGGGTGGTACGCGGTTATCGGTCTCATGGCGTGATTTCCGCGCATCTTTATTTGACTGGAGGCTTTGTTCCATGAAAACTCTGCGTTTCCTGCTCCTTGCAGCTGTACTTGTCCTCAGCTACACGGTGTCTGCCGCTGCTGCTCCTGTGGACTGCACCAAGAAAATCGAAAGCTTCGACTTCGTCGTGGACTATTCCGGCTCCATGATGATGAAGAATGCGAAACTGAAGAAGGCCAAAATTCAGGTGGCCAAGGACGTGATGCACCGCATCAACGACGCCATCCCCAATCAGACCTTCAACGGCGGCCTGCACACCATCTCCCCCAACGGCACCCTGTACGCCCAGGGTCCCTGGGATCGTGTCAGCATGCACAAGGCCATCGACAAGCTGAAGAGCGGCTTCTCCGTCTTCGGTCGCATGACCTACATGGGCGACAGCCTGAACAAGTACGAATCCTTCCTGAGCAGCATGCAGCGTGACGCCGCTCTCATCCTGTTCAGCGATGGTGCCAACAACCAGGGCGTCGACTTTGTTGAGACTGCTCGCCAGATCTACGCTTCCCAGCGCAACCTGACCATCCACGTGGTCTCCTTCGCCGACACCCCCGAGGGTGAAGCCAACCTGAAGGCCATCGCCGCCATGAATCCCCAGGCTCAGTACGTGAGAGCCGAAGATCTGGCCACCGACGATGCCGCTCTGGAAAGCTTTGTCATTGCCGTGTACTGCGGCAAGACCGAGACCGTCATCGTTCTGCGCGGTGTGAACTTTGCCTTCGATTCCTACCAGCTTGACGCCAAGGCCCAGGGCATCCTGGACGAAGCTGCCGAGCTCATCAAGCAGAATCCCGGCAAGAATGTCGTCCTCACCGGCTGGACCGACTCCAAGGGCTCCAATGCCTACAACGCCAGACTGTCCCAGAACCGCGCCAACAGCGTGAAGGCCTACCTGGCCGAACAGGGTGTTCCCGGCAGCCGCATCAAGGCTCTGGGCAAGGGCAAGTCCTTCAAGTACGACAACAGCACCGAAGAAGGTCGCTACATGAACCGTCGTACCGAAATCAGCTTCGACTAGTCCCGGCCGAGACAAGACCGCAGACTGGCTGGCCTGATTTGCAAGCCTGAATCAAGAAAACCGACTGGAAAGACCCCGGCAGCAGAAACGTCTTCGGCTGCCGGGGTCTGTTCCTCTTGCACCCCTTTCCCGCAGCTGCCCCCTTTTGACAGACCGTGTGCAGAAGGCGGACAGCTGCCCCCAAGCCATTTTTTGTTCACGAGGTATCTCGACAATGAACGCACTCAAGAAATGCGCCCTTCTCAGTCTCTGCCTGCTCCTTGTTGCCGGCTGCTCGGCCACCTCTTCCGGCAGCGCCGACAAGAGCGGCGCCGTCAAGGCCGAAGCTGCTGCCAAGGCCAGCGGCAAGGAAAATTCTGCCGTCAAGGCAGACCTGGACAAGACGGCCAGGGATCTGGTCAGCCGTGCCGGCCGCACCGTTGTGCCCAACAAGGCCAAGCCCACCATCCGCAAGCAGGGCAAGCAGTATGTGGCCACCTATGTTGATGTGGACATGAACTCCATTCATACCGGCATGCGTGCCGGCCAGACCAAGAGCACGCCCTACATCGGCATCATCGAATACATTGAAAACACCTACGAGTGCAAAGGCGCCACCCGCGCTGCAGCCAGGGCCTACACAGACTGCCGGGCCGTCAAGACGCGCAACATGAAGGAACTCATCCGCCACGACGGCAAGAAGTGGCAGTTCTAGCCCAACAGCCTGTCCCTTTCTGACAGGCCAGGCAGGGAAAAGTGCGGCAGGGCACAGGGAAGACATCCCCTTCGCGGTTCGGGACCGAAGAACTGCAACCCGCCAGAAGCCATGTGGATGCCATGCGCCCACCACAAGCACGGCATGTGCTCGTCATGCGCGCAGCGCGCATCATGCGCACGTCATGGCGGCATCAGGCCCACCTACCTGTTCTCCCGGGTCTCCAGATTTGCAAAGGCGGCAGCTCCCGCACGGGGGGCTGCCGCCTTCCTTGATTTTCGGGCATGTCCTGCTTTCAGGGGCACGTCTGTCCGGCTGCCCTGTTTCGCCTGCGATCAGCGAGCCGGATTGTCCAGCATGGACGCGGGCAGCTGACGGATAATGCTCTGGGCGCAGTGGGCCGGGCTCTGCTGCGTGTCGCAGTGGATGTCGGCATAGCGATTGTAGAGGGCGTAGCGCTCGCGATAGAGATCGGCAATGGTCTGTCCCTCGGCAATGACCAGTCCCCGGTTGGGATTCTTGGCAATGCGGGTCTGTATGACCTCCAGGGGCGCATCCAGGCAGACAACGGGCCCCAGGCTGCGCAGATGCTGCATGGCGCTGTCCCGGTAGATGACCGATCCGCCCGTGGCAATCACGACGCGGCTCACCCTGAGGGCGGAGACGAATCGGGCCTCCAGATCCAGGAAGGCCTCGCTGCTCAGGGCATCGGTGACCGCCTGCAGGCAGGTGCCGTAGGCCGACTCTATGAGATGATCGGTGTCCAGAAAGGCATAGTCGAGCTGCGCTGCCAGGGCAGTGCCTATGGTGGTCTTGCCGGATCCGGCCATGCCGATGAGGGTGATGCAGGGTTCCGGCTTCTCGGGACGCTTGAGGTAGGTCTTTTCTGCCATGCCACTTCCTCCTAGAATATGACTCTCTCTGCCAAGGCCCCTGCCCCTTGTCAAGAAGCCGGACAGAACGCCGCAGGGAAGCCGTCGGGGCCCTGCCCTGCGGACGGAAACGAAGGCTGCGGGGCTCTTGACGAAGCGCCTCTTGACGTGTAAGGGGATGTACTCTCTTTGGCTCCACGAGAGGGTCTCATCCAGATGCAGACCGTTCTCCCAAGGCCAGGGACAAGCACGCTTTGCCCAAGTTGCCCCAGGCGGGCAATCTGGTCGGGCTTTTTTGCGCCCTTCCTGTCCCTGCACAAGGCCCTTCCTGCTCTCAGGGAACACGGGGCCCGGTGCCTGGCAGACAGGGAGCCTTTCAGGCCTGGCAGATACATAACCGTAACCCTTATCCAGACAACCGTGAGACACACGGGGCTTGCTTCCCCTGCACGCGGGGAGGAATAACGGGGCTTGCCTGCACGTATCCGTGCGCGCCCCCGATCATGTCACAGGAGTGTACCCATGAAAAGAACATACCAGCCCAGCAAGGTGCGCCGCGCCCATACCCATGGTTTCCGCGCCCGCATGGCCACCAAGAATGGTCGTGCCGTTCTGAGCCGCCGTCGCGCCAAAGGTCGCAAGACCCTGAGCGCCTAGGCTTGGAGACTTTTGTCCCGAGAGTGTTGCCCCCATGCAGGGAACATTCGGCCTCTCACTGCCGAAGGAAAGTCTGATACGTACCTCTGCCGAATACGCGCTGTGCTATGCGCAGGGACGGCGGATGCATACCAGGCATTTCCTTCTTTTTGTTGCACCTCCAGCCGAAGGCGATGAGGGTGTCCGCTTGGGGACTGCCGTATCCCGTAAAACAGGGCATGCGGTGGTCCGCAATCGTATTAAGAGAGTCCTGCGGGAGTGCTTTCGTCTTCATCTGCGCCGCCTGCCTGTGTCCGCCCGCATTGTCGTGGTCGCCAAGCGCCAGGCAGGCAGCGCTGCTCTCCGGCTCGACGATGTCACTCTCGAGCTGACCGATGCGCTCAACAGGTACTTTCACCTCTCCTGATGAGGTTTGGACATGACCTTTCTGCGCAGACTCTTCATCCTTCCCATCCGCCTCTATCAAATTCTTCTCTCCCCTGTTTTGCCTCACAGCTGCCGCTTTATCCCCACATGTTCCGCCTATGCTGTGGAAGCCATCATGACCCACGGCGTTCTGCGCGGCAGCTGGCTTACTTTGCGAAGATTGTGCCGCTGTCATCCCTGGGGTGGCTCTGGCTATGATCCCGTTCCGCCGCCACGCCGCTGAGGCGTCACCTGTTCAACTAAGGTATTTTTCATGCAAGACGGTAAAAATCTCATCCTGGCCATTGTTCTCTGCCTTCTCGTTGTCGTGGGCTGGTCCTATCTCGGCGAAAAAATGGGCTGGGCTCCCAAGCCGGCTCCCGCTCCCGTGGAACAGACCCAGCAGCAGGCTGCCCCGCAGGCGGACGCCCAGGCAGAGCAGCAGCGCAAGCTTGCCGAACCCCTGCCGGTCTTCAAGGAGTCTGCCGGCCGGGACATGACAGTGAGCACGCCGCTGTATACTGCCAAGATATACACTGGTGGCGGCATTCTCCGCTCCTTTGAGCTGAACAAGTTCCGTACCTCCGTTGACGAGAATTCTCCCAGGGTGAATCTCATCAATGCCACCACCTCCGCCATGGCCCCCCTCGGACTGCTGGTCAACGGCCAGCCTTCCTGGAGCACGGGCCTGTGGTCCTGCGAGGAAGAGGGCGACATTACCGTGGCAGCCGGAGAAAAGCGCACCCTGCGCCTCGTCGGCATGGTCGGCGACCTGCGCGTGATCCGCGACATTACCTTTGATGCCTCCACCTACGCCATCACCGAAACGGTTGCCGTCACCCCCACCGGAACCAATGCCGCCTCCGTGCGCCTGGGCTACACCGTGGGCGCCGATGCAAGCAATGCCCATGGCGGACAGTACGACGCCATGCGCGTGGGCTGGGATGACAACGGTTCCCTGCAGGAAGAAACCAGTGCCGAAAAGCTCGCCACCGGCGTGATGGCCTCCGGCACCATCTACTGGGGCGGTGCCATGAGCACCTACTTCCTGAACGGCATGCTGCCCGGCGATCCCAACGGCGTGACCTTCAAGGGCGTCCTGCAGAACAACGTCTACCGTGCCGCCATGGAGCTGCAGCCCCAGACCGTTGCCGCCGGCAGCGAAATCACGACGAAGACCACCTACTGGTTCGGTCCCAAGGACCGCACCATGATGGGTCAGGTGAGCGAGGAGCTTGCCAAGAGCGTGGACCTCGGCATGTTCAGCCTCATTGCCAAGGGCCTGCTCTGGATCCTCAACTTCTTCTATGGCTTTGTGCACAACTGGGGCGTGGCCATCATCATGCTGACCATTGTCATCAAGGTCATCTTCTGGCCCCTCACCGCCAAGAGCTATTCCTCCATGGAGCAGATGAAGCGTCTCGCTCCCATGATGCAGCAGATCCGCGAAAAGCATAAGGGTGACAAGGAAGCAACCAACAAGGAAGTTATGGCCCTGTACAAGACCTATGGCGTCAATCCTGCCAGCGGCTGCATCCCGATCCTCATCCAGATGCCCGTGTTCTTCGGTCTCTACCAGGCCCTGCTGACCTCCATCGAGCTGCGTCATGCACCGCTTCTGCCCACCCTGCCCTTCACGGACATCACCTGGCTTGCCGACCTGTCCAGCAAGGATCCGCTCTACATCACACCCATCGTCATGGGCCTGACCATGTTCATCCAGCAGCGCCTCTCTCCGCCGGCCACCGATGCCCGCCAGCAGAAGATTATGATGCTGCTGCCCGTGATCTTTACCTTCCTCTTCCTGGCCTTCCCCTCCGGCCTTGTGGTCTACTGGCTGGTTAACAACGTCATTTCCATTGGTCAGCAGTGGTGGATGATGCACAAGATGAAGGGCCCGCACAAGAACTCCAAGAATCCGCCCAAGACACAGTCCAGGTCCGGTCAGAAGAACAAGGCCGGCAGCACGGCCGAAAAGAAAGCAGCCTCTGCCTAGGACCCTGGCATGGATGGTTTCAAAGAGTTCCAGGGTAAGGATCTTGATGCCGCCATACAGGACGCCTGTCTGTACTTCAACGCAAGCCGCGAGCGTCTGGAGATAGAAATCCTCCAGGACGCCAAGAGTGGCATATTTGGCATTGTCGGTGCACGGAAGGCCAAAATCCGTGCCCGGCGTGCCTGTCTGCGTGACACGGTGCAAAGTGTGCTCGGAGAACTCTCCGGGCACACGATAAAAAAAACAGGCAGCCCCGGAGATCGCGGGGAGAAGGCCCTGCCCGATCCGGCCAGGCGTACAGCGAGGTCTGACGAAACGGATCAGAGTCAGGACTACACTGCTTCCGTCAGCCCGGAAACGGCACGCTCCAGACAACGGCGCACACAGGGCCAGACGGCCCGGACAGAGGGCAGAGCAGAGGACAGGACAGATAACCGTACCGCTGCCACGGCCCCTTCGGAAGCTTCCGCTGCATCAGGTGCTTCGGGCACGTCCCAGGCATCCACTACATCCCAGTCTTCCCATGACCGGGGCAAAAGCGAATATCAGCATCCTAACCGGAACAGAAAAACGGAACACAGGTCCACGTCCAGGCAGGGCAACCTCTCTTCTGCCAGGCAGTCAGAGAAACATTCCGAACGGACAAGGGGCCGGGAACAGCAGCCGGGCAGAGCCGACATTGCGGCCAGGGCAGAGACACAGCCCGTGGAGCCTGCGGACGAAGCCTGTGAGGACGGACTGAGTCATCGTCCCCTGGACAAGCAGGATCTGCCCCTTCTCGAGGCTCCGGCCCTGCACATCCTCCATATGCTGCTTGCGCCCCTGACAGGAGAACAGCCAAGGCTTGTGCCCAGCATCACCAACGGCGCCTTTTCGGTGAGCGTCCAGGGACTGTCCGATCCCTCTCTGCTCATCGGCAGGGATGGAGCAACGCTCATGGCCCTGCAGCATCTGGCAAGCCGCCTGCTCTCCCGCGCCGTGCAGCGGGGCGTGCGCGTACTGCTGGAAGTGGAAAGCCTTCGCGAACAGCAGGAAGAGGAACTCAGGCAGCTGGCCCAAAGCCTTGCGGCCAGGGTCCGCGAGACCGGCAAGACCCTGAGCACGCGTCCTCTGCGCTCCTCCCAGCGCCGCATTGTCCATCTCTGTCTCGGAGAAATGGACGACATACAGACACGCAGCGCAGGCACAGGCGGCCTGAAGCGTGTCCTTGTCTTCCCCAGGAAGACGGCAGCGCGGCAGGAAGAATCCCAGGCACAGTCTGCCTGCCAGACCTTGCCAACCCCTTAAGTCCCCATACGACGCACCACGCTTCATCCATGGAAAAGCCACGGAAACTCCATGGAAAACGGAAACGGAGACAGCGCTATTCCCCTGGCAGCCTCTTGCCTGCCACGAGGGACTGACGCGACACCATGTCATGACCACACGCAACCTTTCCGCAGGGCAGACCACCATTGCCGCGCAGGCCACGGCCACGGGCAATGGGGCCATTGCCATCATCCGACTTTCCGGCCCAATGGCTCACCAGCTCTTGGGCCTGCTTTTTTCTCCGACCAGGGCCGATTTCACGGATTTCGTCCCCTGGAGACTGCATTACGGCACCCTGCACGACGGCACGGGGCGCAGGCTGGACGAAGTGCTCTGCGTCTACATGCCGGGCCCAAAATCCTACACGGGCGAAGACTGTGCGGAAATACACTGCCACGGCGGCCAGCTCATTGTCTCCTCCATCCTGCAGGCCCTGTTTGCTGCCGGCGCCGTACCGGCCCGCCGGGGGGAATTTTCCTACCGGGCCTTTCTCAACGGCCGCATGGACCTGAGTCAGGCCGAGGCCGTGGCCGAAATGATTGCCGCTCCCGGCAGGCAGGCCCTTGATCAGTCCCTGCGCAGGCTGGACGGCGAACTGGCACGGCGCGTGGGTCAGGTGCGCACAAGCCTTGAGAACGTGCGCGTGCAGATGAGCCTGGCCGTGGATTTCCCGGAAGACGAAGTGGAAATCCTTGGCCGCGAAGACTTCCTTGTCCGGGTACAGGCCGCCCAAAAGGCTTTAAACGAGCTCCTGACGGGCTTTGCCAGGGCAAGCGTCCTCCAGAATGGCGCGAAAGTCGTGCTGGCAGGCTCGGTCAATGCCGGCAAGTCCAGCCTCATGAACGCCCTGCTGGGCCGAAACAGGGCCCTGGTCACGGACGTGCCCGGGACCACCAGGGACTTTCTGGAAGAAAGCGTTCTTTTCGAGGATCTTCCCGTGCGCCTTGTGGATACGGCCGGTGTACGCGAGAGCACGGACTTTGTGGAGGCACAGGGCATTGCCCGCAGCCGGGAACAGATAGCTGCGGCCCAGTGCCTCGTGCTGGTGGTGGACGGTGCAGCCCTGGGCGAAGAGGGCTGGACTGCGCCCGTCTGTCCAGATCCTGTGGTGCGGGATCTTTTGCAGACGGAAAACGACACCCCCCGTGTCGTGCTCTGGAACAAGGTGGACTGCTACAGGCCCGATCCTTCCTTCGGTGCTGCTCCTGCCTGGTGCACGCAAACAAATCATGTGGTCTCCTGCCTGTGCGTGAGCGCCCAGACAGGAGAAAACCTGGATCTGGCCTGCAGCCGCATACGGTCGGCCATTCTTGATCCGCTCCCCGAACAGGAAGCGGACGTTGCGCCCAACGACCGTCAGGCCGCTGCCCTGCACAAGGCCTCCCGTGCCCTGGACGCTCTTGTTCGTGACATTGAGGCCGGTCAGCTGTATGATCTTCTGTCGGTGCATCTGGACACATGCTGCAGCCATCTTGACGATGTCATTGGCGTGGGCACGGCCCAGGATGTTCTCAACCGAGTGTTCGAGAGCTTCTGCATAGGAAAGTAGCTGACCTCGGGAAAACACCGTCCAGTTCACAAAACGCTCTGGAGACTCCTGATGGAACTCAACTACATATGCAGACGCCTGACAAGCGAGGAAATCAACGAGCTGCCCCTGGTTCACTACGAGGGCTCCGTCACCCTGGTCCGCAACGAACGACAGCTTGCGGCCATCCTGCCGGCCCTGCGCGAGGAACCGGTGCTGGGCTTTGATACCGAGACGCAGCCCACCTTCCGCAAGGGAGTGGTGCACCATCCCTCCCTCATCCAGCTTGCCACTACAGACCGCGTCTATCTCATACAGTTGACGCACATCCCTCTGACCGAGGAGCTGACCTCCATCCTGGCCGACCCGAAACAGATCAAGGCCGGTGTGGGCATTGCCGAAGACATGCGCGAGCTCTCCTGCCTTCTGCCCTTCACGGCAGCAGGCCTCCAGGATCTGGCGCTCATTGCCGAGAAGAACCACATCTGCAACAAGGGACTGCGTTCCCTGGTTGCCAGCTTCTTTGGCGAGCGCATTTCCAAGGGACCGCAGTGCTCCAACTGGAGCCTGCCCAATCTGAGTCAGCGACAGATTACCTATGCGGCCACGGACGCCTGGATGGGGCGGAGAATCTACATGCGCATGTGCGAACTCGGTCTCGCGGAGGCCCTTTGAACAGCAGTGCCCTTGCCCTTCTGCGCGACCATCCCCTGGTTTTCTTCACTGGCGGTACAGCCCTGCGGGAACTGAGCCGCTGCTTTGCCGCCCGTGGCTGTCACACCACTCATCTGGTCACAACCTTTGATTCCGGCGGCTCCACAGCCCGCCTGCGGGCTGCCTTTGCCATGCCTGCCGTGGGCGATCTGCGCAACAGGCTGCTGGCCCTGGCAGACACAAAGGCCTGCGGCCTGCCCCTGGTGCGCTGCCTGGAAACACGGTTCCCGAAGGAAGGGGATCAGGAAGCACTGCGCAAGGATCTGCGCGCCATGGCCCGGCCCGATCATGTCGTGTGGGAGGGACTTGGCAGCGCCACTGCCCTGTGCCTGCAGTCCTGCCTGGACACCTTTTTGAGCGCCATGCCAGCGAACTTCGATGCCCGCGAGGCAAGCCTCGGCAATATCTGCATGACCGGCAAGTACCTGCAGGAACATCGATCCTTAAGTGCGGTCATGGGCCTCTTCTCGCGCCTTCTGCACATTCATGGTGAAGTGCTGCCCATTGTCGAGGAAAGCCTGCATCTGGCTGCCAGGCTCAGGGACGGCACCCTGCTGGTGGGCCAGCACCATTTCAAGGATCTGACAAGCCCCATTGTCCGCTTCTTTCTGACCGTGAGCGAACCGGACCGGGCGGAGCGGGGCACGGCTCTGCCTGTAGCCTGCAGGCCCAGAGCCGCCAGTCCTGCTCTGGCCCGACTCAGGGAGGCAGGTCTGGTCTGCTATCCCATGGGCAGCTTCTTTTCCAGTGTCCTGGCCAATCTGCTGGCCGAGGGCACAGGCCACATCATTGCCGATCTGTCTTGCCCCAAGGTCTTCATTCCCAATACGGGCACGGACAGGGAACTGCTCGGCCAGAGCCTGACCGATCAGCTGGGCATGCTCATCGACACTCTGCGCGTCGATGCCCCAAAAGCCAGGGCCAGGGACCTGGTGAGCCATGTGCTCCTTGATACGAAGAACGGACAGTACGCAGGCGATCTTCCTGCCCTGCGGCTGTGGACAGAAAACCTGGACATAGACCTGCTGGACTGCGACATGGTGACAGCCCGGGGCTGCGCCCATGATCCGCACAAGACCGCACAGGCCCTGCTGCGCCTGCTCGGCATGGAGTAGGGCCATGGAGCGCATGGATACTGCAGAAGGGACAGAAAAAAACATCTGCACCCGAACAAACGAGGCAGCTTCCGGCAGCACCACGGCACCCTCTGCCTGTCCGGAAGGTCTTGAAACGATCATTGACGCCGGCAGAGCAGGCTCGCGCCTTGATGCCCTTGTGCGGGACCTTGCCTCTCTCTCCCTGCGCGCTGGCAGACGCCTTGTGGCGGACGGCCGTGTGCTTGTGAACGGGCAACGCAAAAAGCCCGGCTACCGGGCGCTGGCTGGGGACCATATCCGCCTTGTTCCCCAAAAGGAATGCCAGGAGAGGCACGATGGTCTGGAGAACCTGGAGAAGGCAGCAGACTCCGACCCGGCAGGCCAGGCTGCTTCATCCGGCCCTGCTGCATCTGCCCCCCTTGGCCGGCTGCTGGGACGAACAGATTCGTATGTCTGGTTCTTCAAGCCATCCCTGCTGCACACGGTGCGCCTGGCCGGCCGCAGCAATGCCTCCCTTGAGGGCCAGATCCCACAACTTCTTGCCGGGGATACAGCTTGTGCCGGCCTGCAGCTTCTGCAGCGCCTGGACTACGAAACCTCAGGCATTGTCACTGCAGCCCTGACCCAGGAACGTGCCCTGCACTTTCGCGAAGAGGAAGCCCGGGGATCAGTCGTCAAGAAATACGTCTGCCTTGTGTGCGGTTCACTTGAGGACACCGTCACTGTCCGCAACCGTCTGGTGGCCGAAGGACGCACACATATGCGCGCCCTGGCACAGGAAGACAGCGATCCTGCCCGCTGGACAACCCTTGTCCCCCTGCTTGGCGGCAGGGCCGCAGAGATCTTCGGGGACGCAGGCGCCTGTCCTGAAGCATGGGAGGATCAGGAGCTGACACTTGCGGGCTGCCTCCTGCACCGGGGCGCACGCCATCAGATCCGCGTACATGCCGCCTGCACCGGACATCCCCTTCTCTGGGACGGCCTTTATGGCACGGGCAGAGACGGCGCGCACTTTTTTCTGCATCACGGAAGGCTCATTCATGACGGCGGCGACATGCTCCTTCTGCCGGACTGGCCCCTTGCCGCGCATGCCCTGCGCGTGATGCGGGAGTGGTTTGCACTCACATAGCAAATCTTCTAAAATTCCGTAAGGTACTGTGTGCAGACGCTTGTCTGCACATGTTTTTGCGACATCTAACCTTACGGACTGGTTATGTTTGCAGCCCTGCTTCCCAAATCGGCTCCCTTTTTTGAAATGCTTTTCGCGCAGAACGCGCTTCTCTGTCAGGTTGCCGAACAGAATGTTCGACTCTTCGGCAACCTGGAAAACCGCTACCATGCCTACAAGCGCATAGCAGAAATCGAACACGAAGCTGACACGCTCTACCGCAAAATCAGCCGGGCGCTCTCCGCCACCTTCATAACCCCCATAGACAGGGAAGACATTCTCCGCATCAGTCAGGGACAGGAAGAATGCATAGACCGTTTTCAGAGTCTTGCGGCACGCATCACTTCCTACAACATTCCCGACATGCTCTTTCCTGCCCAGAGAACGGCAGCCATGCTCAAGGACATGCTGATCCTGACCACGGAAATGCTGCACGGACTGCACAAACGGCATGACTGCCACAAGTCGAGAGTGTTCCGCAACCTGCGCGAGGAATGCGACTCCCTGGTTGCGGTGGGCCTGGCAGAACTCATGGAAGAAAGCGATCTGAACAGCTCCAGCCTTCCCTCAGTGCTGAAATGGATGCAGATCTACGATGGTCTTGAACTGGTCCTGCGCCAGGTCACGGATCTGTCGGAACACATTGAGGAAGCGGTGATGAAAAATGTTTGAGCTCCCTCTTCTGCTTGTCCTCATTGTCCTCACGGCGCTGATTTTCGACTTTACCAATGGCGCACACGACTGCGCCAATGCCATTGCCACCGTCGTCTCCACCAAGGTGGCCACCCCACGCATGGCTGTGGCCATGGCTGCCGTCCTTAACCTGCTGGGCGCCCTGCTGGGCACGGAAGTGGCCAAGACCCTGGGCGGCGGCCTGGTCTTCCCGGAAATGGTGGAAGGCTCGCAGATACTGGTCTTTGCCGCCCTGGTCGGCGCCATTGTCTGGAACCTGCTGACCTGGTATCTGGGCATTCCCTCGTCCTCCTCCCATGCCCTCATAGGAGGTCTGCTGGGGGCAGCCTGGGCCCATGCAGGCTTTGCAGCCATCAATTTCTCGGGCGTGGTGGGCAAGGTCATCCTGCCCTTCATAGGATCGCCCCTGGCGGGCTTTTGCGCAGGCTTTGTGGCCATGCTGATCGTTGCCTGGATATGCGCCTCGCACAGGCGGTCCCGGGTCAATGCCTGGTTCAGAAAGCTGCAGCTTGTGTCCGCAGGCTTCATGGCCCTGAGCCACGGCCTCAATGATGCCCAGAAGACCATGGGCGTCATCACCCTGGCCCTGCTCCTCTTCGGCGAAATCGACAGCGTGGAGATTCCCCTCTGGGTCAAGCTTGTCTGCGCCGGCGCCATGTGCATGGGCACTGCCGTGGGCGGCTGGAAAATCGTCAAGACCATGGGGCACAGAATCTTCAAGCTGGAACCCGTGCACGGCTTTGCGGCGGAAACGGCCACTGGCTGCGTCATCACCTGCGCAAGCCTCATGGGTGCTCCGGTGAGCACCACCCATACGGTCTCGGCGGCCATCTTCGGCGTGGGCTCAAGCAAGCGTCTCAGTGCCGTGCGCTGGGGCGTTGCCGGCCAGCTGGTCACGGCCTGGGTGCTGACCCTGCCCTGCGCAGGCGCGGTGGGCGCCCTCTCCTACAAGGTTCTGCACCTGATCTGGCCCTCGTAGACTGCAGCGTACTTCCCGCAACAGGCCACCCGGGGAACACAATCTGACGTGAGAACGGCGCAGGCAGCAATAAAGCTGTCTGCGCCGTTCTTCTTCGTCCATCCACTGTCCGCAAAAGGGCACAGGGAACAGGGCAAACGTCTCGCGCCTTTTTCAAGAGCGCATGCGCGCCTCGCGTTCTTCCTGACAGGCCTTGCACAGGGCCACGCCAGGCAGGGCCTCCAGGCGCTTCTTGGGAATGGGTTCTCCGCATTCCCGGCAACAGGCTACGCCATTGATGATTTCAGGGCCACACTGCAGGGTGGAACGCTGTGCCATGGACAGAGCAGCTTCCCTGTCTCTCCTTTCAAGTTCGGCAGCCATATCCATATCATCCATGATGTTCTCCTTGGGAGTTCCCCCTTTGGGCACAAGGCCTTTTTCGGGCGAACTCTTTCAACTAAAAGAAGAGGAAGGCTCTTTGCAGGAAGCCTTCCCGTATGGTCCACAGTGATTTTGTGCCAGATCGTGGCTTTGCTAGTTCTGGAGCAGCAGTCCTTCCAGCGTCTCCATGAAGGCATCCAGATCGGCCTCGGAAATAGTCAGGGGCGGCAGGAGACGCAAGGTCTTGCCGTGGCAGAGATTGCAGATGAAGCCCTTCTCAAGCAGCCTGCTCCACACATCCTTTGCGTCGCCTGGCAGCTCTATGCCTATGAAGAGGCCCTTGCCGCGCACCTCGCTGATGCAGCCGGGATGGGCCTGCATGAAGGTCCGGGCCCTGTCCATGACACGCTCGCCAAGGATTCTGGCCCTGCCGGCCATATCGTCGCGCACCATGATCTCCACGGTCTTGGCGGCCACGGAAGCCACCAGGGGGCTGCCGCCAAAGGTGGTGGCATGGGAGCCGGGCTCAAAGCCCCTGGCCACTTCTGCGGTGGCCATGATGCCGCCCATGGGCAGACCGTTGGCCAGCGCCTTGGCCATGCTGATGATGTCAGGCTTTACGCCGCAGGTCTGGAAGGCCCAGAAGCGGCCGGAGCGGCACATGCCGGCCTGCACCTCGTCGCAGCAGAAGAGCACGTCCCGCTCCCTGCACAGGGCCTCGACGCCGCGCACGTAATCGTCGTCCAGCACAATGACGCCGCCCTCGCCCTGGACAACTTCCAGCAGGACCGCACAGGTCTTCTCGTCCATGGCCTGAGCCAGGGCCTCGAGATCGCCGGCAGGCACCTGTTTGAAGCCGCCGGCCACGGGGGTGAAGCCGTCCATGAGGCTGTCTCTGCCCGTTGCGGCCAGGGTGCCCAGGGTGCGGCCGTGGAAGCAGCCGGACAGGGTGATGATGTCGCAGGCGTCCTTCTTGCCGCGGATGCGCGTCATGTAGCGTCTGGCCAGCTTGATCAGGGCCTCGTTGGCTTCGGCGCCGCTGTTGCAGAAAAAGGCCCGGCCGAAATGGGCCGTGCCCAGAAGACGTCTGGCCAGCTCGACCTGGGGACGCTGATAGAAGAGGTTGCTGGTGTGCCAGAGGCGGCGGGCCTGCTCTTCCAGTGTCCTGCACACCTCGTCATTGCAGTGGCCAAGGCTTGTGACGGCAATGCCGGCCAGCAGATCCACGTATTCCTTGCCGTCCACATCCCAGACATGGGCATTGAAGCCATGATCCAGCGCCACGGGATAACGCCCGTAGGTATGCATCACATAGGCTTCGTCGTCGTGCCTGATCGTCTCAAATTCCTGTGACATCGAAAAGTGCTCCCAAAAATTAGCGTCCCGTATGTCCAAAACCGCCGGCGCCACGCTCCGTGGTCTGCAGATCTCCGTCTACAAGAAAGTCCGGTCGTGCATAGGGCAGAAAAAGCAGCTGTGCAATGCGCTCGCCGCGGACAATGCGTCGCTTCTCGGCAGAAGTGTTCAGCAGAAAGACAATGATTTCTCCCGTATAGTCGGGATCGATAACGCCGACGCCCTGGGCAACGGTCAGACCGTCGCGGGCGCCCAGGCCGCTGCGGGCATACACAAAGCCGGCCCAGCCGGGTTGCAGCGGCTGGATGCGCAGGCCCGTGGGCACGGCCAGGCGGCAGCCAGGGCCTATTTCGGCCTCCTCCCCTTTAAGGCAGGCCCGCAAGTCGGTTCCTGCCGAACGGCTCGTGGCAGGTGCAGGCCCTGAGGCATAGAGTGCCTGGGCCGCACTGTCCGTAAAGGCAAGGCGCACGGGCAAAACAGGAATGCTCCCTGCCTGTGTCTCGCGGTCTTCTGCCCGAACGTATGTGACGCCAGAAGATGTCGTGCTTGCATCCATTGCAAAAAATCTCCGTACAGCGAACCCGTGTTGCGGAAGAAAGAAAAAAAAGAGAGGAGAAAAAGAACTTTGGCAGCGGCAGCGCTGCCCGAAAGATACTTCTTCTCCTTACGCAGGACTCTGCTTATACGCACCCCTTGAACTGGCTGCAAGCAGCACAACACCGAAAGCACAGGCTAACGTATCAGTCCCATTGCACAAAGCAGGGGAAAATTATTTTTTTTGCGTTCTCCTTCGGCCCTTTGTGCCGGTCCTGTCCTTCCATGACTTTTGTGGCAAAACGTGGCATCACACCCCTGCCTGAAGCCCCTGCATGGTGTGTCTGCAGGCAGATTTCTTTCAGGAGTGCCCCATAGTATGGCTGATGTGGCTATTGTAGGTGCCGGCCTGGCCGGCTGCGAATGTGCCCGTGTCCTTGCGGACATGGGGAAAGATGTCACCCTTTTCGAAGCTAAGCCCGAGGTGCGATCCGAAGCCCATGTCTCCGATCTGCTGAGCGAGCTTGTCTGCTCCAATTCCCTGCGCTCCGATGCCCTGGCGAGCGGCATAGGCCTGCTCAAGCAGGAACTGCGCGATCTGCACAGTCCCTTCATGCAGGATGCCGATGCCTGCCGGGTTCCGGCCGGCAAGGCCCTGGCCGTGGACCGCACCCTGTTCTCCGAGCGCGTCACCAGAGCCGTGGAAGAGCACCCCCGCATCCATCTTGTCCATGCCTGCATTGCCGATCTGGACGATCCGCGCCTTGCAGACTTTGCCACCATTGTCCTTGCCGCAGGCCCCCTGGCCACGGAAGGCCTCTCGCAAAGCCTGGCCCGCCGCATAGGCCAGGATCACTGCTACTTCTACGATGCCATAGCCCCCATTGTCTGGGGCCATTCCCTGGACATGTCCATTGTCTTCAGGGGATCGCGCTACGACGAGGAGCACGGAGAAACGTCCGGCGACTACCTCAACTGCCCCATGAACAGGGACGAGTACACGGCCTTCTACGAAGCCCTGTGCTCGGCGGAAAAGGTGCATGCCAGGGACTTTGAAAAGGAGCGCCACTTCGAGGGCTGCATGCCCATTGAAGCCCTGGCCGAACGCGGTCCCAAGACCCTGGTCTTCGGCCCCCTGAAACCCGTGGGCTTCACGGATCCGCGTACGGGCAGACGGCCCTGGGCCGTCCTGCAGCTGCGCGCGGAAAACCTCAATGCCACCACCTTCAACCTGGTGGGCTGCCAGACCAAGCTCACCTATCCCGAACAGGCCCGCATCTTCAGAATGGTGCCAGGCCTGGCCCAGGCAGAATTTGTCCGCTTTGGCAGCATGCACCGCAATACCTACGTGAATGCTCCCAGGGTCCTGGCCAGAGACGGATCCCTTGTGGCCAGCCCGAACATCTTCCTGGCAGGCCAGATCTCGGGCGTGGAAGGCTATGTGGAGTCTGCGGCCCACGGCCACTGGATTGCCAGAGTGCTTGCTGCCCGCATGGAAGGGAATGACCTTGTCGAACCGCCCGTGACCACGGCCCTGGGGGCCCTGCTTGGCCACCTGCGGACAGAACAGAAGCGCTTCCAGCCAAGCAACGCCCACTTCGGCCTCATGCCGGAGCCGGAGGAACGCATTGCCAAAAAGCTTCGCAAGGAATGGTATGCTGCCCGCGCCCGTACCGATTTTGCGAACTGGATGGAACAAAACAGGCACTTTTTGCGGGCAGAATAAAAAAATTTCCCCGGAACGCAAAAAAATGCTTGACTCCTGCCTGCTCCAGGCATATACCGACTCCTGCCTTAACGCAGGAGCGTAGCTCAGGTGGCTAGAGCGCTTCCTTGACACGGAAGAGGTCAGCAGTTCAAGTCTGCTCGTTCCTACCATACCACAAGCACTCGGGAGTTTCTCCCGGCGGCGAAAGGCGGCACACGCCAACCGCCCTTCTAAAAAATATATGCGAAATGGGGAGGTCATCGCCTCCCCATTTTTTTGTATTCTCTGAGTCGAGGAGGAAGAGTTTTCTATGGATGTCCGTGTTGAAGGACAGGTCGTTCCTGTGTCCGACGGAGCCGATATTGCCTCTGTGCTCAAGTCGGCGCTGAGCGGCAAGAAGTTCAAGTCCGTGGTGGCTGCACGCATTGATGGCAAGGACTACGATTTGTCTGCTGCCGTGCCTGCAGAGACTGCGGAAATTCAGCCCATTTTCGCTGACAGCCCCGAAGGGACACAGATTCTGCGCCACTCCACTGCCCATGTCATGGCTCTGGCCGTCAAGCGACTCTTCCCCAAGGCTCTGGTGACCATTGGTCCCTCCATTGAAAATGGCTTCTACTACGACTTTGATGTGGAAACTCCCTTCTCCCAGACCGATCTCGAGCACATTGAAGCCGAAATGCACCGCATTGCCGAGCAGAAGCTTCCCTTTGTGCGCACTGTCCTCTCCCACGATGAAGCCGTGGCCAAATTCGGAGAAATGGGAGAGAAATACAAGGTGGAACTGCTGGAGGGCATAGATGCCCCCTCCGTCACCCTGTATCAGGAAGGAGAATTCACGGACCTGTGTCGCGGCCCCCATGTCCCGCACACAGGTTTTTGTCAGCATGTGCGTCTTCTGACCGTTGCCGGTGCCTACTGGCGCGGTGACGAGAAGAACCGCATGCTGTCGCGCATTTATGGCACGGCCTTTGCCGACGAGAAGTCCCTGAAGGAGCATCTGCACAAGCTGGAGGAAGCCAAGCGCCGCGATCACAGAAAGCTTGGTCGCGAACTCGGCCTGTTCACCTTCTTCGAGCATGTGGCTCCGGGCATGGTCTTCTGGCTGCCCAACGGCATGCTGCTGCGCACCATTCTGGAAGACTTCTGGAAGCGCGAGCATCTGAAGCGCGGCTATCAGATCGTGCAGGGTCCGCAGCTGCTGCGCCAGGAAACATGGCAGCAGTCCGGACACTACGATCACTACCGCCAGAACATGTACTTCACCCAGATCGATGAAGAGATGTACGGCATCAAGCCCATGAACTGCATCGGGCACATGCTCATGTACGGCAACAGCGTGCATTCCTACCGTGACATGCCCGTGCGCCTCTTTGAACTGGGCGTCGTGCACCGTCACGAAAAAAGCGGCGTGCTGCACGGTCTTCTGCGTGTGCGCCAGTTCACCCAGGACGATGCGCACATCCTCTGCATGCCCGAACAGCTCGAGGGCGAGATCATCAACGTGATCCACATCATCCAGTCCCTCATGCAGCTTTTCGGCTTCGAGTACAAGATAGAGATTTCCACCCGTCCCACCGACAGCATAGGCACGGACGAAGCTTGGGAGCTGGCCACCAATGCCCTGATCCAGGCTGTGAAGCAGGAAGGCCTGCCCTATGCCATCAACGAGGGCGACGGTGCCTTCTACGGTCCCAAGATTGACGTGAAGCTCCTCGACTGCCTTGGCCGCGAATGGCAGTGCTCGACCATTCAGGTCGACTTCACCCTGCCCGAGCGCTTCAATCTCACCTATGTGGGTCAGGATGGCGAACGCCACCGTCCCGTCATGGTGCACAGGGCCATCATGGGTTCCGTTGAACGCTTCATCGGTATTCTTATCGAACAGTTTGCCGGTGCCATGCCTGTCTGGCTGGCCCCCGAACAGGCGCGTCTGCTCACCGTCACGGATGCTGCCATCGAGGCCGCCAAGGACATGGAAAAGGAATTTGCAGCCGCCGGCATCCGCATCACGTGCGACGAACGCAACGAGAAGCTCGGCTTCAAGGTCCGCGAAGCCCAGGTCGCCAAGATCCCCTACATGCTCGTTGTGGGCGAGAAAGAGGCCCAGAGCCATACCGTCAGCATTCGTCTGCGCACAGGAGAAAATTTGGGCATGAAAACTGTTGCGGAAACAGTCGAACTGATCAAGGCCGCAGCAGCTGAACCGTTCACGAAAGGAGGAATGAGCTATAGCTTCGCCTAATATCAAGCCCCGCAGGCGCATGCCTGATGACGGGGTTCGCCGCAATGAGCTGATCCACGCACGTGAAGTGCGCGTCATTGGCGTTGAGGGGGAACAGCTGGGCATTATGTCCCGTAACGAGGCCATTGCTGCGGCCCGTGAAGTGGGATGTGATCTTGTTGAAGTGTCGTCCAATTCCGAACCGCCCGTCTGCCGCATCATGGACTACGGGAAGTTCAAGTACGAGCAGCAGAAGAAGCGTCAGGACGCCAAAAAAAGACAGGCTGTTGTCCAGGTCAAGGAAATCAAGGTCCGTCCCAAGACGGACGACCATGACTACGAGACCAAGGTACGGCACGTGCGCCGTTTCCTCGAAGACGGCGATCGCTGCAAAGTCACAGTGTTCTTCCGTGGACGCGAAATTGTCCACAAGGATCGCGGCATGGACATCCTCGAGCGCTTTATCAAGGATCTCGAGGAAGTTGCCAGGGTCGACCAGGAGCCCCGCGCCGAAGGCCGCACCCTGCAGATGCTGCTTGTGCCCAAAAAATAGAGCTTGCCAGGGGCACGATTTTGGGGCAAGCTCGCAAGTTCCCTAGCGGGAAAGTTTTCATTACGAGAGGTCTCAACAATGCCGAAGATCAAAACACGGCGCTCTGCCGCCAAGCGCTTTGAGCTGACCGGCAGCGGCAAGTACCGCCGTCGCCGTCAGAACCTGCGTCATATCCTGACCAAGAAGGCTCCCGGCCGCAAGATGCGCCTGGGCCAGCCCACTGTCGTGGATTCCGCCAACATGAAGGCTGTCCGTCGTCTGCTGCCCAACGGCTAGTGACGCACATACGCCCCTTCATTGACCACAGATTTTTTCCTGCCCCGCACTCCATGAAGAGTGCCGTGCACGCGTGAGCTCCTGACGGGCTTTGACCTACGCCTTGTTCAGGACTTAAGGAGGATACACCAATGCGTGTAAAGAGAGGTCTTGCCGCACATCGCAGGCACAAAAAATTTCTTGATGCTGCCAAGGGTTTCCGCGGTGCCCGTCATCGCCTGTACCGCACTGCCAGAGAAGCCGTTGAGCGCTCAATGCAGAACTCCTTCGAGGGTCGCAAGCATCGTAAACGTGATTTCCGCCAGCTGTGGATCCTGCGCATCAATGCCGGTGCCCGCCTGAGCGGCCTGTCCTACAGCCGCTTCATGCACGGCCTGAAGGTCGCCGGCATCACCCTGGACCGCAAGGTTCTTGCCGACCTCGCCGTTTTCCACAAGGACGACTTTGCTGCCCTGGTGGAAAAGGCTAAAGCTTCCCTCAACTAATGTTCTGATCTATACAAAGAGGAGACGAGGCCTTGTGTCCCGTCTCCTCTTTTTCTTTTCTGCAGACCCCGTGTCATTTTGTTTCCATTCCGTAACACGGGTTTTACCGATACTTCCCCCTTTTCTTCTACAGTTACGGACCAACTGTCCACTCCACCTGATGGTCAAAAGCTTTAGGAGCCTGCGGGCCACTAAAGCCTTTTTCGATCGTTCCTCAAGACGGAAAATGCGCGCCCCTGAAGCGCGCCCTTCACACGTCTTTTGCGTGTTTCCCGGATCATATTATGGATATCATTTCTGCTCTGGAGAGCCTTGCCCCCGAACTGGAACAGGGCCTCAACCAAGCCTCTACAGCTGAAGATCTCGAAAGCCTGCGTGTGACCTTCCTCGGCCGCAAGGGCAGGCTTGCCTCCATCATGAGTGCCCTTCCCTCCCTGGAACCGGCCGAGCGCCCTGCTGCAGGCAAGGCAGCCAATAGGGTGAAGGAAGAGCTCACCTCGCTCTTTGAAGCCCACCGCGCCAAGCTTCTGGCCCGCGCAGAAGACGAATTTGTGCAGCGTTTTGATCCCACCCTGCCCGGACGTCAGCCCTGGGAAGGCTCCAGCCATCCCATCACCCTGACCATGGAAAAAATCTGCTCCGTCTTCCAGAAGCTGGGCTTCGACATCGAGGGCGGCCCCGAAGTCGAGACCGACTACTACAACTTCGAGGCCCTCAACCTGCCTCCGGAACACCCGGCCAGGGACATGCAGGACACCCTGTACATCACGGACAACATCGTGCTGCGTACCCAGACCTCGGCCGTGCAGGTCCATGCCATGGAACGCCGCAAGCCACCGCTGGCCATTGTCGCTCCGGGCAAGGTCTACCGCCGCGACTCCGACATCACCCATACGCCCATGTTTCATCAGGTCGAAGGCCTCATGGTCGGCGAGAACGTGACTCTGGCCCATCTGCGCGGCATCCTCACGGCCTTCTGCCAGGCCATGTTCGGCGCCGAGACCAGGGTTCGCTTCCGCCCGAGCTTCTTCCCCTTCACCGAACCGTCCGCCGAAGTGGACATCTCCTGCTGCCTGTGCCACGGCAAGGGCCACAGCAACGGCACCCCCTGCCGCGTGTGCAAGGGCACGGGCTGGCTGGAAATCCTGGGCTGCGGCATGGTTGACCCCGCGGTCTACGCCTATGTCAACTACCCCGCAGACATCACGGGCTTTGCCTTCGGCCTCGGTGTCGAGCGTGTTGCCATGCTCACCTATGGTCTTGGCGATCTGCGCATGTTCTTTGAAAACGACGCCCGTTTCCTGCGTCAGTTTGTCTAGACCATGCACAGGACGCTCTCGTTCCGCCTGCTTCTGAGCCTTGCCTGTCTGCCGGGTCTTTTGCCTGGACAGGCCCTGGCCGATCCCATCTCCACCTCGCCGCGGCCACCCCAGACGGGCCTGGAATCCCCGGATACGCCCCTCAAGGGGCACAAGATGCCTGTCATCGGCGGCTTCCTGGATGCCTACGGCAATCCCATTACCGGTGTTGAGGAAGAACGGGCGCCAAGGAAAAGGCTGCCCGGAGGCGCCTATGGTGGCAAGAAGGAAGTGGAACGCCCTCTGCCCGATCCGTGGGACGATCGTCCCGTGTGGTGATATATTTTCTGCTTTTGACAACGCCTGCGGGCGTTCAAGGTGACGTATGCTGCTGTCTCTTTCCTGGTTACGTGAATTTGTTCCCTATGAAGGAAGTGCCGAGGCTCTTGCCGACCGCCTGACCATGCTCGGTCTGGAACTCGAGGAAATTGTCCATCCCTTCAGGGACATCGAGTCCATCGTGGTCGGCAGGGTCGTGGAATGCGACCCCCATCCCAATTCCGATCACATGCACGTCTGCAAGGTGGACGTGGGGCAGGGCGAGCTTCTGCCCATTGTCTGCGGCGCCCCCAATGTGGCTGCCGGACAGATTGTGCCCGTGGCAACGGTGGGCACCACCATGCCCGGCGGTCTTTTGATCAAGAAGGCCAAGCTGCGCGGCGAGCCCTCCTTCGGCATGATCTGCTCCGAGCGCGAGCTGGGCTTAAGCGAGGACCATCAGGGCATTCTCGTGCTGCCCTCAACCTGCACCGTGGGCAGCCGTCTGGTGGATGCCCTCAACCTGGACACCGAAGTCCTGGACATCGACGTGACCCCCAACAGGGCCGACTGCCTGTCTGTCCTGGGTCTTGCCCGCGAAGTGGCCCTGGCCTTCAACCTGCCCATGACCGTGCAGGAGCGCCCGCTCATCCTGAGCAAGTGCGATCTGCCCCATCCTGTCATTGAAATCGCGGATCCGAAGCTCTGCCCCTGCTACCTGGGCAGGGTCATCACCAATGTCACCCTGGCTCCGAGCCCCCTGGCCCTGCGCTGCAGGCTCCATGCCGTGGGCGTGCGCTCCATTTCCAACGTCGTCGACGTGACCAACTACATTCTCATGGAATGCGGCCAGCCCCTGCACTCCTTTGATCTCGGCAAGGTGCGCGGCGGCAGGGTCATTGTCCGCCTGGCCGAGGAAGGCGAGAAGTTTACCACCCTGGACGGCCAGGAACGCACCCTGAGCGCCAGGGATCTGACCATACGCGATGCCGAAGGGGCCGTGGGCCTGGCCGGCGTCATGGGCGGCCTCGAGTCCGAAGTGACCAGTGCAAGCACCGGCGTCTTCCTGGAGTCCGCCGTCTTCCATCCGGCCACCATCAGGGGCACGGCCAGACGCCTGGGCCTGCACTCCGAAGCCTCCTTCCGTTTCGAGCGCGGCGTGGATCAGGCCCACACGCAGTGGAGCCTCGATCGTGCCAGCGCCATGATCCAGTCCCTGGCAGGCGGCCAGGTCTCCGACCAGCTGTGCAAGAGCGAGCCCGCGCCCTTTGTGCCGGCCAAAATTGCCTACCGTCCGGCCCGCTGTGCTGCCCTGCTCGGCGAAGATCCGGGCCTCGAGTTCAGCAAAAAGATTCTGACCGGCCTTGGTTGCAGCGTGGAAGAAAAGGACGAGAGCACCTGGGAAGTCACCCAGCCGAGCTGGCGCCCCGACGTCACCCGCGAGGCCGACCTCATCGAGGAAGTGGCCCGCTACTACGGCATGGACCGCATTGTGCCCGTCCTGCCTGCCATTGAACGCAAGCTGGAAGATGCCACGGCCCCGGAAACGGCCTATGCCTTCTGGGATCGCCTGCGTCGCTGGGGCAGCGGTCTTGGCCTCAACGAAGCCATCAACTACAGCTTCGTGGGCAACAAGGAGCTCGATCTGCTCAACCTGCCTGCCGATGATCGCATCCAGGTCATGAATCCCCTCTCTGCTGATCAGGACGTGCTGCGCACCGTACTGGCGCCCGGCCTTCTGCATACCTTGAGCACCAACATGCGCCAGGGCGCTCCGGCCGTGCGCATCTTCGAACTGGCCCACGTCTTCCACAAGGATGCCGGCTCCTATACCACGGTGGCCGAAACCGGCATGATTGGCCTCATGCTCTCCGGCCGCAGGTTCGACAATGTCTGGCCCCAGAAGGCCGGTGAACTGGACTATCTGGATCTCAAGGGCATCACTGCCGCCCTGCTGCGCACCCTGCACCTGGGCGAGATGCAGGTGCGCTCCTGCGAAAAGCATCCCTATCTGCTGCCCGCAGTAGAGGTCCTGGTGGGCGACACGGTCATCGGCACCATGGGCCGCGTCCAGCCGGCCATTGCCGACAGGTACGAAGCCCGCTGGCCCGTGTGGATGGCTGAATACAATCTGAACCTCCTGCAGGAGCTCTTCAACAAATCCAGCCGCCCCTTCCAGGAACTGGCCACTTTCCCGGCCGTGCGCCGCGACATCACGGTCATTGCCGATCCGCTCATGAAGGCCCAGACCATAGAGGAGGCCATCAGGGAGGCCCATTCGCCCCTGCTCGAAGAGGTCACCATGGTGGATCTCTTCCTGCCCGAAGGCGGCGAGACCAGGAATCTCACCTTCCGCCTCACCTTCAGGCATGCCAAAAAGACCCTCAAGGATGCCGAGGCCGACAAGGAACGCGATCGCATTGTCGCTTTCCTGGAAAAGAAGCTCGGCGTGCGCATCTAGGGCGCATCTCTGATTCAGTCTGAAAAACTTGCCTGCATGCAGTCTCTGGCAGCAATGACAGTCTGCCTGTGCTGCAGAGCAGCCAATTGATGAAAAGAGCACGAAAAGGACAAGAAAAAGCCACCTTTTCGTGCTCTTTTTTTATTGTGCAGACAAAATTCTGTCTGCTGCTTCCCATGTTCTCCCGGAGCGTTTCAGGCTCTATATGGACGAGAGGGGGAAAACGTGTCACTATGAGCCGGATAGAGTTCTGGAGAAGTACATCCTCTTCAGGTCGCGATCACGAAAAACTGCAGGGAAAGGGTTCATGCCGCTGAAGCAGAAAATCTACCGCATCGGGGAAGTTGCAGCCATTCTGGAAGTCAGGACGTCCGTCCTGCGCTTCTGGGAGACCAAGTTTCCCGAACTCCTTCCCAAGCGCATGTCGAGCGGACACAGGGGCTATACGCACGAGGATGTGCAACTCTTGCGGCGCATCAAGGACTTGCTCTATACAAGGGGCCTTACCATTGAAGGCGCACGCCAGGTCCTGGAAAAATCCCTGCCGCTCTCCTCGCTGACGGAGGAGGAAGTGCAGGCGCGCAGTCAGGAGCTGGAGGAACGGCAAAGGGAGCTGGCCGAACGGCGCCGCGAACAGGCTCTCAAACGCCGCGAACAGGAAACGGCCTTTTTACAAGAGGTCTGCGAGGAGCTCAAAGCTGTGAGGACTCTG
Source organism: Candidatus Desulfovibrio intestinipullorum (assembly GCA_019113165.1). GTDB lineage: Bacteria > Desulfobacterota > Desulfovibrionia > Desulfovibrionales > Desulfovibrionaceae > Desulfovibrio > Desulfovibrio intestinipullorum. The sequence continues at coordinate 58,980 of DXHV01000062.1, forward strand.
CTCACTCAAGGAGGCGGACAATGATTCTCTCGCCATCCCTTCTCTCTGCAAATTTCGGCAAACTGGACGAAGAATGCCAGGCTCTGGAACAGGCCGGCGTGCCCTGGCTGCATCTCGACGTCATAGACGGCCTGTTTGCCCCGAACATCACCTTCGGCACCCCAGTCATTGCCTCGCTGCGCAAGACAAGCCGTCTTTTCTTTGACGTGCATCTCATGATCCAGAATCCCTCCCGCTATGTGGAGGACTTTGCCAGGGCCGGCGCCGACATGCTGGTCGTGCATGCCGAGGCAGAGACCCATCTGCAGCGCTGTCTGGCCCGGATCCGCGAACTGGGCTGCCTGGCAGGCGTGGCGCTCAACCCCTCCACGGACTGTTCCTTTTTGCGCTGGATTGTCCACGATGTGGACATGGTCCTGCTCATGAGCGTCAATCCGGGCTTTTCCGGCCAGAAATTCCTGCCCGTTGTGGAAGACAAGATTCGGGAGGTGCGCAGCCTCCTGGATGCCCACGGGGGCAGCACCATTCCCATTCAGGTAGACGGCGGAGTCTGCCCGGAAAACATAGGTCAGCTTGTCCGTTGCGGGGCTGACGTTTTTGTCTCCGGTTCCGCGTTCTTCCGTTTTCCGCCCTACGATCAGCGCCTTGCGGCCTTTGCTGCAGCAGCCGATCAGGGACCGCTGCGTGCGGCAGCAATGACCTGTTCACACTGGAAACCTCGCCAAGCGTAGCGAGCCGTTTTGTAAGGAGCGTGCTATGCCAGTTTCTCGCCGCCAATGTGCCAATGCCATCAGGGCCCTTGCCATAGATGCCATCGAAAAAGCTCATTCCGGACATCCCGGAGCCCCGCTGGGCATGGCCGACATGGCCGAAGCCCTGTGGCGCCATGGCTTCAGACATAACCCCGCCGATCCGGCCTGGTTCAACCGTGACCGCTTTGTGCTCTCCAACGGTCATGCCTCCATGCTGCTCTACAGCCTGCTCCACCTCACGGGCTACGCCCTCTCGGCCGAGGACCTTGCCCAGTTCAGGCAGTGGGGCTCCCTGACCCCCGGTCACCCCGAATACGGCCACACGCCCGGCGTGGACATCACCACCGGCCCCCTGGGCTCCGGCATCGCCTCGGCCGTGGGCATGGCCCTGGCCGAACGCCTGCTTGCCACCAGATTCAACAGGCCCGGTCACACAATTGTCGATCACAGGACCTATGTTTTCCTTGGTGACGGCTGCCTCATGGAAGGCCTGAGCCACGAAGCCTGTTCCCTGGCAGGCGTCTGGAAGCTCGGCAAGCTCATTGCCCTGTACGACAGCAACGGCATTTCCATCGACGGCAAGGTCACGGGCTGGTTTACGGAAGATGTGGCCGCCCGTTTCAAGGCCTACGGCTGGCAGGTCATAGGCCCCGTCGACGGCCATGACTGCGACGCTCTGGATCAGGCCATTGCCGCGGCACGGGGCGACGAGGATCGCCCGAGCCTCATCATCTGCAACACCCACATAGGCTTTGGCTCCGGCCTGGAAGACTCCGAAAAGTCCCACGGCGCTCCTCTTGGCGCCGAGATGGCTGCCGCGGCCAAGGCTGCCCTTGGCTGGGAAGCCGAGCCCTTTGTCATTCCCGAGGACATTGCAAAGGCCTGGGACGCCAGGGAAGAGGGCGCCCGTCTGGAACAGACCTGGCAGGACGCCCTTGTCGCCTACAGGCAGGCCTATCCCGAGCTCTGGGAAGAATTTACCAGGCGCCTTGACGGCACTCTGCCTGCCCAGACGGATCAGATCCTTGCCGACTTCGTGAAAAAGGCGCAGGAAGCCCAGGAAAAGGTGGCCACGCGTGTCGCCTCCAAGAACGTGCTGAGCGTTCTGGTCCCGGCCCTGCCCGAGCTCATTGGCGGATCCGCAGACCTCTCCGGATCCGTTGGCACCAAGACCGCTTCCTCCACCATCCTGGATCCTGCGGTCTATGAAGGCAACTACATCTGCTACGGCGTGCGCGAGTTCGGCATGGGCTGCATCATGAACGGTCTGGCCGTACACGGCGGCTTCATCCCCTATGCCGGCACCTTCATGGTCTTTTCCGACTACGCCAAGCACGCCATCCGCCTGGCCAGCCTCATGCACCTGCGCGTGATCTGGGTGCTGACCCACGACTCCTATGCCGTGGGCGAAGACGGCCCCACTCATCAGCCCATTGAGCATCTCAACATGCTCAGATCCCTGCCCAACTGCGATCTCTGGCGTCCCTGCGACAGCGAAGAGTGCGCTGCGGCCTGGCAGGCGGCTCTTGGCAGGCACAATCCCACCTGCCTCTCCCTGTCCAGACAGGGCCTGCCCTTCGTTGCCAAGCCCGCCCAGGCCGACATTGCCCGCGGCGGCTATGTGGTCCGCGACTGCGACGGTACGCCGGACATCATTCTGCTTGGCACGGGCTCGGAAGTGAGCCTCTGCCTTGGCGCGGCCGATGTGCTCGCCGCTGCCGGCACCAGGGTACGCGTCGTGTCCATGCCCTGCTGCACCGTCTTCGATGCCCAGGATGCCGACTACAGGGAAGCCGTCCTGCCCTCTGCCGTGCGGACTCGCCTGGCTGTGGAAGCCAGCTGGCCCGACTACTGGCGCCGCTACGTCGGTCTGGACGGCGATGTTCTGGGCATTGATCACTTCGGGGCTTCTGCGCCCGGTTCCGTGCTGGCCGGGGAGTTCGGCTTCACCGTGGACGCCGTTGTGGCCAGGGCCAGGGCTCTGCTCGCCTAAAGCGCAACCGCACAAGGCCCGGAGCTGTCAGGACTCCGGGCTGCTCGCGTGCTCCTTCCTGACGGGCACCATTTCAGCTTCCAATCTCTTTCCCGATCATCCGATTCTGCCGACTGCACTTCCTGCCCTGCACAAGGCTGCAGGGCAGCTTTCATGGAGGATTCCATGCCCATTCAAAGAATGACGGATATGAATCTGCGCGGAAAAACCCTGGTCATTCGCGAAGATCTGAACGTTCCCCTGAAGAACGGAAAAATCTCCAATGACAAGCGCATCCGCGCTGCCCTGCCCACCATTGAATATGCCCTGGAACAGGGTGCAGGTGTCATCATTCTCTCCCACCTCGGCCGTCCCAAGGAAGGCGTGTTCGACGAACAGACCTCCCTGGCTCCCGTGGCTGCCAGGCTTCAGGAATGCCTGGGCCGTCAGGTGCTGCTGACCAGCGACTTTGAAACGGCCAAAACCGTCCGCCCCGGTGGCGTGGTGGTCTTTGAAAACGTGCGCTGCTTCAAGGGCGAAAAGGCCAACGACCCCGAACTGGCCAAAAAGCTGGCCGACATGGGCGACATCTATGTGATGGACGCCTTTGCCACGGCCCACAGGGCCCAGGCGTCCACCGAAGGCGCCATCCGTGCCGCCAAGGCTGCCTGCGCAGGCCCCCTGCTCATGGCCGAGCTCGACGCCTTTGCCAGGGTGCTGGACGAGCCCAAGCGTCCCCTGGTGGCCGTCATCGGCGGATCCAAGGTGTCCACCAAGCTGGAACTGCTGAACAATCTTCTGGACCGCGTGGACAGGCTCATCGTGGGCGGCGGCATTGCCAATACCCTTCTGGCCGCCTCGGGCTACAACGTGGCCAAATCCCTCTATGAACCCGAGCTCATCGACGAGTCCAAAAAGATCATGGCCAAGGCCGAAGCCATGGGCAAACCCATTCCGCTGATGAAGGACGTTGTCACGGCTGCCCAGCTGGCAGAAGACGAACCAACCGTGACCTGCGGCATCGAGGAAGTGCCCTCGGACAACATGATTCTGGACATCGGTCCGGAAACAGCCAAAATGTACGGCGAAATCCTGACCAATGCCGCAACCATTGTCTGGAACGGTCCGGTGGGCGCCTTCGAGACCAGGCCCTTTGGCGAGGGCACAAAGGCCATTGCCCAGAGCATGGCCGATTCCAGCGCCTTTGTCGTGGTCGGTGGCGGCGACTCCGTTGCTGCCGTGGAAGGCTACGGCCTGGCCGACAAGATGGGCTACATCTCCACCGGCGGCGGCGCCTTCCTGGAACTCTTTGAAGGCAAGAAACTGCCCGCAGTGGCTGCTCTGGAAGACCGCGGACAGGAGTAGAAGCTTGACATCCGCACCGCTTGTGACATACACAGTTCCTGCCGGGTGGCGGTAGCGCTGCCAACCCCGTCAGGTCCGAAAGGAAGCAGCGGTAACAGAAGTTGCCGGGTACCCGGCATTTTCCAGTGACTCTTCAGAGGAAATCTGTGCAAAAGCAGGTTTCCTCTTTTTTTGTCCCGTCTTTTCCTCGTGTTGTTCCGTTTTTCCTGCTGGCCCTTGCTCTGCTCCCCCTGGTTCCCTTCTTTCTGCAGGGAGTCAGCCTTTCAGCCCGGCCGCATGATGTGCAGACAATGTCGGGCTCCTTGCCAGGCATGGCCTGACTCACAGGGAATAATAGTTCTGCAGCAGTGGTGCTGCCTGCTGCAGGAGGGCCTCCAGCTGCGTCCTGCCAAGCCCCCCCTTCCCTTGCAGACGCTCCAGTTCCTGATCCAGATGGAAGATGGGCCAGTCCGAACCAAAGAAGCAGTGGTCAAAGGGGAGGAGGCGCAGCAGGCCTTGCAGGGTCTTTTCATCAAGGTAGGCTGTGGTGCTCGAGGTATCGAACCATAAATGCGGGCAGCGCACCCCTGCAAAAACCTCCGCCACATGCTGCCACATGTGGTAGCCTCCCAGATGGGCAGCTATGATATCCACCCTGGGAAAGTTTTGGGCAAGCTTCAGCAGGGCCTGAGGGGAAGAGGGCGCCGTCCTGGGAGAAGCGGGGCTTCCCACGTGGAAGAGCACGCAAAAACGCCCCTCGCAGGCTTCCAGCAGCGCACAAAGCCCGGGGTCTGCCATGGAAAAGCCCTGATAGTCGGGATGGAGCTTGATGCCGCCTATGCCGTGCACTGCCAGGCGATCCAGCTCTTCGGCCCAGTCGCTGCCCCCGGGATGCACGGTGCCAAAGGGGATGATCCGTTCGTCTGTCTTGCGCAGGGAAAAGGCAAAGTTGTTGACGGCCCGTACCTGTTCAGGTTCTGCGGCACAGCACAGGACGGCAAAGCGGTCCATGCCGCAGCCTTCCTCTTCCAGAATCAAGTCCTGCAGGGAACCGCTGGCCTCGCAGTGCAGACTGAGGCCCCGGTTGAGCTGTTCCACGGCCCTTGCTGCCACCCGGTGGTGAAAGGCGTGGGTATGCATGTCGATGCGCATGATGTTCCTATCCCGTAACTACTCAGCTTGATTTTGTCTTGCAATTCTAGGCTATTAACCAGTCAGGCCAAAAAGAAAACATATTTAGCTTATTTTATAAATATTTGTAATCACATGCTTATTTTAACACATGCATGATGATTG
>DXHV01000063.1 GCA_019113165.1 Candidatus Desulfovibrio intestinipullorum
AGGGGAATGCGGACTGCGTTGCCGCAATGAATATACTCGGGCGCGGGCAGCGCCTCAGAGCCTGTGGGGAGCTGGAGAATACAGCTTCAGCTCAAGTGAGTCGGCACAAGCCGTCCAGCAGCAGGAACCCGTCGAAGCGACTGACCGCAAGGTCAGCAACGCAGTAGGGAATCCCCCTGCGTAAGCGGGGGGAGGATGTCAACTGCGGGACGAGAACCGCCTTGTCGGAGTTTCCCCGGCGTTCGGGCGGCAAGAGCAGACGCTGCAGAAGATGCCGCCTGGCAGCAAAGAGCACAGGGCAAAAAAATCGCTCTCTGCCTAAGGCCATGACAGAGAGCGGTACGGAGGTTTAGTGGGGAGAAGGAAAACAGAAACAAAAAAATATTTAGTGTCTATCTTGTTGCATTTCTGTGTTTTTTTGCCATAAGGACCTGCCTGGAACAAAAATTTTTCAAATTTTCGCTTGCCAAGGGGGCCGGAAAAGTATAGAAGCTTCTTCGTTGCTTCACGAAGTGCCGGGGTAGCTCAGTAGGTAGAGCGAGGGACTGAAAATCCCTGTGTCAGCAGTTCGACTCTGTTCCCCGGCACCATTTTTTTTGCCAAAAGTAGTTCGCAAAGTCCGCTTGTCCAAAGAAAAAGACAGGCGGACTTTTTGTTTATGCAGGGGGAGATGAAGAAAAAAGCTCTCCTGTGGCGGCAACTGTCATGCACAAAGGCCGGGTAAACACTGCAAAAGCAAGGTCCTGGGGTAAAAGCTAGCAGCAAAGAGCAGAACGAGAAAAGGCAGCCCCTGCAAAAAAGCAGAGACTGCCTCAAAAAAAGAACGTTCGGGAAAGAGAACCTTGTGTCGGGAGGCTCAGTAGCCGCGCATCTTCAGCAGGGAATCGAGAGCATCGATTTCTGCCGCATAGTTGATGTTGTCGTTGCGGGCCATGCCGTTCTTCTCTTCGGCAAAGGCCCTGGCCAGGCGCTCGAGCACTTCGGCCGTGCGCTCCCTGGGCAGGGAGGGGTTCACCGTCTGCATGCGCAGGTACTCGTCCACAATGTGGCCAATCTTCGGCAGGTAGCGGCCAAGGAAGGCCATGCCGGTGCGCCGGTCCTCGGGATCCTCGCGCATGCTCTGTATCATGTCGAGGGACAGGGAGGCGATGCGGCTCAAGGGGTCGGCAAGGTCAGGCGGAAGCAGCTTGCGCTGCTCCAGCAGGCGGGCGGCAAGGCCTGCCAGTTCCTGCATGCGGTCTTCCTGGGCCGAGGAGGGCTTTTGCGTGCCTGTGGACTTCCGGGCCGCCACAAGCTTGGTTAACAGGGCCACCAGAGCCTGCAGCTCCTCAAGGATGGAGCCTGCGGCTGCCGGAGCCCTGTTGCCCAGATGCTGCCACTGGGCGGACTTGAAGAGCGTGCCCAGGGGCCTTGAGCTCCTCTTGCGCAGCTCCTGTTCCAGGCGGTCCGTGACCGCGTTGATGCGGTCAATGAGCTCCTCGGAGAGGGCATTGCTCACGGCCAGATATTCGCACTGCGAGAGCAGGAAGGACGTTGTGCTCTGTTCTTCCTGGGTGAGGTTCCTGTCCTGCACTATCTGGCGCAGGCGCACGAGGAGCGCTGCCAGAAGCTGGCGGTGCAGGCTTGCGTGATTGCTGCGCACATAGAGCCTGTACAGGAGAAGACCTGCCAGGGCGAGGACAGGGAAGGAAACAAGGGGCATGGCGGGCAGATACCAGTGACTGGCCGTGGAAAAGTAGGCAAAGAGTCCCAGGATGAGCACTGGGGCTGCGGTCCAGTCCCAGCCAATGTTGCCCCTGGCTATGAGCAGGCGCACGGTCCAGGTCTGCAGGCCGGCCCAGAAGATCATGAGCGGCCAGGGCATGCCCAGCACGAGCAGGGCAATTGCCTGGACGCAGCCTGTGAGAACGGGCATCCACCAGTAGGGATTGGAGATAGCGCCGTAGGGGATGAGGCAGATGATGCCGCCGTAGATAGAGATCTTCAGCAGGATCTCCGAGAACATCCAGGTGCCGAAGGTCACGTCGATGAGCAGGACAGCAGCTAGCAGGGCCACAATGTGCAGCACCAGACGCTTGAGGACGATGCTTACGGTGCCAAGGACGGAACCGACAATCCTGTCGAGCAGGGGCTCGCTTGGGGTAGGGCTTGCCATGGCTCGTTACCTGTTTGCCACGTGCTGGCCAGCCACGGTCTGTTCCACCTTCTGCTGGGCAAGACTTGTGAGCTGCTTTTTCAGGTCCTCTTCCATGTGGATGAGTTCCTGCTCCACATCCCTGCGGCGCTGGCGGCCCTGCTGGGCAATGCTCAGGGTTTCGGCAATGGTGGCAAGGAGCCTGGAGTGCACATCGCGCAGGGTCTCCACGTCGACAATGGAACGCTCCACTTCCCTGGCTGCGGCTGTGGTGGAGGCCTGCAGCATTTCGGCATTCTTGCTCAGCAGGGCATTGGTCGTGTCGGCCACTTCCTTCTGCAGCTGGGCCGCCTTGTGCTGGCCGTGGATGGAGAGGGCCAGCACCATCTGATTCTTCCAGATGGGAATGGTAGCCAGGATGCTCGTCTGTATCTTTTCGGCCAGGGTCTGATCGTTGTTCTGGATCATGCGGATCTGCGGCGCAGTCTGCAGGGTAATGGTGCGCGAAAGCTTGAGATCGTGCAGGCGGCGCTCGAAACGGTTCAGGCGCTCGGCAAAGTCGTGCACCTTCTGGGCATCCAGGGCGCTGCCGCTCTGGCGGGCCGTTTCCTCCAGGGCCGGCAGTTCCTTTGATCTGGCTTCCTGCAGACGGCGTTCGCCGGCTACAATGGCAGCCGTCAGATCCTCGTAGAAATTCTTGTTGTAGGTGTAGAGCTGCTCCAGGACCTGAATGTCCTTGAGAAGGCCGAACATGGCCGATTCAAGCTTGTCGGAAATGCCTTCCACCTGGTCGAGCAGGGTATCGAAACGGGCCAGGGTGCGCTCCATGGAATTGAAGAGTCCGCCAATGAGGGGAATGGAGGAGAGCAGGCTTTTTTCCGGCTTGGCAATCTGGGTGACGTCAATGTCCTTGACCTTGCCCATGAGTTCCTCAAGGGAAGCGCCCACGGGGCCTGCATCCTTCACGCGCACGTTGGCGAGCAGGGAGTCGGCAAACTTGGCGATCTCGTTCATGGTCTTGGAGCCGTAGCTGATGGTCAGCGTGGGATCGTCAAAATTGATGGCAGAGGCAATGGCTGTGACTTTTTGCTCGGAGGGCGCTGCATCAGGCATGGGGGCGTCAGCGAGCGTGGTGAAAGGGGCGGAGATGATATCTGCGGACATGGTTGTGTGCTCCTCATGTGGTGCAGCAGGAATGTGCAGGGGATGGACCGTGGACGTGCAGGGAGGCTGAGCCCCTGGCTCTTGAGTCCGGTAGCTCAAGGGCGGGTACCCAGAACGGACTCTGTTCGGGCCTTGATTGAACCCTGTTCGGATCAGAATCGGGCCGAAATCGGTCCCTTGGCCTGCAGCCAGAGTAGGCGATTTCTCGTCCTATTTCAAAGGATTGTTTATCATCTTCTGCAGGCAGAGCAGGGCTCGAAACAAGTCCCCGAATGACGTGAGACAGCAAGACCCCGCTCGAGCGAACGAACGGGGCCTTGCTGCACGGCAGTCTGTCGTGACTGCCAAAAATCAGGCAGTGTCTAAAGCTGATTCCAGAGGGTGCGGCACATGGGGGTGAGTTCCTTTTCCGCAGCCACGATGTCCAGGGGCAGCAGCCCCAGGGCCATGACGTCAAGGTCGGGCACAGGGGAGATGGCGCGCATGTCCAGGCCCACGCAGTAGGTTTTGCACTCGGAACACCAGGCCACATGTTCAGACTGGTTGCTGGTGGCATAGAAGATATTCATGACACCCTTCTTGTCCGAGCCGCAGGCAGGACAGACGGCCCTGCGATACTTCCAGTCCGCACCGCACATGCCGCAGTGCAGATACTTCCTGCCGCCACCCTTGAGCAGGTAGGGGTTGTTGTCGTCTTCCACAGGCTGGCCCAGCCATTCCATGGCAGGCAGTCTGCCGCAGACAGGGCAGTGTCCCTGCGTCCACAGGGTCCAGGGATCCTTTTCCCCTGCGGCAATGTTGGCCGTGAAGGCCTTGAGCACAGTGGAGAGCAGAAACTCGCAGACAAAGGTGATGCTGGCCCGCTCCTCGTCCGAGCCCTCGACAAGAGTCGCCATCCTTTCATCGTCCATATCCAGAAGGGCTCGCAGAAAGTCATTGCTGAAGGCCTTGTCCTGCTCTTTCTCAAGGAAGGCAGCCACGGCATCAAACTTTGGCAGGAGCTGCGAGTTGCTGGCAAAGTGCTGAAGCAGCGAGGCAGAACATTCCCTGGCAAAGGGCCACAGGGGGGCAAGGTCGCCGCCGGTGAGCAGGCTCACACCCTGGGAAAAACGCTGCGGGTCTCTGGCAGGAAGATCCATGCTGTGCAGGGCAAACTGCTCCTGCAGTCGATCCACTTCCTGTCTCTGAGCAAGCCATATGGGCTCAAAGGCGTCAATGAGTCCCTTGAGAACAGGTTTTTCTTCCCGCAGACGGGCAATGGTCTGCGTCGTGCGCTCGCTTGCCTTGGACATGTGTGCCCCCTTGAAAGAATTGAGAAAAAATCGGACTGGAGTCTATGTAGTGAATGTATTTTAATACAATTTTTGTATTATTGTACTAAATGTATTACTTGTCGGTACAGATTCGCACTGTTGACCACATATTGTCTACCACAGAAGTACAGAAGAAAAAAGGGGCCCTGCTTCCGCATGGAGGGGCCCCTGTTTGATCTGTCATGGACGCAACTTCGCAAGAAAGAAGGCACTAGAAGGTTGCGTACTCGTAGTAATGTTCCTTTTCCTCGGCAAGCAGATAGATGACATTGACATCCTGGGGATCTGCAAGGAACGCCTTGGGGAAGGTCTTTTTGACCTTGGCCAGGCGCTTCTGGGCGAGCTCCAGCATTTCGGAGCGTTCGCCGAAGGCCATGGCGCCGGTGGGGCAGGTCTTGACGCAGATGGGCACCATGCCGGCCTGCTGTCTGTCGATGCAGTAGTCACACTTGGTGAGCTTGCCGGTTTTGTCGTCCCTGCGGGGGATGTTGTACGGGCAGACCTGACGGATGGCCTCGCAGTCTTCGGCGCTCAGAGAGGCTGTGCGATCCGTGAAGAGCACGGCACCTGTCTTTGCGTCCTGGAGGATGGCTCCCTCAAGCACCATATCGGCCACGTCCTTGCAGGGAGGCACGAGGCAGTGACGGCACTGTTCGGGGAAGAAGTTCCAGTGAACGACCTTGTTCTCATCCAGGTGTTCGCGGAAGCGGACAATCTTGAGGTTGTTGGGGTTCAGATCCGGGGGATTCTGATGGGTGCCTGTCTGCTTGGTCTGGTTTGCCGGAAGGTTGTGCCACTCTTTGCAAGCAATTTGACAGCCCCGACATGCAGTACACCTTGTTGTATCAATAAGAATGCTCTTGGGCATAGCTGCTCCTTTTCGGGGAGCTCCTGGAAGCGGACTTCCAGGAGCCCTTTATTTTAGCCAATTTCGGTCAGTTTATCGAGCTTGCGCAGATTCACAAGGCAGGCCTTGCATTCCTGAATGGACGTGTTGGGATCGTAGGCACCGATTGTGAGTCTGTTTGTGGCATCGCCGCACTTGGGCGTCATCCAGCCAAAGGCAAAGGGCATGCCCACAAGGTGGACGGTCTTGCCCATGATGGTGAACGGACGCAGACGCACGGTCACCATGGCAATGGCTTCGCAGGAGCCTCTGGCGCTTTCCAGCAGGACACCGTCGCCGTTCTTGATACCCTTTTCCTTGGCCAGTTCGTGGCTCATTTCCACGTAGAGCTGCGGCTCGGCTTCCAGCAGGTTCGGCGTGTTGCGGGTTTCGCCGCCACCACACCAGTGTTCGGTCATGCTGTAGGTCGTGAGCACGATGGGGTACTTGGGATCAGCGGGCTCGGCCACCTTCTTCATGTCTTCTTCAAAGAACTTGTACACAGGACTGCACAGCTGCTTGGAGAAGGGATGGCTCTTGAGCGGTGTTTCCACAGGCTCGTAGTGCTCGGGGAAGGGACCATCGGCACGACCGGGACCAAAGAGCTGGGCCATGCCGTCCGCATTCATGATGAAGGGCAGCTTGCCGCCCTTTTCGGCCAGCGGCGGCCAGGGGCCGTCCGGCACGTCGCCGTCCCAGGACTTGCCGTTCCAGACGATGACGGGCAGGCTGGGATTCCAGGGCTTGCCGTGTTCGTCCACAGAGGCACGGTTGTACAGGATGCGTCTGTTGACCGGCCAGCACCAGGACCAGTTCGGATAGATGCCGAGACGGGCCTGCAGAGGCGTCTGCTTCGGGTTGCGGCGCTTGGACTTGTTGCCTTCTTCCTCGGTGTAGCTGGCAGTGTAGAGCCAGTTCAGGGAAGATGTGGAACCGTCGGCCTGCAGGTTGCCAAAGGCGGGCACGAGCTCGCCACGATGGTAGACCTTGCTGCCAACCTTGACATCGGACCAGAAGTAGCCGTTGATGCGCTTGGTCCATTCTTCGGCCTTGTACTGTTCGGGCCAGATCATGTTGAGAACCGGCTCGGGGAAGGCACCGCCTTCCTTCTTGTACAGGTCGCGGACCTTGTTCATCAGGGGCACCAGCATGTTGCCGAAGTCGCGGGCTTCACCCTGGGGTTCAATGGCCTTGTCAAACCACTGCAGCCAGCGGCCGCTGTTGCTGATGGTGCCTTCCTTTTCGATACGGTGGGCAGAGGGCAGCAGGAAGACTTCGGTCTTGATCTTCTTGGGATCCACACCGGGTCTGTGCCAGTTGTCCGAGGTCTCGGAGTTGTGAATTTCGCCGCAGACAAGCCAGTCAAGATGGTCCAGGGACTCGCGGACCTTGTTGACATTGGCAAAGCTCTGACAGGGATTCACGCCGAAGACAAAGCCGCCGCGCATGCGATCATGCAGGGCATTGTCAATGGCAAAGTAGTAGGATGTGTCGGCAAAGGTATCCAGTTTCGGCAGCCACTGGTAGCCGAACTCGTTGTCCTTTGTGGCGGCATCGCCAAACCAGGCCTTGAGGAGACTGACCATGTACTTGGGCGTGTTGGCCTTCCAGTTCGCGCTTTCGGGGAACTTGGTGGTCGGCGTGTTGGCCTCGAGGTACTGATCCAGAGTCTGCCACTGGGCCCTGGGCATGGACATGTAGCCGGGAATGCTGTCGTAGAGCAGGGCATGGTCGGTGGAACCCTGCACATTGGGCTCGCCGCGCAGGGCGTTGATGCCGCCGCCGGCGACACCGATGTTGCCCAGGAGCAGCTGCACGATGGCGGAGGTGCGGATGATCTGCACGCCTGTGGTGTGCTGCGTCCAGCCGATGGCATAGAGGATGGTACCGGCCTTGTCCGGCTTGCCCGTGGCACAGAAGATATCGTAGACGCGCACCAGGTCCTTTTCGGAGATACCGGTGACTTCGGCAACGTTCTTCAGGGTGTAGCGGGAATAGTGTTCCTTGAGCAGATTGAAGACGCAGCGAGGATTCTTGTAGTCCTTGTCGACGACAATGGATCCGTCCGCCTTCTTCTCAAAGGCCCAGGTCTTGGCGTCATAGCGTCTGTTCTTGGTGTCCAGGCCGCTGAAGACGCCGTCCTTGAAGGAGTAGTCCTTGCCGACAACAAAGCTCGCGTTGGTGTACAGGCGGACGTAGTCTTCCTGATAGAGCTTCTTGTCGAGGATGTAGCGGATCATGCCGCCCAGGAAGGCGATATCCGAGCCGGAACGGATCGGCACATGGAAATCGCAGCGGGCGGAGGTACGGGAGAACTTGGGATCTATGTGGATGAGCGTGGCGCCCTTGTCCTTGGCCGCCAGCACCCACTTGAAGGAAACGGGATGATGTTCGGCAGCGTTACTGCCGATGATGAGCACGCAATTGGAATTCTTGATATCAATCCAGTGGTTTGTCATAGCACCACGACCGAACGACTCTGCCAGAGCCGGTACAGTGGGGCTGTGTCAGACACGGGCCTGGTGGTCAATATAGACCATGCCCAGGCTTTTGACGGCTGAATTGATGACGGTGCACTCTTCGTTGGAGGCATGGGAGGTTCCCATCCAGAAGAGCGATTCCAGACGGTTGACCGTCTGGCCCTGCTTGTTTTTCTGCTTGAAGTCCGCATCGCGTGCGTCCTTGATGCGGCGGGCAATCTGCTCCAGTGTCCAGTCCCAGCTCTTTTCCTCCCACTTGTCACTGTAGGGAGCGCGGTACATGGGCTTGAGAACACGACCATGTGTATGGGTGTACATGCTGTGCAGGGCTGCGCCCTTGGCACACAGGGATCCTTCGTTGACAGGATAGTCCGGATCGCCTTCAGTGGAGATTAGTTTGCCATCCCTGACATACGCAATGATCTGACAGCAGACAGCACAGAAAGGACAGACGCTGATGACTTCCTTGGCACCCTCAATCTTGAGGGTCTTGGCATAGGCCTTCACGTCCTTCAGGTCGAAACCCATGAGGGACAGGGTCAGCACGCCAGCGCTCAGCCCTTTGAGAAAACTCCGCCTTGTTGCTTGCATGGAGTCCTCCAGGTAAAATATATGTTCTTGCCCGCTCGTTCCTGTCCCTGTCATACAGGCAGGGATAAGTAGACTGGAACAGGCCTTTGTTCACAATTACTCCAAAAATCGTGACACGGCAAGAGGATTGGACCATTTGAGACGCCTCGTTTCAGGAAGGAATCAGGAAAATGGCGCCTGTTCAGGGAAAATTCACCATGCCCTGGTTCTGTTTCGGGGACGGCATTGATCCCAAAACAGATCCTTCATCCGCCCTGCCGTGTCCTTTCCCGCTCTGTCCAGTCACGCATTTTGCAGACACATCAGGGACAGTCGGCAGGGGCGTGGCGTGTTTCCGGCCCCGGGTACAGGCCTTGTGAGACGCGTTCCGACCGGTCTGTCTCATTTTCCGGGCATGGCCCAAGGGCTTGTTTCGGAAAGGAATTCCCCTTTTTTTTGCCACGCCTGTTCGTGATGATCCTGGTGATGATCTGCCCAGGCGTTGGTCTGCCCGTTCCCTGAAGCGGAAGACAGCCCCAAAAACATGCGTGACATTTGTGGCCGTTGCTGTCAGCCTGCTGGCAGGCATCTTCACATCAAATAGCCTTGCAGGGAGGATCTTCATGTCTCAGGAAGCACCGGACTCGGCCATTGCCGTCTGTCTTGCCAGATGCCCGGCCAGCGAGACTGCGGCACAGATTCTGCCGGACCTTCTGGACAGGGCAGAGCTCTGGGGCGGCCGATCCCTGCACGGACTGCGCATCCTTGTCAAACCCAATCTCCTGCGCAATAGTGCCCTGGCCTGCACGGATCCCCATGTGGTTGCCGCCGTCTGCCAGTGGCTGCTGGAGGCAGGCGCCAGTGTGGTTGTGGCCGATTCTCCGGGCTTTGGCACTGCCCGCAGCGTGGCCAGGGACACAGGCCTCAGCGCCGCTCTGGCACGACTGGGCCTTGCGGTGCAGCCCATGGCCAGGGGAGAGCCGATGCGTCTCTCCACCGGTTCGGTCATCCTGATTTCCAGGACGGCCCTGGAGGCAGACCTGATCCTGTCCGTGCCGAAGGTCAAGGCGCACAGCCAGATGCGGCTTTCCCTGTCCTGCAAGAATCTCTACGGCTGCGTGCCAGGCCTCTACAAGGCCTTCTACCACACTCGCGAGGGCGACGATCCCGGGCACTTTGCGGCCATGCAGGCAGCTCTGCTTCACGCCCTGCCGCCCGTGGCTGCCGTGGCGGACGGCATCGTTGCCATGCACAGGACAGGACCGTCTGGAGGCGATGCCTTTCCCCTGGGGCTTGTTGCCGCCTCCTCCAGCCCCGTGGCCCTGGACGAGGTGCTCTGCCATGTGCTGGGGCAGGAGCCCGTGAACATTCCCCTGCAGAAGGCCCTCATGGACGCAGGCCACAGGGACTGCGAAAGCCAGGGCCGTCTCCGCCGCTATCCCCTGCTTCGGCCGGAAGAGGTTGCCCGCACAGACTTCCTTGTTCCGGTCCATCTCATGCACACATCCTTCAAGCCCATGCGACTGCTGCGCAGCTGCTGCATTCGCCTGTGGAAGGAATACGTTGTCCGCTAGACTGCCGTCCTGCATCAGCCGGCAGGTAATGTTTTGAGGAGGTCAGCAATGCCAGTCATTCTTCCGGGACAGACAGATCTCTATGCCCTTACGGATGAGGGCCTTTCCCGCGGCCGCAGCCTTGAGGAAGTGGCCAGAGCCCTGCTCGGTGCAGGCATACGCATCCTGCAGTACAGGGAAAAAAGAAAAAAGGACGGCGAAAAGCTGGAGCAGTGCCGCCTGCTGCGCCGGATTACCAGGGAATACAATGCCTGCTTCATTATAGATGATCATGTGGACATCGCCATGCTCTGCGAAGCGGACGGCGTGCATGTGGGCCAGGAGGACATCCCGCTGACCGATGTGCGTGCGCTTGTGGGCAGCAGCATGTGCATTGGCGTCTCCACCCATGCGCCCGAGCAGGCCCTGGCCGCAGTGCAGGGCGGAGCAGACTACATTGGCGTGGGGCCGGTCTATGCCACTCAGACCAAGGAAGACGTCTGCGCGCCGGTGGGCCTCAACTACGTGGACTGGGTGAGCAGCCATATTTCCCTGCCCTTTGTGTGCATTGGCGGCATCAAGGCACACAACATCCATGAAGTGGTCGCCCATGGCGGCACATGCTGCGCTCTGGTGTCGGAATTTGTGTCTGCAGACGACATAGCACAGGCCGTGGAGAAGGTACGCCGGGCCATGCACGGCTAGGGACGTCTCCTTGGGACGTTCCCAAGAGGCGCCAAAGGCACGCCGCGCCCGTCACTTTTCAGCCCGAACAAAAAGAGGATCCTCAAGGTGCAGACCAAGGTCTGAACATGAGGATCCTTTTTTGTCTTCCTGTGTGCCACTGCAGGCAGATTCCTTTTGTGCGGCGCCTGTCCTTTGCCTAGCCCCTGTTCCTGCTCTTTCTTTTCTTGCTGGCCTTCTTCTTGGTCTTGCGCACGGATTTCTTCTTTTTGGTCACGGTGGTGGGCTTGTAGAACTTGGCATCCTCGCTGGAGGCGGCAATGCCTGCTATGTCTTCGGCCAGGGCCTCTTCCATGGCATGCCCCTTAAGGACCTCCTCGTGGGCGGTGACAAGGCCTATGCGCACCTGGGTGCTGCTTTTCTTGTTGCGCGAGGAAATGTTGCGTAATTGTGCGTTTTTGCCTGGTGCCGTACGCCGCACCAGGAGCAGATCGGCCACAAGCACGCTCTCCTTGCCCTGCAGGGAGGGAAGGGCGGCATCGTAGCCTGCCCTGACGCAGGTCTGCAGGTCCTGTCTGTTGCCGTGACCCTTGTAGAGGATCTTCAGGGAAATGATGCGTTCAGCCTTGCTGGGCTGTTCCGTGAGGGTGAAGTTGTGCTGGAGCAGGACGCGTTCCAGGCGTGCCTTGAGAAGCCCCGAGAGATGCTGCTGATCACTGATGGTAATGAAGGCTGCTTCCTTGTTGGCATTGCGCATGGGCTGCACGGGAACGGAGTGGAAGAAGGCCAGATCCGCAGGCGGAGCCGGATGCTCCACTTCCCGGGCCAGACGGCCCTTGGCGGAATGCGAGGGGCAGGCCGTCAGGGTCAGGCACAGGGCGACAAGAAAGGCAAGGTGCAGAATCTGTGTGCAGGGGCGCATGGTTCTCCTCATTGAAGGCGGTATGCCGGGGCAGGGCAGGGCTGGGGCTCAGGGGCGCTCAGGCTGCACTCAGCGTCGGCCGGAAAGGCTTGTGGCTATGTCCTGGCCCAGGGTGTTCTTGAGAGCGGCTTCGGCCTCCTCCCTCTTCATGCCCATGCCCTGCGCCGTCCCGGAATAGGCCTGGGGGTCGGCATCTTCGCCCTGGCGAGCAATGGTGACATCGGCGGTCAGGGCCCAGGTGTTTCGTGTGTCCGCACCGGCAACGGTCACGCCAAGGCCCACGGCGGCACCGACGCCTGCGCCGATCAGGGCGCCTTCCCGGTAGCCGGCAAGGCTGCCAATGGCAATGCCTAAGGTCGTGGCCATGGCCGTGTTGGCAAGGCCTCTGGTGGCGTCTATTTCCCTGTCGCCCACGGCAACAAGGGCAAGATCCCGGACCGCCACATCAATGACAATGTCCGCGCTGTGGCGGTTGTCCGCAGGAATCAGGGAGCAGTCGCTCTGCAGATAGCCCACTATCAGGGAGCTTAAATCATCATTGAAGGCGGCTTCTCCGCCCGTCACCTTCACATATACGTATTCGTCGGCGTGAGCCGGAAAGGCGGTCAGTCGCGGCTGTCCGGAAGCTCCGGGATCGCCATGGGGGGCTTCCCTTGAGGAACAGCCGGCACAAAGGACGAGCGCCATGAGGACAAGAGCCAGGGGAAGACACAGAACCGAAGCTCGGCGCCAGGAAGGAAAAGGGGAAGGACACAGCATACGCAAGGCCTCTCTAGCAGGTTCGGGGGTCGGATATTGTGTGCAAGTATCCTGAATGCTGTAACAAAAGCAGAATGTTCTGTCCAGCACAACCTTTTTCGGCTCAAGGCTTTCGTCTGCCCTTGACCTGTACAATTTTTTTCGTATTCTCCCGGCCAAACAATCGGGGGTACTATGCCAAAAAGCCTAATCATTGTGGAATCTCCAGCCAAGGTCAAAACCATACGCAAGTTCCTGGGGCCAGAGTATCTGGTGGAAGCCAGTGTCGGACATGTGCGGGACCTGCCCTCCAGCACGCTGGGCGTGGACGAGGCGCATGGCTTTGAGCCGCACTACGAGATCATTCCCGGCAAGGAAAAGGTCGTCAGCGAGCTGAAGTCCGCTGCCGGCAAGGTGGACACGGTCTATCTTGCCCCCGACCCGGACCGCGAGGGAGAGGCCATTGCCTGGCATGTATCCTGTCTTCTGAAGGACAAGGCTCACGACATCAAGAGAATTCAGTTCAATGAAATTACCGCCAGAGCCGTCAAGGAGGCCCTGGAGCATCCGCGGGACGTGGACGAGAACCTGGTCCATGCCCAGCAGGCACGCCGCATTCTGGACAGGCTGGTCGGCTACAAGATTTCCCCCCTGCTCTGGAAGACCGTCAAGCGGGGCATTTCCGCAGGCCGCGTGCAGTCCGTGGCCCTGCGGCTCATTGTGGACAGGGAACAGGAGCGGGAACGCTTCGAGCCCGTGGAGTTCTGGAACTTTTATGCCTTCTGCAGGGGCCAGGACGAGCTGGAATTTCGTCTTGAGCTGACCAGGCGCAAGGGCAAAAAGATTGTCATCTCCAGTGCCGGCGAGGCAGAGGCCCTGGAAAGGGATCTGCAGGGCAAGCCCTTTGTGGTCACAAGCATAGAGAGCAAGAAGCGCGAGAAGCAGCCTCAGCCTCCCTTCATCACCTCCACCCTGCAGCAGACGGCCAACCAGCGCCTCGGCTACTCGGCCCGCCGGACCATGGGCATAGCCCAGCGCCTGTACGAAGGCATTGAGATGGGCGACGGCAACAGCACGGCACTCATCACCTATATGCGCACGGA
Source organism: Candidatus Desulfovibrio intestinipullorum (assembly GCA_019113165.1). Classification (GTDB taxonomy): domain Bacteria; phylum Desulfobacterota; class Desulfovibrionia; order Desulfovibrionales; family Desulfovibrionaceae; genus Desulfovibrio; species Desulfovibrio intestinipullorum. Next base: position 13,548 of record DXHV01000063.1, read on the forward strand.
CTCGACGCGCATTTCCGAAGAGGCCCAGGCTGCGGCAGCCACCTTCATCAGCCAGACCTACGGAGAAGACTACCTGCCCGGCAAGAAGCGCGAGTTCAAGGTGCGTGCCTCTGCCCAGGACGCCCACGAAGCCATACGGCCCGTGGACGTGAACGTTACCCCGGATGTGGTCCGGGAAAACCTGACGGCAGAGCAGTATAATGTCTACAAGCTCATCTGGTCCCGTTTCGTGGCCTCGCAGATGGCAGCAGCCGTCTATCTGGACACGAGCATCGTGGCCGCCTGTGCAGACACGGAATGGCAGACCAGGGGACAGCGTCAGCTTTTTGACGGCTGGCAGAAGGTGCTGCCCGGTGACAAGGATTCCCTGGTGCCCGAACTGGCCAGGGACGAGCAGCTCACCCTGGTGCGCCTGGACAAGGAGCAGAAGTTTACCCAGCCGCCGGCCCGCTTTTCCGAAGCAAGCCTTGTGCGCACACTGGAAGAACTGGGCATAGGCAGACCCTCGACCTATGCGACCATCATTTCCACCCTGGAAGACCGGGGGTATGTGGAAAAGAAGGAACGCTCCTTCGTGCCGACGGAGCTCGGGCGGGTTGTCTGCCAGCAGCTGCTCGAATGCTTCAGCCGTCTGATGGACGTGCATTTCACGGCCGAGATGGAGGGCGCCCTGGACAAGGTGGCCGAAGGCCAGGAGGGCTGGGACGAGCTCCTGGAAAAATTTGCCACGGACTTCAATCCGACCCTGGCCAGCGCAGCAAAGAACATGAAGAGCTACAAGGGCGGCATGGAAACGGACTTGCGCTGTCCCGAGTGCGGGGAACCGCTGCTCATCCGTTTTGGCAAGGCTGGTCCCTTCCTGACCTGCAAGACCTATCCGGACTGCAAGTTCAGCAGCAACTTTGTGCGTGACGAGCACGGGCATCTGGTCATTGCCCAGGTTCAGCACGTCGTGGTGGGCATCTGCCCGGACTGCGGATCCGATCTTGTAATCAAGAAGTCCAAGACAGGCAGCCGCTTCATTGCCTGCTCCGCCTACCCCAAGTGCCGCTATGCCAAGCCCTATACGACCCATGTGACCTGTCCCGCCTGCGGCAAGGGCGAGCTTGTGGAAAAGAGCTCCAAGAAGGGCAAGATCTTTTATGCCTGCTCGTCCTATCCTGCCTGCGACTTTGCCCTGTGGAACGAGCCCGTGCCCGAGACCTGCCCGGACTGCGGCTCGCCCTATCTCGTCATCCGCAAGACCAGGCAGAGCTCTGTCCTGGCCTGCCCGAACAGGGAGTGCGGCTATACGCGCTCGGCCCTGGAAGAAGGCACGGAGTAGGGGGAAGCTGGGTACGGACAAGGCCTGGACCTGTGAAGACGAGGACAGGGCGGGAAAGTCGGCATGTTCATGCCTTCAAAGGCCTCTTTTCCTGCTGTCTCACAGGCTGGCACCTGCCTGGATTCTGAAATAAAAAAGTAACAATCCCAACAGTGTATGTAGCTTGACGGAATTAGTACATTGTACTAATCTCGTCTACCTTCAAGTCTGCAAGGATGTGAAAAAATATTTTCAGCAATCATGCCCAGAGGTTAGGGATATGGAATACGTACTGCCAAGCGCTTGTGATCACGGAGGAAAAAAGACCGTATCTCAAGGCTTTGCTGTTTGCCTTTCTTGGTGAAGTGTGTTCTACACTGCCGTTACGCAGCGCTCCAGGCGTTTTACCATATCAAGATATTTCTGATCAGAGAGTGGAGATCTCAAGCATGCGATATTACCTTTCATTAATGTGTGTCCTGCTGGTGAGTCTTGGCCTTGTCGGCTGCAAGGGCGAGGAACAGGCAGGTGGACCACAGCAGGTTCCCTATGTGAAGGTCAAGGATATCAAGGCCGAGAATGTGGCGTGGCCTGCAGAATATCAGGCTACGGCCGCAGGCTCCCGAGCCGTGGACGTCCGTGCTCGTGTCCAGGGAATTATAGAGAAGCGTCTCTACAAGGAAGGCAGCTTCATCAAGGAAGGCCAGCTCATGTTCCAGATTGAGCGCGATCAGTACGAGGCCGCCTATGACGAGGCCCGTGCCGCCTTCATGAACGCAGAGCGCGAATGGAAGCGAGTCCGTCCCCTGTACAAGGCCAATGCCGTGTCCCAGAAGGAACGCGACACGGCGCTCTCCAACTATGAGAGCACCAAGGCTGCCCTGCGCCAGGCCAAGATCAATCTGGACTACTGTCAGGTCGTTGCCCCTGTTTCCGGCTTTACCTCCAAGGAAGCCGTGACCCCCGGCAACCTGGTGGCCAACAACACCCTGCTCACCACCGTGAATCAGACCGATCCCATGTACATCGACTTCTCCATTTCTGCGCCCGAGCGCCTGAAGCGCCTGCAGCTGGAACGCGAAGGCCGTCTCATGACGCCTGCCATGGGCATCTACGACGCCCGTCTCAAGCTTCTTGACGGCCGCATGTACGACAAGATGGGCTTCATCGACTTCATCGATTCCCAGGTGCAGCCCACAACCGGTGTCATCAGCGCCAGAGCCACCTTCCCCAACAGCGACAATACCATCATGCCGGGCCAGTACGTGCGCGTCTACATGGATGGCGACGTTCTCATCAAGGCCGTGCTCATTCCCCAGTCCAGCCTTTCCATCACCGAGGACGGCACCTTTGTCATGGTTGTCGGCAAGGACAACAAGGTCAAGCGTACCAGGGTGCAGGTCAGCATTTCCATTGGCGACAATTATCTTGTGGACAGTGGCCTCAAGGGCGGCGAGCGCATAGTGGTGGACGGCATCCTGAAGACCAGGGATGGCAGTCCTGTGCGCTACGACGATCCCAATGCACCTGCTGCTCCGGCCGAGGGCAAGAGTGCCGCCAGCGCACAGTAGGGCAGCGAGGTGAGCAAGTATGGCTGCATCCGTTAGACCGAGTATCTTCATCAGACGCCCGATTCTGTCGAGCGTCATTTCCATTATCATAACACTTGCTGGTGCCATCGCCATGCAGGTGCTTCCCATTGCCCAGTACCCAGACCTTGTTCCGCCCAGCGTCAACGTTCAGCTGAACTACCCCGGCGCCTCGGCAGAAACCATTTCCCAGACGGCCATTGCCCCCCTGGAAGTGCAGATCAACGGTGTCGAGCACATGCTCTACATGGCCTCGACCAGTTCGTCGGGTGCAGGCATGGGCACCATCAACGTCTACTTTGCGCTGGGCACCAACCCGGATATGGCCCTTGTCAACGTGAACAACAAGGTCAATCTGGCGCAGACACTGCTGCCGGCGGAAGTGCGCAACCAGGGCGTGAGCGTGACCAAGCGATCGCCGTCCTTCCTGCAGCTTCTGTGCTTGTATTCCGAAGACGACAGATACAGCGATATCTATCTGGCCAACTATCTGGAAATCAACATTCTGGACGAAGTCAAACGTGTGGAAGGTGTTGGCGATGCCTCCACCTTCGGTCCCTCGGACTATTCCATGCGCATCTGGCTCAAGCCCGACATCATGGGCAAGTACGGGCTCACCGTCACTGACGTGGCCAATGCCATCAGTGAACAGAACCAGCAGTTTGCTCCCGGCCGTCTGGGCAACACGCCGTCTCCGGCAGACAACATGATGACCTGGCAGATCGATACCCTTGGTCGCCTGACGTCTGTGGAGGAATTCGAAAACATCATCCTGCGTACCGGCGATGACTCTTCCAGGCTCCTGCTCAAGGATGTGGCCAGAGTGGAACTCGGTGCCCAGGACTATTCGGTGCAGGGCTACTACAACGGCCACATTTCCAGACAGGCCGGCGTGTACCTGCTGCCCGGCGCCAACGCCATTGCCACAGGCGACCGCGTGACCGCCTGCCTCGACAACATCCGCAAGACTCTGCCGGACGGCATGATTCTTGAGGCACCCGTCGATACCAACGAATTTGTTATGGCCTCCATCGAGGAAGTGATACACACCCTGGTCGAAGCCATGGTTCTCGTGTTCCTGGTCGTGTACCTCTTCCTGCAGAACTGGCGTGCCACTCTCATCCCCTGCATAGCCGTGCCCGTGTCCGTCATAGGTACCTTTGCCGGCATGCTGGCCCTTGGCTACTCCATCAACACCCTGACCCTCTTCGGCCTTGTGCTGGCCATCGGTATCGTGGTGGACGACGCCATCGTCGTGCTGGAAAACGTGGAACGCATCATGGCCACGGAGCATCTGCCCCCCAGGGAAGCCGCTGCCAAGGCCATGCATGAAGTGACCTCGGCCCTTATCGCCATTGTGCTTGTGCTCTGCTCGGTGTTCATCCCTGTGTCCTTCATGGGTGGCCTGGCAGGCCAGATGTACAAGCAGTTCGCCATTACCATTTCGGTGTCGGTCGTGCTCTCGGGCATCGTGGCCCTGACCCTGACCCCCGCCCTGTGCGCTGTGCTGCTCAAGTCTCACCACGGCGGCAACCTGCCCAGATTCTTTGTCTGGTTCAACTTCTTCTTTACCAAGTGCACGCACTCCTACGTGCGTACCGTGCGTTCCATCAAGAACTCGCCCGTGCGCTCCTTTGCCATGATGGGCGTCGTTGTGGCCGCCCTAGTCTGGCTCTCCTCAGTGGTGCCCACCAGCATGGTGCCCAACGAGGACCAGGGCTACGGTCTTGGCATCATCTTCCTGGATGACGGTGCTTCCCAGCAGCGCGTGGACAAAGTTGCGGCGCTCGTTGAAGACTTTGCCGAGCAAGAAAAGAAGGTTGTCGAGGGGCTGGTCATGATCAACGGCTTTGACATGCTCAGTTCCTCGGCCAAGTCCAACTACGCCACCTTCTTCTTCAGCCTGAGGCCCTGGGGAGAGCGCACGGAGCCCGGCACGGACGTGGATTCCCTCATTGGCCGCATGATGCGCCTCAATGCCATACAGCCTTCGGGCATCGTGCTCGGCTTTACGCCTCCGCCCATTTCCGGCATGAGTACCACGGGCGGTTTTGAAGGCTACGTGCAGATGCGTGCCAATGACAGCCTGAAAACACTGGAAGAAAATACCAACAAGTTCGTCCAGGCAGCCCTCAAGCGTCCGGAAATCGGCTCGGCCCAGAACCTGTTCACCACAGGTGCTCCTCAGCTCTACGCCAATCTGGACCGTGAGCGCTGCAAGGACATGGGCATCTCCATCTCCGATGCCTTTGTGGCCATGCAGGGTATTTTCGGTACCTACTACGTCAATGACTTCAACTATATGGGCAGAACCTTCCAGGTCCGCATGCAGGCCGATCAGGAATACCGCATGCGTGCCGAAAACCTGGATGACGTCTTCATCCGCAACAGCAAGGGCGAGATGCTGCCCCTGTCGGCCATCATAAGCCTGGAACGTCGCACGGCTCCCCAGGCTGTGGACCGCTACAACGTCTTCCCCGCAGCCCGTATCATGGGTGGTCCTGCACCGGGCTACACCACCGGCCAGGCCCTCAATGCCATGGAAGAAGTGGCGGCCGAGGTCCTGCCCATGGGCTACACCCTTGGCTGGGCCGGTTCCTCCCTGCAGGAAAAGCTGTCCACTGCCGATACCTCCATCGTCTTTGTGCTGGCTCTGGTCATGGTCTTCCTGATCCTGGCTGCCCAGTATGAAAGCTGGTCCCTGCCCATTGCCGTTCTCACGGCAGTGCCCTTTGGCGTGCTCGGTGCCTTCCTGGCCACGTGGTTGCGCGATCTGGCCAATGACGTGTATTTCCAGGTGGCTCTGGTGACACTCATCGGCCTTTCGGCCAAAAACTCGATTCTGATTGTTGAATTCGCTGTCGCCGCCTGGCGAGAGGGACGCGAGCTTGGTGTGGCTGCCATGCATGCTGCCAGACTGCGTTTCCGTCCCATCATCATGACGTCCCTGGCCTTTATCCTGGGTGTCGTTCCCCTGGCCATCAGTACCGGTGCCGGTGCCAACAGTCGCCATGCCATTGGAACAGCTGTTATCGGTGGCATGCTCTTCTCGACGTGCATTGCAACGCTCTTTATTCCTTTCTTCTTCGTTGTGATCATGAAGATTTCCCTGAAACTGAGGGGAAAGACGGATCCCAATATAGGAAAGGGAAGTGAAGAAGAGGAGGTTAGCGCCTAGTGTTCCTCGTTTTCCAACGATTGTTCGTCTGCCTGGGCCTCGGTTTCCTTCTTGCCGCCTGCTCGTTTGCACCTAAGTACGAGCAGCCCAAGATGGACATCCCCGAGGCCTGGACAAAACTGACGCCGTCTACCCAGCCCCTGAACACGGACTGGTGGACACGATTCAACGATCCGGTCCTCAATGCCATGGTGGAGGAGGCCCTGAAGAACAATCAGGATCTCGCCGCGGGCATGGCCGGCATACGTTCTGCGGCAGCCCAGGCAGGAGTCGGCTCCTCGGCCCTGTGGCCGTCCGTGGGCGCCACTGCCGACCTGACGGCCACCGGAGCCTCAGAAAAATCCGCCAACAGTTCCTTTGGTCCCGGATCCACTGCTTCGCGCTGGTACACCAACTACCAGGGCCAGCTGGCTGCCAGCTGGGAAGTGGATTTCTGGGGCGCCACGCGCAACAACTACACGCGTCTGACCAACATTCTCCTGCAGACCGTGCTGCAGCACGAGGCGCTGCGCCTGTCCATTGCCGGACAGGTGGCCCAGAGCTACTTTGCCATGCTCTCCTATGACATGCAGCTCGATACGGCCAAGCGGACCCTGCGCTCCCGCGAGGATGCCCTGCGCATCTACACGAGCAGGTACCGCCTGGGCGAGCTGACGGAACTGGACTGGCAGAGAGCCAGGGCCGAGGTGGAGACGGCCAGGGCCACGGTGCACAGCACCAACATAGCCCTGGACGAAGCCGAAGCCTCCCTGGCCGTGCTGCTTGGTCGCTCGCCCAAGGAAATCTGGCAGAAGGTGGAACGCGGTTCCCGCCTGGACAAGCTGCCCACGCCGCCGGTTCTTCCCGAGGGGCTGCCCTCGGAACTGCTTCTGCGCAGGCCTGACATCAGGGCTGCAGAGTTTGGCATTATGGCCGCCAATGCCCAGATAGGCGAGGCACGGGCACGTTTCTTCCCCTCTGTCTCCCTGACCGGCGCCATTGGTACCCTGGCCGCAGCCGTCAGCAACCTCTTCTCCGGCCCCGCAGCCATCTGGAGCTATGGTGCAGCCATTTCCCTGCCCATCTTTAATGGCGGCCAGACCTGGTACAACATGAAGAATGCCGAGGCGCTGAAGGAAGAGGCCATTGCCACCTACAAGCAGACCGTCATGGAAGCCTTCAAGGATGTGCGGGTCACCCTCACAGCCCAGACGGAACGGGCCAATATCGTCAAGGCTACCCAGGCACAGGTGGACAGCCTGCGCCGGGCAGCCAATATTGCCAGACTGCAGTACGACAACGGCTACACGGACTACCTGACCGTGCTTGATGCCGAGCGTGAGCTCTTTGCTGCCGAACTCTCCCTGGCCACGGCCCTGCAGAACCGCCTGAGCTCTGTGGTGAGCGTGTGCATGGCCCTTGGTGGCGGCTGGCAGGATCCGGGCGAAAAGCCCTCCTTCCCCATCATCAATACGGACAGGCTTGTTGAGGCCCAGCGCAAGGGCACTGTCGGTATCCGTGCCGAACAGGCTGCCGAGCGTGCCGCTGCTGCAGAGGAAGCAAAGGCCCAGTAGACAAGAAGACAGACGCAGGATCCCCCCTCCTGCAGCATGAACGACAGACGGGCGGAAGACATAAGGCATGATCTTCCTGCCCGTCTGTTTCTGTTTTTTTTGTGCAGGGGCCAGGGCTCTGGTATCAGGGAGGCCAATGTCCCTCGCACAAGCTGCTCTTGACAAGTGCCTCACGGGCACACCCTTATGGTATGGGGCTTGTGTGTCCTGGAGACAGGGGGGCAGTCGTCTCCCGAAAATCGGGGATTTTTTTGGCACGGGGGCTAAATCTTTTCCCGTTCTGGCCGATAGGGAGTGGTGAAGCGACTGATGATGTTCAGTTCCACCTGGATAAGGCCGACGGCTGATCGTCTGTACTTCATCAAGTGCAGGAAGAGGAGTCGTTATGTATTCTCTCGCAAATTCACATGCTGCTCAGGACTGGAAGCAATGGCTGTTTGGCCGTCTCTTCCGCTTTCTTCTCCTCTGTCTTGCGGCCTGGTTCGCCTCCTCCTTCATGAGCAGTGCTCATGCCCTGCCGACCTTTGCCTTCTCTTCTTCGGTGAAGGTGGAAACGCACTACATGGAATCCGCTCCTGGTGCCAGGACCAGAGAGAAGGCACGGGGCGTGCGGGTTGCTCAGGCAGAGAACAGGGCGGCAGTGGCAGGGAAGAAGGGCGATGAGCCCCGCAGACTCAAGGCCACGTCGGCAAGGCCCGCAAAGCCCGCAGCTGCGGCCAAATCCGGTGCAAAGTCCGGGGGCGGAAAGCAGCCTGCACAGGTTCGCAAGTCTGCAAGGAAGTCTTCCCCAAAGCAGTCCAGGCCCGCCAGACCCCTTTCCGTACAGACCCAGGGCATCCACAGTCAGCCCTGGTCCTTTGGCGGGGGGCAGAGCGCCGCAGCCTGGGGCGAGCGCGGCATTGGCGGCAGAGAACTCTATCAGCAGGCGCTGCCTGCCGGCAGCAGGGACTCGGCAGGTCAGGCACGGTCCGCCCAGGACAAGGAGCGTCAGGCAACCCGCAGGAAGAGCGACAGCTTTGACCTGCAGGTGGACAAGGAATACCGCACCTGGCAGGCCAGGCATGACGATGTGAAGCCCGATGAAGAGGTAGCCATAGACAGCCAGCACCGGGTGCGCGCCTTTGCCAGGGTACAGGACGAGAACGTCACCTTCGGCCTGGGGCCCGAGGTCATAGTCCGTGACCAGAATCAGTCGTCTCCCACCTTTGTGCACAAGGAAAACCAGCCGGATGTGGACGCGGGGCTTGGCATGCAGTTCAAGCTGGACTTCTAGCCAGGGCGCAGACATACGGAACAGCCCGGGACACATGCACTTTTCAGACAACTTTCCCGTGCCCGGGAGGAGCGTACCCTGAGTACGCACGACAGGGCGGATTCGGTCCCCGCACTGTCAGACTATAGATGGTCAGAGTCTTTTGTCATTTTTTTGACAAAAAGCTCTGACCATTTTTTTGTGCCTTCTTCTGGACAATCGTTCTCAAGATCTTGCAATAAAAGCGTTTTCAAGAAAGTGATGTGGACAGGACGGCCTGTCAGATATTCTGCGCCGTCAGAAAACCGAAGACTGGGCAGACGGAAGCAGGCGTCCACTTTCTGACGAAGAGGCAGAAAAGGGATATTTTTGCCATGAAAATAAATATAAATCATTGTGTTATGAATGATGGCACAGACTGTGCATTCTCCCTTGCGTGTCCACAGGGCGCAAGAACTTTTGGAGGAGAACAGAGTCATGGCTGCACGCACACCCAGAGTATTTACCGTTACCTCAGGCAAGGGCGGTGTCGGCAAGACCAACATAGCGGTGAATCTGGCCTGCCAGCTGGCAAGGGAAGGCGCAAGGGTCGTGCTTCTGGACGCAGACTTTGGTCTGGCCAATGTGGACGTGCTCCTTGGTGTCTGTCCGTCCCTGGATATCTTCCACCTCTTTTCGGCCAGGACCAGGCTGGAAGATGTGCTCTTTCCCACAGCCTACGGCTTTTCCATCCTGCCTGCAGGCTCCGGTTTCAACAAGGTGACGGAACTGAAGACCGGCGAGCGCCTGGAACTGCTCCATGCCCTGGAGCCCCTTGCCGACAGGCTGGATGTGCTGATTGTGGACACGGGGGCAGGGGCCGGGGAAACGGTGCTCTACTTCAACATGGCCGCGCAGGAACGCCTGCTTGTGCTGTCTCCGGAGCCCACCTCCATGGCTGATGCCTATGCCCTCATCAAGGACCTCAAGGTCAAGGGCGTGGAGAAATTCAGGGTCTGCATCAACATGTGCCCCACGGAACGGCAGGGCAAGCAGATTTTTACCAAGCTCTACGATGCCTGCGATCAGTTCATGACCGGTGTTTCCCTGGATCTGGCCGGCATCATCCCCCAGGACCCCAATGTCCGTACAAGCGTCATGAAGCAGAAACCCTTTACGGAACTCTTTCCTGCAAGCCCGGCCAGCCAGAGCCTGAAGAAGCTGGCCCAGTCCGTACAAAAGTGGCCTGCAGCCAGAAGGGCCGGCGGCAACATTCAGTTTTTCTGGAAATCCATGCTGCTGCGCTAGCGTAGCAAAGGCCCGGGCGCACAGCCCGAAACCCACTCAGTCAGCCCGCGTATCGCCCCCAAGTCAAGAGGAAGTTGCCATGTTTGCCCGTCTGTTCAAGTCCAGCAAGCCTTGGGAAGAGTTTGAAGCAGGAAGAAAGGCCTGGTCGGAATTTTCCGCCAGGGAGCAGGAACAAATCATCAATGCCTACATGCCCAAGGTGCGCTTCCTGGCCCAGCAGCAGAAAAAGCGCGTGCCTGTCAGCATAGAAGCCAATGACCTTGTGAGCGCCGGCGTGCTGGGACTCATGGAAGCCCTGGGCAAGTACCGCCCCGAAACGGGCTATGCCTTCTCCACCTATGCCGAAGCCCGCATCAACGGAGCCATGCTGGACGAAATGCGCCGCAGGGATCCCCTGTCCCGCTCCACCAGAAACATGGTCAAGGCCATCATGGCTGCCAGCGAAAAATTCGAGCACAAGAAGGGCCGCAAGCCGTCGGAAAAGGAACTGGTCAAGCTGACCGGCCTCTCCCTTGCCGAGGTGCGTACCGGCCTGCAGGCCATGGAACAGCAGATAACCACAGACATGAGCCTGCTGGCGGAAACTCTGAGCAACGAGGCCCTGGAAAGCGGCGGCACCCCCTACAGGCAGGCCATACGCAATGAAATCGTGGCCCATATCCGTTCCTGCCTGGAAGAGCTCAGCGAACGTGACCAGTTCATCCTGTCCATGTACTATCTCGAAGAATACAGCCTGCGTGAAATCGCGACAGCACTCAAGGTCTCCGAAGGCCGCGTCTCCCAGCTGCGTTCCCAGGCCCAGAAACGCCTCCACGACCTCTATGTGGCGCGTTTCGGCACAAGGTAGGTGTCAGGCCTGTTGTGTGCCCCTGAAGAGCACGGAACGTTGCCCCCCTGTCCATTGAGGTCTTCCTCAAGGGATGCACGTCTGGCTGCCAGAAGGCCGGTTTTCAGTCTGTTCCGGGATGTGCCGGCGCATGGTGCAGAGAGAAAAAAAGCCCTTCTGCCCTGAGTCCGGGCAAAAGGGGTGTTCAAAAAAGTGATCCTTGACGTCTTTCAGAAACTCATTTTTCCTGAAAAAGCGCGTGATCCTGTGGGGGCCTGGAAAGAAATCAGGCAGACTCCCTGGTCCACCATCGTCTGGCCTTGCTGAGCAAAAGATCGATGTCTCCGGCCGAGGCAAGACTCAGAAGCTTGCTGAACTGGCGCACGGCCTGCTGGCTGTAGGGATTGGCCTCGAAGAGTCCGGCAAACATGGCGCCGTCTTCGGTCAGAAGCTTGCGGGCTGCCACAAGGCGCCTGCGGAAGGACGGCGTGATGAACTCTCTGAGGCTTTCGTCATCGGCCGTCTGGGCACAGTAGGCGAGTGACGTGATGAAGTTCATGTTCTGAATGCGGGCCATGGCCTTGTCATGGGTCTCGGCATCCGTGGCAAAGGGACGCCAGCCAAGGATCTCGCAGAGCGTCCAGACAAGATCAAAGCTTGAGTCCGAGCAGCGCGGGGTGCGCACCATGGCAATGGGCAGATCCTCGTCCATGCCGTGCTGCGGCCCGAAGAGGGGATGCGTGCCCACGATGTCGCCGGACCAGCAGTGGAGCATTTGCGCCACCGGCGCCACCTTGACGGAGGTGATGTCGCAGAGGACGGCCGTCTTCGGCATGGCCGGACAGATGGTGTGGAGCGTCTGTTCAAAGACCGCGGCAGGCACGCAGACTATGACAAGCCGTGCCGCCTGCAAAGGCTCCAGGTTGTCCAGGGGCTTGTCTATGCCCGTCATGCCAAGGCCGTGCGCTGCGCCTTCGCGAAGGAGCATGCTGCCCATGCGGCCCGTGGATCCGACAATGACAATGCTGTCCCTGGCTGTCAGCTCCCGGGAGAAATGATCAGTCATTGACAAAGGCCTCGAAGGTTTTCCAGAAGTCCGGGAAGGACTTGGAGACAACAGTGGGATCTTCCATGAGACGGAACATTTCCGGCGGACGGACATCAAGGGACTTCAGGGCATAGAGGGCCTGACTCATGGCCATGCGGTGGTCGTGGTTGGTGGCAAATTTCTTGCCGGCCAGGCTCAGGCGCACGTTGGGGCCAAGGCCATGGATGGTCAGCCCGTCCTCGTGCTCGTCGACCTGCACGCCTATGCTGCGCAGGCTCTGAGCCGGCGCCTTGATGCGATCGGATTCCTTGATGCGCAGATGGGCAACATTGGTAATGGTGGTTGTGCCTTCGGCAAAGGCCGCCACCACGGCCACGGTGGGCACGAGATCCGGGCACTGGGACATGTCCACGGTAATGCCGTGCAGAGGTCTGGGCAGGACGGTGATGCCCTGCTGATTGCTGACTAAAACGGCACCCATGTCGCGCAGGATGTCCAGCAGGGCCCGATCGCCCTGCAGGGAGTCGGGGTTCACGCCATAGACCTGTGTCGTGTCCCGGCCAAGCACGCCTGCAGCCACCAGATAGGAGGCGCCGGACCAGTCCCCTTCCACGACAAAGCTACCGCTGTGATAAAGGCCCGGTTGCACCTTGATGCGCAGGCACCAGGGTTCCACATGGGAGAGGGTGCGCCAGTCCGTGGCATACCATTCGGCATCATCGTCCGTGCTTTCCCTGGTCTCGACCAGGAACTTGATGCCAAAGTCGGCCATGCACTGCAGGGTCAGGCCTATGTAGGGCCAGGAGACAACCTTGTTGCCGGCCAGCACCAGGGTGATGAGGCCGTCCACCTGCGGACAGGCCAGCAAAAGCCCGGAAAAGTACTGGCTCGACTCCTCCATGCTGATGGCAAGGACGTGCTGGGCCACGTGTTCCCTGGGCGGAAGGCTGGCACTGCTGATGCCTCTGGTGGTGATGACCAGAGGGGGAAAGCCTTCCCTGTTCTCATAGGCCACTTCGCAGCCGAGTTCGCGCAGCGCCTGCACAAGGGCTCCAATGGGGCGCTCGTGCATGCGTGGCGCGCCGTGAATGCGGAATGCCCCCTTGCCCGAGGCGAGCACGGCGCTGAGCAGGCGGCAGGTGGTTCCGGATTCATGGACATAACAGGAAAGGGGATCGGTGCGGCCACCAAGCAGCCTGCCTGCTGTTCCCTCAACCCTGTAGCCACCGGAACGATCATTCAGTGGTGTGAAACGGGCGCCTGCCAGGGAAAGGATTTCCCTGGTGCAGGCGGTGTCATCGCTCTCGAGCACGTTGCGGATTTCGCTCACGCCGCTGGCCAGAGCGGCCGCTATGAGATAGCGGTGGGAAAAGGACTTGGATGCCGGGGCATTCACTTCGATCATGGAGTATTAACCTAGTCGATATTGTCTTCGGGCCCCCAGACTCTGTCGAGCTGCGGACCGGTGAGGTAGGAGCCGAGAACACGGAAATTGTTGCACAGGCCGCTCAGTTCAAGGAGAATGTCCCTGTATTCGGGTCTGGTCAGATCGTCTTCCACATCGGCAAAAAACACGTATTTCCAGCACTGGCCGAGCATGGGACGGGACTCAAGCTTGCGCATGTTGATATCGTGGTGCGCAAAGAGATTGAGAACCGAGGAAAGCGCGCCCGGCTTGTCAGGCGTGGTGAAGAGGATGGAGGTCTTGGAATGGTCGCTGAGGCTGCCCTTGTGCAGAGGCAGGCTGCCCAGGCGGTTCTGCGATCCCTCGCGGGCAATGATGACAAAGCGGGTCCAGTTGCCCGGCGCATCCTCAATACGCTTGGCCAGTATGTTGAGGCGCAGCATGTCGGCGAGATTGCCGTTGCCTATGGCTGCGCTGCCCGGTGTTTCCAAGGCCTTTCTGGCTGCCGCAGCCGTGGATTCCGTGGGAATGAGTGCTGCTGCAGGCAGATGTCCCCTGAGCCAGAAGGCACACTGGGACAGGGGCTGGGGGTGGGAATACACCGTGTGTATGGCCGAGAAGCTCTCTTCCTGGCTCAGCAGGCAGTGCGAGATGCGCGAGAAAAGCTCGGCCTGAATGCAGACCGGAAACTTCAGGAAGAGATCGAAGCTTATGCCCACGGTGCCCTGCAGGGAGTTTTCCAAGGGCACAACGCCGAGATCGCAGCTGCCGGCATTGACTTCCTCGAACACGGCGGGAAGATCCGTGCAGGCATGGAAATGGGCGCTGTGCCCCAGGTACTCCACGCCGGCAAAGTAGGAAAAGGTGCCTTCCGGTCCGAGATAGGCCACCCGCAGGGGCCGCTGCAGGGACCGGGAGGACGAGAAGATTTCCCGCCAGATGGAACGCAGGGCCGCTTCGGGCAGGGGACCCTGATTGCGCGAACTCAGGCGCGCAAGAATTTCCTCCTCGCGCTGGGGTTTGAAGATCGTGCTCTTTTCGCCGGCCTTGATGCGTCCCACTTCCCTGCTGAGGGAGGAGCGCTCGTTGAGCAGCTCCAGGATTCGTTCGTCCACTTCGTCAATGCGGGCCCGTGTCCTGGACAGAAGCTCTTCGCGTGAAGGCTGTGCAGCCTGTTCTGTGTCAGCCATGTCCTAGACCTCGGCAATTTCTTCCTTGATGCGCATGCCGAAATGCCGGCCGGCCTCGTCGATGCGGCAGAGGACCTTGTCACCAGGCTTCAGGTTGACCACGCTGATCGGAATGCCTCCGGGCGCCGTGAGACGGATGGTCTCGGCATTCTGCAGGAAGACGGCTCCCTGCTTCTCGCCGTCCTCGGTCTGCACGCTGGCCTTCACGAGCAGCATGGGACGCACCTCAATCTTGACCCGCCCCACGGTGGTGATCAGGGTCTTACCGGTACTCTCCACGATCTGGACTTCGCTTCCGGCTCTGAGTTCCTCCAGATAGCACGTCCTGTCGTGCGGCAGCCGCGTATAGGCGTGCACTGCACCAGCGTTGATCCGAAAGGGACGAGCAGCAACGTATTCGTTCTGCTCTGTCTCCGCGTGGACTAAAAAGGTGAAGTCGGAAGAATTGCCAACCAGCATGCCCTGGCCGCGGTGCAGCATGGAAATGGTGTCGCAGCAGACACGATGCCCCAGGCCGACCTGGGTCACGCTGGTCACCACGCCCTCGACCAGATGTTCGCTGGCAAGAGAGAGCTTGCACTGGGACACAATGGTCTTGAGTTCGGTGATGGCTTCGGGCAGGACCACAAGGCCTGTGACGCCGCGTTCCAGAATGCCGGAGGCAAGGACGGCTTCCTCCAGGGAACCCACTTCCGTGTACACGGCATCGCTCTGGGCCAGCAGGTTTTCGATGGGAATGATTTCCCAGCCCCTGGCCAGGGTGCACAGGCCCTGACGGCTCTTTTCCAGGTAGACGGCCTCGTCTTCCTTGGCCTGCAGGGCCACGCAGGGCACGTCTTCGAGAGCCAGCACCGTGCACCGGGCAAGACCGGCAACCAGTTCGACCTTGTCGGCAGGCACAAGGAGGCCGTCCACGCCGGACTCGAGGGCCAGGGTTACCTCTTCCTTGCTGAAGGGTGAGGCTTTGAAATAAATGGCTGGCATGGGGACTATTCTCCTACGATTCTGAGGGCGGTTTCGACGTCGGCATCCTCGTGGACCAGGGCACGCAGGGCGCGGACCATCTGGACACGCTTGGGATGGGCAAAGACGTTGCGGCCCATGGACAGACCGGAGCCGCCGGCCTTGAGGGAATCGTAGACCATGGTCAGCACGTCACGGGTGGATTCCATGCGCGGACCGCCGGCAATGACCACAGGCACGCAGCAGGTGGCCACCACGTCGGCAAAGCTGGCCATGTCGCCGGTGTAGGAGACCTTCACGATGTCGGCGCCCAGTTCCACACCAACCCTGGCGCAGTGGGCCACCACTTCGGGAGCGTAGGAGTTCTTGATCTTGGGACCGCGGCCGTACATCATGGCCAGCAGCGGCATGCCCCAGTTGTCGGCAGCCTCGGCCACGCGGCCGAGATCGGAAAGCATCTTTTCCTCGTTGGGATCGCCCAGGTTCACATGGACGGACACGCAGTCTGCACCGTGACGGATGCCTTCTTCCACGGAGGAGACCAGTGCCTTGTAATTGCTCTGGGGAGAGAGGTCCGTGGAGGCAGACAGGTGGACAATGAGGCCAATGTCGGAACCGGCCCGGCGGTAGGAGCAGCGGATGAGACCCTTGTGCATGAGAACGGCATCGGCGCCACCCTGGGCCATGTCATTCACGGTTTCCTTCATGTCCAGAAGGCCGGGGACAGCACCCATGGAGACACCGTGGTCCATGGGAACGATGATGGTTCGACCGTTGTTGCGGTTGATGATGCGTTCGAGGCGGATTTGTTTGCCGAAGTACATGGGGATGCTCCTTTCCCTGGTGAATCAAGGACTCTTGGTGGAGAGTGATTTTTTTCCGGCGGCAAAGAAAAAGGCCGCCGGCTGTGTAAGAAGCCTGCGGCCTGTTGAGCTCACTTTTGCAAGGACGTCAGCAAAGCTCCCGACCACAGGCTCTTCTAAAGTACACAAAATAGAACCAGCGGCTGCTGGCTTCATTTGCGAAGGAAGAGGTGGCGGAGAGGCAGAGCATGAAGATGTTCCTTGTTGTTTCCCTGGACAGGAAAACTGTGCAGGGGAAAAATTTGATGGGATAGATGTACGCCTGACCGGCCTTTTCTGTCAAGAAAGGAGACACAATTTTTTTGTCTGCCAGCATGTCATTTTGGTGACGGCGTGCAACATGTCTGAATGACTATTTTTCCCTGTCGGCAGGAGCGGGTTTTGCCAAAGGATCCTTCTTCGGGCGCAGTTTGCGCTTGTGCAGTCTGTTCAGGATGAAGTTCAGGCAGGTTTCGCCCTCGGGCACGGCAGAGACGGGGAATTCGGCGCGTCCCAGGCTGCGGTGGCCACCTGCAGAGCCCACATCGTGGAAGCAGGCATCGGCCAGCCTGCCTATGTCGCGGGTACCGTCGCCCCTGAAGATGACCACCACGGTTTCCTTCTGCACAAGGCCGCTCACGGCTATCCAGCGCAGTCCGTGCACGCGGGTGAAGAAGTCCGCTATGGCCACGAGCAGGTCGGCATTCTGCACATCGCCCACCCAGGCATGAAAGCCTGTGCCCCGGCATTCGCTGAGATTGCGGAAGGCCCTGGAAAAGAGCGGCAGCCAGGAGCGCAGGTATTCGCTGCGAGTGATGCGGCGCAGGAGCATGGGATCGGATCTCGCCGAGAGCCATTGATAGGCATCAAAGTCGTTCTTGCCGCCGCTGCGCTCGAAGAGGGCCGTGTCCGTGCGTATGCCGAGGAGCATGGCCGTGGCCAGCCTGGGACTCGGGCGCAGGCCAAGGCCGCGCAGGTATTCGCAGAAAATGGTGCAGGTAGCCCCTGCCTGCGGGCGGATGTCCACCAGTCTGAGGTCCAGATCGGCGTACTCTTCCGGCTTGGGCGGATGGTGATCCACAATGACGGAAAAGGGTATGCCGCTGAAATTCTTGTGATGGTGGGGCTGGCCGTCCACTATGGCAAAGTGCGTGTACTGTTCCAGATACTCTTCCTTCCAGGGCGCACTGTCCGTATGCAGATAGCGCATGAAGGCCAGATTGTCGGGACGGGTGATTTCGTTGATGCGGTAGATGTCCACCCTGGTCCGTGCGGCCATGATGCGCTTGAGTGCTGCGGCAGCGCCCATGGCATCGGGATCGGCATTGATGACGATGCACCAGCGCTGATCCCTGGTGACGGTCCTGAGCCAGTCCTTCAAGGCCTGCAGAGCTTTTCCTCGTGGAACCATAAGCGTTGTGCCCCCTGGCAGTTTCTCGTGGATGGAGTGTGCGGTAGTGTGCCGGAAACTATGTGTCTGGCAGATGCTGTCTGGAGGGATTTGGGGAGGATCGTTCTGCAGGACGAGAGCCCCGTTGCCCTTATCCCCGTGCCGCGCACCAGAGCTCGTGGACACAGGGCAGGGAGGCACAGACGCCCTGCCAGCTGAAGACTTCCAGCACATGGACGCAGGTTGTGGGCACGCGGGCCATGATGTGTTCCGCAAGCTTCCGTTCCCTGTCCGCGAGGGTGCTCACGGGCAGGTGCCTGCCCCGTTCGTCCACAAGATTCCAGTGGATCATGGACGCTTGGGCAAGAATTGCCTCCTCCAGAAGTGCCGCATGATGGTAGCGCAAGAGGTGGCCAAAATCCAGACACAGGCCGGAGCCTTCGGGCAGCAGGGGCGCATGGCCAAGCACTTCCTGCAGGCTGTTGTGCCGCGTGTTTTCCCAGCAGAGGGGCAGGCTCCACCCGTCGCGCAGGAGTGCTTCTGCAAGGACGTGCCGGAAGTGCCGCATCTGCAGCCAGGCCTGGTCTGCCGGTCGTGCCGGCGGATGGATAACGGCGCAGCGCGGGGCAAGAGAGCGGATTTTTCTGACAAGCTCAAGACAGATGCCGGCACAGAGTTCTGCCTCGTCCAGCAGGCTGTGTGCCTGGGGAAGGGGGTCTTCCCTGTGCCAGGGCAGATCCAGGGGCAGGTGGACATGATAGCCCAGGGGCAGGCCGGCTTCCGGCAGATCGTCTGCGGTATAGCGCAGGCAGGCTGCGGTCTCGAAGAAGCACAGGGCCACTTCCGGAACCCGGCCCTGCAGAAAGCGGCAGTTTTCGGCAACGGAGCCGGGCTGTACCCAGGAGGGCACGGCCCAGTGAAAGTCCGGCGAGAGCCGTGACAGGGTCAGTTCCGGCGACAGTTCGAGGGAAGGTGCGCAGGATGGTTCGCAGGGATGGGACATGCAGGGAGAGAGGCTGAAGGAAAGGGAAAAAGGGGGAAGGGAGAGAGGCAGGATACGGAAGGAAGGGGAAAAGTGCCAGTGCCTGGCCGGCAGGGGGATGGCTCCTGCCGGGCGTTGCGAAGCCATGCCCTTGCTGTCGCCACGGCCGGCGCCAGGGCGGCTCTTTTTGGCAAAGGCCTGGCAACGCAGGAGTCCGTGCAGGCAGCAGGGGATTCAGCGCGCTGCCGGTGCGCTGCGGAAATAGCGCGGTATCTCTATGCTCGCCGTGAGCCCTCCCCCGGGATTGTTGCGCAGGGAAAGCTTTGCCTGATCCAGGGCCGCCATATTGCGTGCAATGGAAAGACCCAGTCCGGTTCCGCCAAGGTGGGTGTTGCGCGAGTTGTCCAGGCGGTAATAGGGCATGAACACGCGCTCGATCTTGTCGTCCGGAATGCCCGGCCCATTGTCGGAAATTTCTATGCGTACCATGTCTTCGACGACAAGAATGCGTACCCTGGCGCTGTCGGCATAGGTCAGGGCGTTGTTGAGCAGATTGTTCACGCAGCGCTTCAGGCAGGAAGGCCGTGCCTTGACAAGCAGGGGGCCCGCCACGGGGTCCGCCTCGAGGGGCACATGCGTTCCGTCAAGAGCAACGTCGTCCACAATGCTCTGCAAAAAGGCCCGGATGTCCAGAGGAACCTGCTTTTCTGCCGAGGTGTGGCTCTTTGCGAAATCAAGCCCCCTGGCCACGAAAAGTTCGAGATCGTCCAGATCCATGCCCAGCTTCTCGCTTTCCGCCCTGGGATGGAGGTGCTCGAGGCGCAGGCGCGCACGGGTCAGCGGCGTGCGCAGATCATGGGCAATGGCCGTCATGAGGCGGTTGCGTTCCTCGAAACTTGCACAAATGCGTTCACGCATGAGATTGAAGGACTGGGCGACCTCCCGCACTTCCCTGGTCCCTGTTTCCGGAAGGGGCTGAAAGATTTCCGGATTGCGGCCAAAGGCATCGGCACATGCGGCAAGCTTGCGCAGGGGCTTTGTGGAATGCAGAACAAGAGCGGTCACCAGCGCTGCCAGAGCGATGACCACAAGCAGTGTCAGATACCTGTAGACGAGTGTTTCCCTGGCGCCGTGATCGCGCTTGTGCCCGACAGTCATCCATGTTCCATCCTCAAGGCGTATGGCCGTGAGCATGTAGGGGACGGGATAGCGCGGATCCGGATCCTTGTTGCCGCCAAGCGTCTTGATCAGGAATTCCCGCTCGATACCTGCACGGGCAAAGCTTTGTGCAAGAGCCTGGGAGTACAGTCTGATGGGCTTCGAGTCGACAGGGGTCATGTCTGGCCTTGTGTCCGTATAGCGGAAGAAGACATCCACGCCTGCATCGCCATTGGAGTAGACACTGCGTATGATATCCACATAGGCCTGCCGCTCTTCCCTGGGCAGTCGTTCCAGAATGCGCGTGTAGACGACCATGCGCATGGCGGCTTCCTGTATGCCCAGGCCGCGGTGAAAGGTGCGCAGTTCGCTCCAGAGCACGGAATTGGCCAGTTCAATGCCTGCCAGACCCAGGACAAGGAGCACGACAAGTCGTGCGACCAGGGTATCGAAGGGGCGCCAGCGCAGAATCTTGCGCCAGATGTTATTTGATCTTGTCACGCCAGTTTTCCGATGAACATGTAGCCTGTGCCACGCAGGGTACGGATGAGACGGGGAGAGCGGCTTTCGTCGCGCAGCTTGCCGCGAAGGCGGCTCACCTGCACGTCTATGCTGCGATCATAGATGTCCTGCCCCTGACCGCACATGTGATCGAGGATGCGTTCGCGTGTCAGTACCATGTTGGGGTGGCTGAGAAAGAGGTTCAGCAGCCGGAATTCCATGGTGCTCAGGGGCACGATCACCCCGTCCTCGTCTTCCAGGTGCCGCTCAAGGGTGTGCAGATGCCAGCCCTCGAAGGAGATGATGTGTTCCCTGCTGTCCGTGTGCCCTGATTCGTCTCTGCAGGGCGTTCTTCTGCTTCTGCGCAGGAGAGCCCGTATTCGCGCCACAAGTTCCCGCGTCTGAAAGGGCTTGGCGATATAGTCGTCTCCTCCCATTTCCAGACCGAGAACACGGTCCACCGTGTCGCCGAGAGCAGAGAGAAAGATGATGGGAATGTGCGTATTGGGGTAGCCTGGGGTGCGCACTCTCTTGCACAGGATCAGGCCATCCTCGCCAGGCAGCATGATGTCCAGCAGGATGATGTCAAAGAGCTCTCCCTTGCGAAAGAGCGCGAACATGTCCTCGCCACTGGCGACAGACACGACGTCCATATGGTAGCATTCGAGACTTCTGGTGGTCAGTTCCCTGATTGCCGGGTCGTCGTCCACCAGCAGGACACGGATATTCTTGTGCATGACCTCCTCCCTTCCTGACGGCCAGGGGCCGTTAAGGCCGGCTTTCCGAACAGCACGGAAAAGCCGGCTCAGTACAGGAGAAGGCAGGACGGCATCGCGTCACCGGGACAGCAGGGAATGGCGGGAACGGGCAGAGAGCCGTTTCCCCGGGGACTGGAGCGCCCTGCGCGCTGATGAAGGGGGGCTGGAAGGACAAGGAAAACTCCGGGAGGTGCATTTTTTTGCAACTCCTGGTGAAAATTAGCACACACGTCCCGGAAAAACAAGGAATTGAATTTCGTTTTCCTGTCAGCCCCTCCTCGTCAGCTTCGCCGCAGCTGGTATTTGACAGGCACAAGCACGGTAAAGCCTGCGCCGGTCACTCCCGTATTCAGCCCCTTCAGGCGTTCGGCAAGCCGTGCGCTTTCCAGATCCAGGGATCCTATGCCGCAGTTCTTCGAAACGGTCGCCTGCTTGACCATGCCATTGGCGGCGATGCGCACGCGCAGCATCACGGTGCCCTGGGCGCCGGCCCGCCTGGCCTGTCTCGGGTAGCGCTTGTTCTTTTCAATGGCCTCCATGAGGACGGCAAGAGCCTGCTGGCGGGAGGCGGCCGAGACTTCGACCCGTGCCCCGTCCGCTGCCCCGCCCTTGACACCAGCCTGAGGCTTGCCCTTTCCTATGGCGACCGACTCGGTCATCATGGAAGGTGTGGTGACAGTCCGGCGAGGCGCCTTCTTCCTTGGCCTGGGTTTGGGGGCGGGCTTGGGCTTCGGTTTGGGCTCCGGCTTTTTTTCCACCACTTTCGGAGGTTCAGGGGGCGGGCTGACCTTGGGCGGATCCGGCTTCTTTTCAAGCTGCGGAGCGGAAATGGGCGAGGAGTCGGCAAGAAGCCTGCGGCGCTCGCTTTCCTCGACCCGTTGCGCGGGATCTTCGGGCGCCTCATAGCGCATGTTGAGCACAAGGGCTCTGGCCTTTGGCAGGTAGAGCTTGGGCTGTTCGGCAAAAAGGACAAAGGGCACCACGAGGCTTGCGGCCAGAAGTGCCGTGACGCCCCAGGCAATCCGCCTGCTGGCCTGCCATGCCAGGTGGTCACGAACCTCAACGATCAGAGGGAGCACGCGTACTGATGACAAAACGGCCTCCTTCACGCTGTTTCGCTATGTCCACCACCTCCACGAAGGACTGGAAGGGCGCTTTCGCGTCCACATGCAGGTCGAGCAGGGCATCCGGCATGCGGGCGAGCAGGGCCACAAGCTCCTCCTTCGCCACTTCTTCCTGGTTGTGGTAGAGCCGTCCGTCCTCGCGCACGCTGACAACTATTTCCCGCGGGCGTTCGGAAAGCCGAGCAGCCATTTCGGACTTGGGCAGGATGATGTCAAGAACAGGCTTGCTGAATGTCGTGGTCATGATGAAGAAGACAAGCAGCATGAAAACGCAGTCAATCAGAGGCGTTATGTCAATGCTGTCCTCTTCCTCGAAATCATCAAGCATTGTCGGCCTCCCTGGCGCCCTGCCCGGTACCGCCCGCCTGTGCAGGGCGTTTTTTCACCAGACCCTCGCGGGCCATGATGCGCGTCGTGCACTCGACGGTCTGGATGTAGTAGCCTTTGAGGAAGAGCTTGAGATAGTAGTGGAACATCAGCATGGGGATGGCCACGGTCAGCCCCATGACAGTCGTAATGAGCGCTTCCCAGATGCCTGCAGCGAGCATGGTGGCGTCGGGTGCGGCGTTGGTGGAAATGACCTTGAAGACGGTCAGCATGCCGAGCACTGTGCCCAGAAGCCCCAGCAGCGGAGCGACAACGGAAATGAAGCGTATCCAGCTCAAATTGCGGAAGATGCTTTCGAAATTGCGGTGAAAGCGGTAGCTGACCTCGCTTTTCACGTCCATGGTTGCCGCATTGGGACTTGTCACAATCTCGTGCACGATGGCGAGGACCGGGTTGTCGTGGATTTTGTAGATGGCCCCGGCCCCGGCCTTTTCCAGACGAAAGTAGTCCAGTCTGAAGCGCTTGCGCACAAGCCTGAGGTAGAAGTAGGTGCGAACAACAAGATAGACGCCCACCAGGGCCAGGACGATCAGGGCAACGCCTGCCTGTCCTATGGACGCGTATACCGACGCAAGTGTCATGAAACGAACCTCCCCATTGTGTTCACAAGATGTTCCATTATGAGATCATGGTTGCAGATGACTGCCCGTGATGCACGGCTAGGCAAAGACAAGCAGGGCAACGGCGGGCACGAAAAGAAGAAGACTCAGGTTTTGAAGAGCGCGCACATGGCGCTCGCGGGCAAGCCCCAGGAGGAGACAGAGCGCTGCAGCCAGCACGCAGGGCGCAAGAAGGCTCAGCCAGAGCACAAGCCCTTCGCCTGCTCCGTGCCAGTGCCAGGCAAAGATGTAGGCCGCTCCCAGGGGCAGGCAGACTTCCTTCCACCAGCAGGGGGAATGGGCAGGCTGATCATGGCCGTCCCCTTCGTCGCCCCCTTCGCCCGTGCGGGCACGGTTTTCCGGGGCAGTGGAGGCCTTTTGCCTGCAGGCGTTCTGATGCCAGGCAAGCTGCAGGCAGGCCGCGAAGACCAGCAGCACGCAGCCCGCGTCTGCAAGGCCAGCGAGAAGAGTGTCCAGAAAGGAGAGTATGGTCATGCCGTTTGCCTCATATTGCTGTTCGGCGGAGCAGCCTCTGCCGCCTGTACTGTCTGTACTGCCTGTCCGTCAGGACGCTGTTCCTGCAGGGTGTTCTGTCCCTGCCCGTCTGCCTGCGACCCTTCGCCCGGGACCTCTCCGGCAGAGGCGTCCCTGGCAGCAAGGGCCGGCTTCAGGCGTGCGAGGCGAGTGCGCAGCGGAACGGAATCCTGTCTTTTGAGGGAGGGAGGCCGGCGCAGGCGGGCCAGAATCCGTCCGGGCAGCCCTGCATAGAGGGGAAGGGCCTCTTTTCTGATGCGCACCCATTCCCGCCAGGCAAGAAAGACGGCGAGAAGCGTCGCGCCAAGAAACATGGCAGCCGTGCCAAAGAGCACCGGCAGCCCCTGAAACAGGGCCTGCACAGGACCTGGCGTGGTGCAAAAGATCGCCTGCACGCAAAGAAGGGCGGAAGCCATGCCGGCCAGGACAAGCTGTTCAAACCTGGAGACGCGGGCGTCACGAAAGAGCGCATGGACAAGACTTGCTGTCCAGACGAGGAAGAAGACCGCCATTTCCAGGCCCGGACGGCTGGCCAGATCCGGAGAGAGCAGCCTTGTGGCCAGGAGATGCCCGGCCATGGCCGCCGGAAGGCCCGCCACCATCCAGGTGGTCACGCCCCTGGCACCCCCGAAGCCGGACTTTCGGGAGGTTTTTTCGTGCAGGACCAGCCCCATGGCCAGGGCGCCTGCCACGCACAGGGCAGAGAGACACATGAAAAAGCGCGTGACCGGGTCTGCGAAGCGGCCGAGATGCAGGGCGCTTGCCGCATACCAGAGGGTGGCGACCACACCGGGTTCCCTGCCGCGTGGCCTGGTCGAGATGTCGCCGCTTTCCATGGAGGCAACGAGACGCTCGCCCGAGGCCCTGCGCCCGAACAGGGTGCCCCTGGCCTCGCCTGCTTCTATTTCGCTGATCTCGTGCTTGCTGAAGCGGAAGGTGACAAGGCCTGGTCCGCTCTCCCAGCGTTTTTCGGCAACAACAAGGAGCCGTGCGAGACGCTCGTGCACCCTGTCGCCTGTGGCCTTGTCCGCCGCATAGACCGCACGCGCTTCAAGAGCGTCCGGCGTCTTGCGTATGCCCTTGGACTCGACCACAAAGCTGCGCCTGTCTTCCTTGTAGTGGGGGAAGAGGGTGGAAGGGAGAAAGGACTGGGACGCCAGCACAAGCCCGGAGACAATAAAGAGGACGGCAAAGGGCAGGGTCGCTCCTGCGCCCACGCAATGGCCCTCGTACCACATGCGGGCGCCGCTTTTCTCGAGATGGAACAGCCTGGAGGAAAGGCGATCGCGCAGGAAGAAGCCCGAGAGCAGGACAGCCAGCATGCAGAGAGCGCCGAAGGCAACGACGCGGCGTCCGGCAGGACCAAGGCCAAAGAGGTCAACATGCAGTCTGTAGAGGAAGTTGCCGCCACAGGTGTCGCGGGCTTCGACAAGGGTGCCTTCCCTGACGTCAAAGCCCCTGAAGACCCAGTGGTGGTGATCGTGGGCGTCTTCAGGCTCGACCAGGGCAAGAGACGGGACGGGATTGCGCGCCGTGGGCAGGGCGATATGCCACAGCCCTTCGGGATGTCCGAGTTTTTTTGCCAGTTCGAGACCTGTCTGCGCGGCAAGCAGCCTGTTTTCCTCTGTGGGAGCAAGGGCGGCATGGTGCGTTTCCGGCTGTGCCCAGAAGGTCAGTTCGTGTCTGTAGAGGGAAATGGCGCCCAGGAGAAAGACAAAGAAGCCGAACCAGCCAAGGATGAGACCGGCCTTTGCGTGCTGTTCGCGCAGGGCCTTGCGGATGGGAATGTTCATGAGCGCCTGCCTCTGCTGTCACGGTGGTCCCTGTTTTCCTCCCCTGCCTGTCCGCTGACCGTAAAAACGAGCAGATGTGCGAAAAGGGACAGCGGAGCGAAGAGGAGAAAGGCCAGCAAAAAGGCCGCTGCAGTGGCTTCAAAGGGGGATCCTGCCCACACAGAGGCTATGCCTGGTGCCAGAACCCAGACAAGAACGAGGCCGAGAGCCATGGAGAGCACGACTCTCAGCCAGGATTTCGTTTCCTTCGAGCTGAAGAGAGAGTTTCTGAGGGTGTTCATCGCTGTCTCGCGCATGGAGCGGGACCAGTCCGGCAGGGGAAGTGCGGTATACTTCTGGGGAGGCTTCCCCTGCCGGAAAGGCATTTGGGGTGACAATGGTTGCGCACACAGCCTGTCTTCCGCCTGGTCTGCCTGTCCGGGGCACGGGGGACGGTGCACACGAACGGCACTGGTCAGGGGACGGGCTGCCTGCGGAGTTCTTTCTGTTTGCGGGAACCGGCTAGAATTCCCAGGCCACCTGGAACCAGTACCTGCGACCGTCTTCGGGATAGGTGTAGCTGTCGTCGTTGGAGCGCTTGGCGTTGGTCACGTTGTAGACAGCGCCCGAGACCTTGAGGCCATCCACGATTTCGTAGGTGAGGCCGAAGTCAATGGTCACCATGTCCTCGGAGTTGTGCTGCAGGGAGCCGCCCTGGCCCCAGTTCATGTATTCTTCCTTGCCCCTGTAGGCGAGCTTGGCAAAGGTGCTCAGATTGTCCAGGGGCTTCCAGTCCACGGTGAGGTTGGCCATGTGCTCGGGCGTGGCCACAAGGCGCGCACCTTCGGCCGAGGCGTACTTGAAGTCGTAGGGATTGTCCGAGGCATTGTCGATGCGCGAGTAGGTGTAGGTATAGTTGGCTGTCGCCGTGAGGCTGGGGGTGAAATCGTAGCTGATGGAGGCTTCTATGCCGCCAAGCCGTGCACCGTTGATGTTGTAGTAGATGCTCAGGGGATGTTCCGGATTGGCCGGATCCATGATGATTTCGCCGTCCGGTCCCTGGAATCCCCTCGATCCGGTATTGGCTATCTTGTTCTTGTAGAAGGTGTAGAAGCCGGTCACGTTGGCGCGCAGCTTGTCGTCGTGGTAGTAGAGGCCGAGTTCGTAGTTGGTGCTCAGCTCGGGCTTGAGGTCCGGGTTGCCGCGGGTGATGGAACCATTCCTCTGGGGCAGGCCGAAGCTGGGATCGAGCTGGGCTGCCGTGGGCGACTTGTAGCCCATGGCAACGCCGCCCTTGATGGTCCAGTTGGGCAGGAAGTTCCAGACCGCGTAGCCGCGGGGCGTCCAGTAGCCGCCAAAGTCCTGGTTGTAGGTATAGCGCACGCCGCCAGTCAGGCTGAAATTGTCCACCACGAACCATTCGGCCTCGAGGAAGAGAGCCTCTTCCATGGTTTCCACCTTGCCGCCATCGGTGCTTTGACCGGGGCTTGTCAGGGTTGAGTAGTAGCCGTCCGGATCATTGAGCTTCTGGTAGCGGTGCTGTCCGCCCACGACAAGGTTCACGGGACCAAGTTCCACATTGTACTTGGCGTCCACGGTCCAGTTGGTCAGGAAGGGGGTGCCGGTGGAGGAGCCAAAGCTCTGCACTTCCTCCAGATAGGTGCCAACCTCGAGCTTGCCCTTGGGCAGTTCGCCGGAATAGTTGAAGCCGTATTCCTGGCGATCGTAGAAGCTGTACTTGTTGGCCGATCCTTCTGCCAGGTTCTTGCCGGCGGTCTGGTTCATGATCTGGCGGGCATTCACATAGGAGAACATGAATTCCTGGCCGTCTATGGGCGTGAACCACAGCTTGGCCGTGCCGTCCAGCTTGCGGTGGCGCGGCATGCCGTCGATTTCGTCAGCCTCGTCCCTGGTCATGGCCTTGCCCCAGACCTGTATGCCAAGCTTGTCCTTGATGATGGGACCGGAGACATACAGATCGCCGCCAAACTGATTGCCGCCCGGCTCTTCCCTGATGGTTGCATCGGTGGTGAAGGAGCCGGACCACTTCTCGCTGTACTTGCGGGTGATGATATTGATGACGCCGCCCAGCGCGTCCGAGCCGTACAGCGTGGACATGGGGCCGCGCACGACCTCGATGCGGTCAATGGCCGAGACCGGGGGCATCCAGTTGGTCGTCAGGCCACTGTCAATGCCGCCCTTCACAGTAGACGACGAGGTGTTCTGACGCCTGCCGTCCACCAGGATAAGCACGTGGTCCGACTGCATGCCGCGTATGGAAATGGAGCCCGTATCGCCGCCTATCATGGCAACGCCGGGCACGGAGCGCAGTGCGTCAGCCAGCGAGTTGATCGACTTGTTTTCCATTTCCTGGCGCGTGATGACGCTGATGGTGGCAGGCGCTTCGCGTATGTCCTGTTCATAACCGGAAGCCGTGACAACGACATCCGACGTTGTCACGACATCTTCGCCCCGGGCTGCAGATGTGCAGAATGGTGAAAGGACCAGCATCAGGGCAAGGCAAAAGGCCAGTTTTTTCCTCTGCCTGTGTGTGAGAGCCATCAAGTTCCTCCTTGTGCGCAGGGTGTGATAAAAAAGACTTTGAATTTTTATTTCGAATCGGGCCAGCATCCGGGTCGACTTCCAAAGCTTCCCAAGCTTCCCATGACCACTGGGGCGCACCATAGAGGACAAATCTTGCACGAGTTTTGCAAGAGGAAATTTTTTTCCGACAGGATGGTAAGATTTTGAAAATGACTGTCAGTTTCTTTTTTAGATTGTTACAATCTTGCAAGGTCTGTCTCCCGATCCTGACGGAGGACACGCTGCATGCCGCCGTCCGGTGCCGCTTTGGGGAGCGCGCCCCGGGACAGGCGTTGTGTTGCCTTCCTGCAAGAAAAGGGGGGCAGCAAAGATGTACGGATGTGCAGGAAAGAAGCGGTTTCCGGCAGGCACGCTGGGCGCGTTCTGCCGGAAACCGCGGGACAGGAACTAGAAGAGGGAGGTGCAGCTCCAGCCCAGGGACCGGGCGACTTCGCCGGCCCTGGCGCCGCCAATGACGCAGACATGGCCCTTTTCGGCCACTTCCTGCATGATGTCGGCAAAGGCCCGGAAGTCTTCCACCCTGGTGGCCAGGATTTCTTCGCGCTGGGTCTGCAGCTCCTCGTTGCTGATGCCGCTCAGGAGCCGCAGCAGGGAGACATTGCCGCGGGCATCGGGCAGGAGGTAGGCATCCACATCGCCAATGGTGCCCACAATGGCCCTTGTGAGCTCGTCTTTGGAGAGGCTGATGCGGGAGAGGTAGGAGGCAATGCCGTCATAGGCCCTGAGGGTGGCCTCCACATTGGGATCCCGGTAGCTTGAGCAGACGAAGTTGCCGGAATAGAGCTCCTGGGAGCAGAAGGCGCCGTAGGCGCCGCCCAGCACGCGCACCTGTTCCCACAGATAGCTGCGGCTCAGATGGCGGACAATGACCCGCACCGGGCCGTGCAGCTCGCCATAGCCCAGCTGCTTCAGGTTGCAGCCCTTGGCCACGTAATTGACCTGGCTTGGGGAGGTGAAGACTTCGGCTGCGGGGCGGCTGGCCAGGGAGAGGACCTGGCTGCCGTCGGCAGCGGCTGCCCTGGGCAGGCTGGCCCAGAGGCTCTGTGCCTCGGCAAAGACCCTGGCAATCTGCCCCTCTTCGCCCACACAGTTCACATAGCCCGGGCGGGCGGCCACAAGGAAGTGGCGCAGGTCTTCGAAATCTTCCAGCAGCCTCGGGAAGGCGTCTTCCCAGGACTCCAGGCGCGAGCGGATGGTGGACAGGGAGCTTATGCCGGACATGAGATCGGACATGTAGGCGTCCGTGGTGTAGTGGGAGCGCACCCTGAGAGATGCGGCCGCATGGCCCGAGGAAATGAGGCCCTGTTCAAGGCGGGCCTTGTCCTCAAGGAGCATTTCCCTGAGGCGCTGGCCAAGGAGGCTCTGATCGGTCACGGGCTCGAGGAGCATCTCCTTGAGCAGGGCGAAGAGGTCGCCTGTCTTGTCGGCCACGGCCTTGCCGGCCAGGGAGAGGTAGCAGCGTACCTCGCCGTCCTTGCGGGTCACAAGGGTCGTGTCGGCGCCAAGGCCGCCTGTCTTGGCATCGATGAGCGCGCCAAGATCGGTATAGTCGTGGCGGGCCGTGCCGACTTCCCTGAAGGAGCGCAGGAAGAGGTTCAGGGAGGGCAGCAGGCGCACGGGCAGCTTGGGCATGGGCACAAGGAGGTTCAGATAGGCTATGCCCCTGGTGGGCTGCTCGTGAGCCACGCAGGTAAGCGAGCCGTCCTCGTGTACATCCCTCCTGATGAAGCGGCTCTGTGCGGGCAGATCTTCAAGGCCCAGGCTCGGAATGGAGGCCAGTGCCTCGGGGCTGTCCGGAGTGCTCTGCGCCTTCTGAAGCTCTGTGCAGATGGTGCACACTTCCTGCTTCCGTCCCTCGTCCAAGGAGGCCTGTATGCCGGCAAGGCGCTCGGCTTCCTCCCTGGCCAGCCGCTCGGCCATGTCGGTCTGGGGCTGCAGGATCACCGTGGCCCTGCTGGGATTGTCCAGGAAGAGGGTGCGCAGGGCTTCCTCGAAGACGCGCTCGCCCCTGGCCAGGCGATCCTTGATGTGCTGCAAGGGTGCTTCCCAGGCAAGGGAAGCCAGGGGATCGTGGTCATAGAGCCAGGTGGACAGGGACTGCAGCATGGCGGCAAGGCCGCGGGGGAAGGATCCGAAATTGCTCTCCCTGTAGGCAAATTCCACGGTATTGACGGCTGCTTCCACAAGGGAGGGATCAATGCCGTCCCGGGCAAGCTCTTCCAGGGTGCTCTGGATGAGGGCCTCGGCCCTGGGGATATTGTCCCAGGCAATGCCCTTGAGGCCGGTGGAATAGAACGTCTGGGCCAGATCCGTTTCCAGGCCGCCGCCCACGGTGTCCTCGCCAAGACCGGAGGAAATGAGAGCCCTGCGCAGAGGGGAGCCGGGCATGCCTTCCAGAATGTGCTCCAGCATGCTCAGGATCATGGTGCGTTCCAGATCGCCGCGGATGCCGGTGAGCCAGTTCATGGTGAAGAGGCAGGAACCATCCTTTTCGGCCGCATAGGGCTTGACGATCCTGGTTGGCGCGCTGAAGGCCCGTTGCAGGGGAATGCGGGAATCCACCTCGCAGCGGGTCTGACCCTCCAGGGCCCTGGCCACAATGTTCAGGCGCTCTTCCTCGGGATCATCGCCCCAGAAGAAGAAACGGGCATTGGAGGGATGGTAGTAGCGGCTGTGGAAGTCCCTGAACTCCTCGTAGGTGAGAGAGGGGATCTCGGCCGGATTGCCTCCGGAATCAAGGCTGTAGAGCGTGTCCGGGAAGATGGCGTGCTGGCTTTCCTCGGCAATGCGCGAGTCCGGGGAGGAATACACGCCCTTCATCTCGTTGTAGACAACACCCTTGTAGGCCCAGGGGCCGTCCGGCGTGCCGGCCTCTATATGCCAGCCCTCCTGGCGGAAGATGTTCTCGCTGATGAGCGGATGGAAGACGGCGTCGATGTAGACGTCTATAAGATTGTAGAAGTCCTGCAGGTTGGCGCTGGCCACGGGGTAGCAGGTCTTGTCAGGAAAGGTGAAGGCATTGAGAAAGCTCTGCAGGGAGCTTTGCAGAAGAACCAGGAAGGGTTCCTTCACAGGATACCTGTCCGAACCGCACAGCACGGAATGCTCCAGGATGTGGGCCACGCCCGTGGAATTTTTGGGCGGCGTGCGGAAGGTCACACCAAAGCATTTGTTCTCGTCGTCATTGCAGACGGAAACGATTTCTGCACCGGTTGCCACATGTCTGTAATAACGTGCCCTGCCATTGACTTCGGCGAGTGTGCGTTCGTCAATGAGTGTGAAGTCGGTCTTCAAGAGGGTTCTCCTTCTGTGGGTTGGAAACGTTCAGGTCTTTGGAACATGTATCGGGAACTGGAAAAAGTGCTGTTCTGAGAAGCCAGGATTGCATGTGCTGGCAGCATTCTTGCCAGCTCTTGAGGCATCTGTCCAGCCGGGACAGATGCCTTGTCTGCCCTGAAAGAGGGCGAGGGCCTTCCATCCTGCGGACAAAAAAAGTGACCTGAAGAGTGTGCTTCTTCAGGTCACGAGGCTCACAGAAAGGTTTGGGGAGAGGGGTTTGCGCGTACTGGAGTGTTCGGGAGGAGAGGGGCTGGTCGGGTCCTTTGGGCAGGGGCCGTCCTGTGCCTTGGATAAGGACGGGCCGGCAAAGGGAGCGACTCTATGTTTGCTGGCCTGAACGGCCAGATTTGCAAGGTGTTGTGGCCAGTTTGGCCGTTGAGGTTCTGGAAGGTTTGGCAGTGGCCCCCATGGGGCGGCTGCATGCCCGCAGGGGCTGTATGATATCCGCCAGGCTTTTCCGGTACAGAAGGGAGTGACCCCGGAAGGAAGGGCGGCTTGCAGAGAGTGAGGAGATGGGCGGTATGCCAAGGGGGGCCAGGCATACCGCCCGGCAAGGAGCAAACATGGAGCTTCAGCTCCCGGCATGATGGGAAGGAGTACCGCCCTGAGGGATTGGGCATGGGGGGCGGTATCAGCTGAACTCGTTCACGCCCAGTTTATAGCAACAAGCGTGCCAAACTTGAAAATATTTAGCTTGTATTCTGATATTATTGCATTTTTAGTGCTTTTTCAACCGGGAGGCTCTTCTGTGACATGCTTCTGCCGGACAGATTCATGAGCAGTCCACTGTCTAGAAATCAGACAGTGCCGGCCGGCTGTGTGTGAAAGCTATCCATCCCGGGTGTCCGATTTGGCGACAGGCCCGGAGAGATTTCTCTCAAAAGGGGGCTACAAAGACGGCAACGGGCGACCCGGGGCGGGCTTTGCAAGTAAAAACAGGTTTTGGCACGCTTCGTGCATATTGAAAAATGTCCCGGAGGTGACGTTCCGGGATACTTCCGAACGACAATACTGCCATTCGCATAGCAATCCTCCCTTAACATCCCAAATTTCCCCAAGTATCGGCAATCCCTCTCCAACATAAGCTTTCTCCTCCTTGTAAGCCTCCATCCCCCAAAGCCCGTTTCCCCCAAGGAAGCGGGCTTTCTGATCGTTCCCGAACAGCTCGTCCGAACACCCTTGTCCGCACAGGTCCGGGTGCCATGGCAGTCTGCCCGTGAATCGGACTGCCGGACAATTTGACAGTCATGTGAACTACTTGACGTGAAAAGGGGCAGGAGCGTATGCTGCAGGCGGCCTGCGCTGTCCCCTGTCATTGCTGTTTCGCCACCCGAGGACAAGAATCCTTCGCGCAGCGTCCTGCTCGTCAACAAATGCCTGTCCTGTCCCTTGTGTCCTTAAGGGAATACAGGGCGAAAAACGCTCCCACTGCGTCCCCTGCCTCCCTTTGTCCGTGGGGCGGGACCTTCCGGGAAAGGCCTGTTACTACTATGGAACATATCGGCTTTCCGACAGAAACAGTTCTGCTGTTTGTCGTTGTCGTCCTGCTCTCGCTTTTTCTTGATCTGTATGCCCACAAGCGCGACGAGGATATTTCCCTCAAGAGCGCCTGCCTGTGGTCCGTCTTCTGGGTGCTGCTTTCCGTAGGCTTCGGCATCTATCTGTATGTGCACCACAGCGCGGAAATGGCCAGCCTCTTCTTTACCGGCTATGTGCTGGAAAAGGTGCTCTCTGTTGACAACCTTTTTGTCATCATGGCCATCTTCTCCTGGTTCTCCATCCCCGGCAAGTACAGGCACAGGGTCCTGTACTGGGGCGTGCTCGGTGCCATTGTCTTCAGGGCCATCTTCGTGGCCATAGGCACGGAACTGCTCTCCTTCGGCCCCTACATGGAAGTGATCTTTGCCGGCATGGTGGGCTACACGGCCTTCATGATGCTCAAGAAGCGCGAGGAAAAGGAAGAAATCAAGGACTATTCCAACCACATTGCCTTCCGCATGGTGCGCCGCTTTTTCCCCGTCTGGCCCAAGCTCAGCGGCCATGACTTCTTCCTGCGCCGCTCCGAAGCCGAGGCCCAGTCGGTCAGGGAAGGCGTGCCCCTGGAAGGCCTTGGGCACAAGTGCGCCTATGTGGCCACGCCGCTCTTCCTCTGCCTGGCTGTCATCGAAGTGAGCGATGTCATGTTCGCCTTTGACTCCGTGCCCGCGGTCATTGCCGTGAGCCGCGAGCCCCTCATTATCTACTCGGCCATGATCTTCGCCATTCTCGGCCTGCGCAGCCTCTACTTTGTCCTGGAATCCCTGAGCAGCCGCCTGGTCTACCTGGAAACCTCTGTGGTCGTCCTGCTCTTCTTCATCACCATCAAGCTGCTCCTCTCCGCCTGCAACCACCTTTTTGGCATAGGCTTCGAGATTTCCCCGCATCTCTCCCTGGTCATCGTGCTCGCCGTGCTGGTCATAGGCATAGTGGCCTCCTTTGTGGTGCCCAAAAAGCAGCAGTAGCAAAACGCCAAAGCTTGCGGCACCCAGTGCCGAAACGAAAAAAAGGTGTTCCTTCTTCCTCCGGTATGAGGAGAATGGGAACACCTTTTTTCGTGCCTGACAGGCGAAAATTGTCTTGTGTCGCTTTTCTAGTCCGAGAGTTCCCTGGACTGATCGCCGGGCTCCACATGGAGCAGCCGTTCCAGACAGGCTTCGGACTGTTCGGGATCCCTGCCCATGCGCACGGAGAGGGAGGGCAGATTGTCCACGGCATCGCAGGGCCGGATGTAGAGCGGTTCCACATCCTTGGGAAAGTAGTCGCCATGACGGCCTAAAAGGCGCAAGGCGTCTATGGAAGGCCGCACAAGGCTTCTGGTGGCTATGCCCTGGTCTCTCATGGCTTCCAGGGCCGCGCAGAAGTCCTTCTGGCGCGTGAGGGCCGATCCTGCCACCAGCACAGGGCTGTCACTGTCTGCGGCACAGGCGGCAAGCTGTTCCTGCACCTGGTCCGGCGTGAGCAGCTCCACCGGCCGCAGGGCAACGGCCGGAATGACGGGCCCGTAGGAGAGGAAGGGCGTGCAGTGCACAAGATTTCTGCGGGCGTGGGTCACAATCCAGATGGTGCGGCCATAGAGCAGATGTTCCTGCATGGCCAGGGTCGTGGCCAGAGCCTGCATGTAGTCCAGGGCCGCAAGCTGGGCCCTGGTGGTCCTGCGCAGGGCACTGGCCGTGGC
Organism: Candidatus Desulfovibrio intestinipullorum; assembly: GCA_019113165.1. Taxonomy (GTDB): domain Bacteria; phylum Desulfobacterota; class Desulfovibrionia; order Desulfovibrionales; family Desulfovibrionaceae; genus Desulfovibrio; species Desulfovibrio intestinipullorum. The sequence goes on from DXHV01000063.1 coordinate 48,346, forward strand.
CAGCACCAGGCGTATGCCCGTAAAGGACCCCGGTCCGCGCACGCAGCCTATGCGCCGCAGATCGGAGAAGTTTTTGCCTGCCAGGGCAAACATCCGCTCAAGACTCGGGGCCAGCAGCTCGGTGGCCCTGTCCTGCAGGGCCCAGACCGTGGCACAGATCAGTTCCTCGTCCTCGGTGAGCACCATATAAAGCTCGCGCTCGCAGGAGCACAGGATGAGTTCCAGCCCCGTGGAGTAGGGCATGGGCACACGGGCAGCCATGATCAGCCTCTGATGAGACGCATGACGTCATTGAAGGTGGCAAAGATCATAAGCGCAATCAGCAGGGCCACGCCGACACGCATGGAGTAGTCCAGCACCTTCTTGTTGATGGGCCTGCGGAAGATGATTTCCCACAGGCAGAAGACCACGGTCCCGCCGTCCAGCACGGGCACGGGCAGGAGGTTCAGGATGCCCAGATTGATGCTGATGAGGGCGGCAAGGCCCAGGATGCCGGCAAGACCTGCCGAGGCCTGTTCGCCTATGACTTGGGCTATCATGATGGGACCGCCTACCTGATCGGCCGGAACGACACGTTCCACGAGCTTCACAAAGCCCTGCCAGGTGAGGGAGATCATGGCGCCGCACTGATCGAAGCCGGCACGCAGGCTGTCAAGAAAGCCCAGCTCTCTGGTCTCTATGGCGCCGGAGGAACGGATGCCTATGAGCCAGGCTGTTTCCGTCTCCCCAAAGAGGGTCTTGCGCGTGCTGCGCTCCGGGGCCAGCTGCACTTCCAGCACGCTTTCCCTGCCCTGGGCGTCCTTGCGACCGATTTCCATGGTCAGGGTGGCGCCGTTGCTCGCGGCAATGGTGTCGGACATTTCCTGCCAGGTGGAGATGGCCCTGCCGTCAATGGACAGAATGAGGTCGCCCTTCTGCAGGCCTGCACGCTGAGCCGGCGTATCGGCCTGCACGTCGCCCACGCTGGGCAGCATGGAGGTCACGCCCCAGCCAAGGGCCACGATCACGCAGAGAATGAGGGCCAGGAGCAGGTTGGCCACAGGGCCTGCCAGCACGACCAGAAGTCTTTGCCAGGCAGGTCTGAGGGAAAAGCTTTCTTCTCTGGTAAAGCCTTCGGGCAGTTCGGCCTCGTCCGTTTCCCCCACCAGGGCCACATAGCCGCCTAAGGGGATGAGGGAGAGAGCGTATTCGGTCTTGCCCCGCTTTTTCTTGAGGATCTTGGGGCCAAAGCCCAGGGAAAAGGTGGAGACCCCCATGCCGAAGGCACGGGCCACGGAAAAGTGCCCCAGTTCATGAAAGAAGATAAGGCCGCCAAAGACAAGCACGACGGCTAGTATGGTCATGAGCACGAACGGTTTCCTCCGCGAGCTGCATACTCTTTGACAAAATCTGCTGTCTGTGCGGTCAGGGCATTGATGGAATCCAGGCGCTGCCAGCAGGCCTGTTCCAGATCCCTGCCCGACAGGGCGAGCATCTGCTCTGACAGGCAGTAGGGAGTGCTGCCCGTTTCTCCTCCGGCGCGCAGTTCGCAGAGATGGTGTTCCATGGCCGCGGCCACGCTGCGGGTAATGTCGGCAAACGAACAGCGCGAGGAAAGGAAGAGCTGTACTGCCGTCTCGTCGGCAGCATTGAGGACAATGCTCATGCCGCTGCGCACCAGCATGGCCTTGCGGGCAAGCTCTATGGCGGGGAAGACGGCATTGTCCACGTCTTCAAAGGTCAGTGTGCCGGCCTTCGCAAGGGAGAGCGGCTCCACGTGCCGGCGCTCCACCCTGGGCCAGAGCAGGCAGTCGGCAATGGGCAGGCGCATGTCGGGCACGGCCAGCTGGGCCAGCTGGCTGCCGTCCCTGAAGATGACCAGAGAGTGCACGATGGACTGCGGGTGGACAAGAACGTGCACCCTGTCAGGCCCGAGTCCGTAGAGCTGACAGGCCTCGATGAGCTCCAGGGCCTTGTTCATGAGCGTGGCCGAATCAATGGTGATCTTGGCGCCCATGTTCCAGTTGGGGTGCTTCAGGGCCTGGGCCGGCGTCACGGTCTCCAGCTCTGCGGCCGTCCTGTGGCGGAAGGGCCCGCCCGAGGCCGTGAGGATCAGAGCCTCGGCATCGTCCCCGCGGCCGCTCAGGCAGTCGAACAGGGCAAAGTGCTCGGAATCCACGGGCAGGATGGAGGCTCCTGTTCTGGAGCAGACATGGCGCAGCAGTTCGCCTGCCAGCACCAGGCTCTCCTTGTTGGCAAGACAGATGACCTTTCCGGCCAGGGCTGCGGCCAGAGTACCGGCCAGGCCGGCGGATCCGGCCTGGGCCGAGAGCACGGTATCGGCGCTCTCAAGGCTGGCCAGGGCCCGGTAGCCTTCGGGGCCGGTGAGGATGGTCGGAGAGTAGCCCGCGGGCAGAAGACCCTGCAGGGCCTCCCTTGCCTCTTCGTCCAGAACGGCCAGCCAGTCCGGGCGGAACTGATCGGCCTGTTCGGCCAGGCGGCTCACGTTGCGGGCACAGGCAAGCCCCCTGATGGTGAACAGATCGGGGTTGCGTTCGACAACGGACAGGGCGCTGCGGCCTATGCTGCCCGTTGCGCCCAGAAGAACCAGGGATCTGCGCCGCGTCCGCTGCCAGCGCAGCGAAGGCGGGGCTGAAATATAGCGTATGCCCGGTCCGTCACATCCAGGCCACAGAGAAGCCATGACTTAATCTCCACAGGAAGAGGTACGCACCCCGGACCCTGACGACCCGGGGTGAACAGGGCAGGCACTTGAGCCAGCCTGAAAAGAGTGGTCGGCTAAAAGAAGAAGAACCACTGATCCACGACGGCAAAGACCGGCATGGCAAAGAGCAGGCTGTCCGCACGGTCCAGGATGCCGCCGTGGCCGGGCAGCAGATGGCCGCTGTCCTTGATCTTGGCCGAGCGCTTGAGGGCGGACTCGAAGAGATCGCCGAGCTGGGCAAAGGCATTGATGAGAATTGCCAGGGGAATGAAGGCCAGGAAGTTGACCTTGCCGAGGCAGGCTCCGTAGATGGTGCAGAAGATGACGCAGCCGATGAGGCTGCCCACGGCGCCCTCGGAGCTCTTGTTGGGGCTCACGCTGGGCCAGAGCTTGTGCTTGCCGAAGCGCGTGCCCACAAAGTAGGCGCAGGTGTCGGAAATGGAGACTGCGGCAATGATGAAGACGAGCTTGACCGTGGAGAGGTAGGTGGCAGGCAGAAGCAGCAGGGGAATGTAGGCCAGGCCTGCCATGAAGATACCGCTCGGCTCAAAGGCCTCTTCCACCACGCGCCAGCGGAAGAGGAAGCTTATGGCTGCCAGGACAAAGCCTGCACCAAGGCAGACCAGGGCGTCCTGGGGACGGTTCATCCAGGTGAGGATCAGCATGCCCCAGCCAAGAAGGATGCCGCAGCAGCGGCCGGCTATGCGGCCATTGGGGCCCCAGAACATGGAGAAGAATTCCCACAGGGCCAGGGCGCAGGCCAGAAGAATGAGAAAGAGCAGGGGCAGGCCCCTGAAATAGAGTGCTGCCACGATGACGGCAGCCATGATGAGGCCTGTGCTGATGCGTGTGATATCGACCTTATGATTGACACTCATTTTGTTCGCTCCCGCTGACAGTGCTGGCGCCGGCGTCTACCTGTTCCTGTGTCTTGCCGAAGCGGCGCTGGCGCCGGGCAAAGTCGGCAAGTGCCTCTTCCATGCAGGCGGGCGTGAAGTCGGGCCAGGCCCTGGGCGTGAAATAGAGTTCCGCATAGGCGCACTGAAAGAGCAGGAAGTTGCTCAGACGCTGTTCGCCACTGGTGCGGATGATGAAATCTGGATCGGGCTGACCTGCGGAATACAGGTGGCTGGCAAAACTCTCTTCGGTGACGTCCTCAGGCTTCAGCCCCTCGGTCATCATGGATCGGGTGGCACGGAGGATTTCCTGGCGTGCCCCGTAGTTGAGAGCAAGGTTGAGATCCATTTCCCTGCCCTGTTCCGTCCGCTTGATGGCCATTTTCAGGGCTGTGCGCACGGCCAGCGGCAGCCCCTCCACATCACCGAAGACCCTGAGTGCAATGCCTTCGCGCAGCATGCGCGGCAGCTCGGATTTCAGGAAATCCAGCAGCAGGGTGAACAGGGCGCTGATTTCCGCCTGCGGCCGGTTCCAGTTTTCATTGGAAAAGGCATAGAGAGTGAGGTGACGCAGGCCTATCTTGCGGCAGTAGGTCACGATTTCCCGTACTGCCAGAGCGCCGGCTCTGTGTCCCTGTGAGCGGCTCAGTCCCTGAGCCTGTGCCCAGCGGCCGTTGCCGTCCATGATGATGGCAACGTGTCTGGGCAGGCAGGAAGGCGTACCCGCAGAGTGGGGATCTGTGCTCATATGGCTGAAAATCCTTGCGCAGTGTGGAACGAAAAACAGAAGAAGGGAATGGGCAGAGGGCCGCCGGCATCGTGCTCCCACGCTCGGCACGACTGAGGAGGCATGGCGAAAGGGCAATGGCTTGTGAAGGCCAGGGACACAAAGAAACAAGGGCCGCTGTCAGCCGGAGGTGACAGCGGCCGTGATTGTCCCGTCAGGAGGACAGGCATGGGCATGCCTGCCCGGACAGGGTCAGATTTCCAGAATTTCCTTTTCCTTGGCTGCGGTGGTCTTGTCGATGGCGGCAATGCTCTTGTCGGTGAGCTTCTGCACGTCTTCCTCGCTCTTCTTGCGTTCGTCCTCGGAAAGGAGCTTTTCCTTTTCCATCTTCTTGAGCGAGTCATTGGCGTCGCGGCGTACGTTGCGCACGGCCACCTTGGCTTCCTCGGCGTACTTGCGGGCCACCTTCACGAGTTCCTTGCGGCGGTCCTCGGTCAGGGCCGGAATGACAATGCGAATGATCTTGCCGTCATTGATGGGCGTGAGGCCGAGATCGGACTTGAGAATGGCTTTTTCCACGGCGGAAAAGCCGTTTTTGTCCCAGGGCTGAATGGTAATGGTGCGGCTGTCGGGCACGGTCACGGAAGCCATCTGGGAGATGGGCGTGGGGGTGCCGTAGTAGTCGGCCTTGATGCCGTCGACCAGGGCAGTGGTGGCCCTGCCGGTGCGCAGCTTGCCGAAATCCCTGTCCAGAGAGGCCACAGCCTTGGTCATGCGTTCTTCAGCATCGAGAAAGAGGGTATCTAGATCCACGTAAAGTACTCCTTAGAGAATCAGGGCAGGTCCCGCAGGCAGGGCGTCTGCAGAGGGAACCTGCATGGTGCAGTGAAGGTTGTGCGGCCGCAAGAGTGCAGAACTGCCAGCCCTAGCCCGTGACAATGGTGCCCACGGACTCGCCCTGGACGGCGCGCAAGATGTCGCCGCCCAGCATGCGGCAGACTATGATGGGCACATTGTTGTCCCTGAGCAGGGCAAAGGCCGTGGCATCCATGACACCAATGTGACGGGTCAGGGTCTCGTCATAGGTGATGGTCGAGAACTTGACGGCATCCGGGTACTTGGCCGGATCCTTGTCGTAGATGCCGTCCACCTTGGTGGCCTTGACGATGGCGTCGCACTGCAGTTCCATGCCGCGCAGGGCAGCCGTGGTGTCGGTGGTAAAGTAGGGATTGCCTGTTCCTGCCGCACAGATGACCACGCGGCCCTTTTCCATGTGACGCAGGGCGCGGCGGCGGATGAAGGGCTCGCAGACCTCGCGCATGGAAATGGCAGAGAGCACTCGGGTGGGGTGGCCGAGTTTTTCCAGGTAGTCCTGCACGGCCAGGGCATTGAGCACGGTGGCCAGCATGCCCATGTAGTCTGCAGAGGAGCGCTCCATGCCCTCGGCAGAGCCGGAGAGGCCGCGGAAGATGTTGCCGCCGCCGATGACAAGGGCCATCTGTACGCCAAGATCCAGCACAGTGCCGAGTTCCTTGCAGATTTCCTGTACGGTTTCCTGATGAATGCCAAAACCCTGCTCACCGGCAAGGGCTTCACCGCTGAGCTTCACGAGGACACGATTGAATCTGAGATTTCCCACGATAGCCTCCGATGGAGCAGTTTGGGACAGGCATGCGCTGCCGGGCACGATTGAGTTCCCGGCAATGTAGCAAAAAGCCCTGTCCTGTGAAAGAGGAACCTCAGGGACGGGGGCGGCCCTGAGCCAGGGGGGAAGAGGGACCTGGGCCTTAGCGCCCGACCAGAGAGCGCGGCCGCGGTTTGAGCTTTACGGCCCGCACCTCGTCGATGCGCTTGCCATCCATGCGGGTGATTTCCATGCTCCAGCCCTGGAACTGGAACTTTTCGCCGCTCTGGGGAATGTGTTCCAGATGTTCCAGAATAAGACCTGCCAGGGTGGCAGACTCGCTGTCTGGATCAGGGCTGATGCCGAGCCAGGAGGTGGCCATGTCCACGGAAAGGCGTCCAGGCAGTTTCCAGGATCCGTCCGGCATGCGGCAGGAGTCCGGGCTGGAGGGCATGTCGCCCATCTGGCCGGCCAGGACGGAGAGCAGGTTGGAGGGCAGAATCTGGCCGACCACGCTGCCGTATTCGTCCACCACGAAGAGCAGGGGCACGGGCTGCTTGCGGAAGTCAGCCAGCACATCGGCCAGCGACGAGTGTTCCAGCACCGTGGGGGCTTGCTGAATGAGCTCCTTCAGGCTGAAGGACTCCCTGTCCCTGCAGACCAGCAGGCTTGCCACGGGCACGACGCCAAGGACATCGTCCGTTTCCGTGTCGCGCACGGGCAGCCAGGAGAGGCCGGTCCGGGAAGCAAAGCGATCGGCTTCCTCAAGGGTGGCATCCACGTTGAGCCAGTGGGCCCGCTGGGTGGGGGTCATGATGAAGCGGGCCGTGCGGCCGCTCAGGCGGATGACGCGGCCCACCATGTCGCGTTCTTCAGGGGCAAAGGTCTCGCCTGTGGAGACGGACCCCAGGGCCAGGGCGTCCATGGAGGGCGAGTCCGTGGTGGTCTTGCCGCCCAGAAGCCCCAGGATGACCCGGGCCGTGGCCTCGCGCATGTCGCGCATGCTGACCCTGCGGCGTCTGTTGCGCAGGGCATACTGGTTGCAGAATTCAATGACCAGGGAGAAGAGGATGGCACTGTAGAGATAGCCCTTGGGAATGTGCAGGCCAATGCCTTCGGTAATGAGGCTCAGGCCGATCATGAGCAGGAAGCCCAGGCAGAGAATGATGATGGTGGGATGGCTTTCTATGAAGCTCACCAGGGGGCCAGAGGCCATGAGCATGAAGCCGACGGCCACGATGACGGCTATGAACATGATGGGCAGGTGCTGCACCATGCCCACCGAGGTGATGACGGAATCTATGGAGAAGATGGCGTCCAGGATGACAATCTGGGTGATGACCTGCCAGAAGACAGCATGATGCTTGGCGTTCTGGTGCGGATCGAAGATCTGTCCCTCCAGGCGTTCGTGCATTTCCATGGTGCCCTTGAGGAGCAGGAATATGCCGCCTATGATGAGGATGATGTCGCGCCAGGAGAAGTCATGCCCCATCAGGGTCATGATGGGCTGGGTCAGGGTGACCACCCAGGCTATGCCGGAAAGCAGCGCCAGGCGGGCGACCAGGGCAAGGCCCAGGCCCAGCACAAAGGCATGGCGGCGCTGGGAGGGGGGCAGGGTGGTGGAGAGGATGGAGATGAAGACGATATTGTCGATACCAAGGACGATTTCAATAAGAATAAGCGTACCCAGGCCGGCCCAGGCTGAAGGATCGGAAACCCAGGCGAAATCCCAGATGGCCATATGGAATCCTTGCGGCAGTCGCCGCTGTCAATGAAGTTGGTTCGTTGAGGAGTTGAAGAGGCGTTGAAGAGGAGCTGAGTTTGCGCAAAGGGGGGCATGCGGGAAGAAGGCCGGGACGCTGTCCTGACCTCTCCTGCCCCTGCGCACGAAGGTCTTTCAGGAATGTGTCAGCAGGCCGTGTCAGGACTGTCCTGACCGGTTCGTTGCGAGAAGGCCGCGTTGATGGCTCGTCCCTGCTCCACGTCCCTGGCTATCTGCGCGGTCAGTTCACTGACGCTGTCAAAACGCTTTTCACTGCGCAGGCGTTCCAGGAAGTCCACCTGGATGCGCTGGCCGTAGAGGTTGATGTCGCAGTCGAGAAGGAAGCTTTCAATGGTGCGTTCCCTGCCGCCAAAGGTGGGGGTAAAGCCTATGTTGGTGACAGCGGCATAGACCTGATCCCGGCAGGTGACCCTGGTGGCATAGACGCCGTCTGGCGGCAGCAGCACGTCCGCGGGCTGCAGGTTGGCGGTGGGAAAGCCCAGGCCCGTGCCCCGTCCCTGGCCGTGGATGACCAGACCGAAGAGGCCGTGGGGGCGGCCCAGCATGCTGCTGGCAAGCCCCATGTCGCCCTCTTCTATGGCCTTGCGTATTCTGGTCGAGCTGATGGGGCGATCGTCGAGCAGCAGGGGCGGCACCTGATAGACGGCAAAGCCGTGAGTCCTGCCCAGGGCCGAGAGGGCGGCAAAGTCGCCGCTGCGGCCCTTGCCGAGGCAGAAGTCGTAGCCCACGACCAGGGTGTCCATCTCCAGGGGCGCCAGGTAGTTCAGGTAGAATTCCTCCGGGGACAGGGCTGCAATCTCCCTTGTGAAGGTGAGTTCGAGCAGATACTGCACGCCAAGACCGCCAAGGAGCTTGCGGCGTGTCTGCAGATCGGCAAGGGGCGGCATCTTGTGACCGGAAAAAAGGGCTCTGGGATGCGGCCAGAAGGTAACGGCCACGCAGTCCAGATCCCTTTTCCTGCAGTGCTGCAGGGTCTCCCTGACCAGGAGCTGATGTCCGCGGTGTACGCCATCAAAGTTGCCAATGGTCACGCAGGATTTCTTGCCGTTGGCAGGACGCACAGGGGTGGTACGCATAATGACAGCCTTAACTTGATTGATATGGGAAAGGGACAGGGAAGGGGGTGAAGATCCCCTTCCCGTCCCCTGAAGTGCATGAGAAACGGGCTTTGAAGACGGGATGGCTGCCCTAGAAGGGCACTTCCATGTCGTCAAAATCGCCCTGGGCTTCGGAAGCGTGCATGCCGGCCTCCTGGCCCTCGGAGGGGCCCTTCTTGTGGCGGCGCTTGCGCTTGCGGGACGTCTTCTTCTTGTCCGATCTGTCCTGGGCGGCAGAGGGCGATTCCATGCCCTGGGATTCGGGGGTGACAGGCGTTTCGTCCTGCAGACCTGCGTCATTGCCAAGGAAGATGGGCCTGGACGACTTCTTGGGCTTGTCCTGGGCATTCTTGCCTGCGGACTTGGCGCTGCCGGATCCGGACTTCTTCTTTTTCTTGCCCTGGCCTTTTTGCCGGGCAGGAGCTGTTTCCTCGGCCTGCACGCCGTTCTCGGCAGGTGCAGCTGGAGCCGTCTCGTCGTCGGCCTGAGGCGTGTCTGCTGACGGCCCCCTGGAAGCGTCTCTGGATGCGTCCCTGGAACCGTTCTGGCGCTTCTTGTCCTTGCGGCCATCGTTCTTTCTGCGTTCCTGCTTGGAGGACTTGGCGGCCTTTTCCAGACGTTCGCCCCTGGGCTGACGATCCTTCGGCAGGCTCAGGGCATTGAGGGTATTGTGGTGGAAGGCATCAAGGAGCATGGCCAGCAGGCTCACGCCGCTGCCTTCGCTCTCCTCGTCCTCGGGCATGGTGGCAAGAGTCCTGGCGAGCTCGCTGTAGCGGCGGGTGCGCACCTTTTCCAGGGAGGTGAGGCTGCGGAAGCGGGATTCGAGCAGGGTCAGCAGGCGGCTGGACACGACTTCGGCCACGGCCTCGTCGGTGGGATTGGCCATTTCCTGCAGGTGCAGGCTGTAATGTTTGGCAATGCGATCGAGCTCCATGCGCTGCATGATGTCGCACAGGGAGATGACTGTGCCTGCGGCATTGGCGCGTCCCGTGCGGCCTGCTCTGTGGATGTAGCTTTCGTGATCCTCCGGCGGCTCGTACAAAAAGACGTGGGAGAGGCAGGGGATGTCGATGCCGCGGGCGGCCACGTCCGTGGCCACCAGGAAGCGGACCTTGTTCTCGCGCACCCTGCGCATGACGTCCTCGCGACGATTCTGGGACAGGTCGGCGGAGAGCTCGTCCGCATTGTAGCCAAAGCCCTGCAGCACGCCGGTCACATAGTGCACGTTGGCCTTGGTATTGCAGAAGATGATGGCCGAGGCGGGATTTTCCATCTCGATGAGACGGATAAGGGCGCGGTCCTTGTCCATGGGCTGCACCTGGCAGACATAGTGCTGGACCTCGGCCACATAGACCTGCTTTTGCGAGAGCGAGAGCAGGGAGGGGCTGGTCATGAACTCGTGGGCCAGGCTGATCACGTAGGGCGGATAGGTGGCCGAGAAGAGGCTTGTGTAGATGCGCTTCCTGGGCAGGTAGCGCTGCAGCTCCTTCATGTCGGGATAGAAGCCGATGGAGAGCATGCGATCCGCCTCATCGAAGACCAGGGCCCGCAGATGCTCCAGATTGAGCGAATGCCGCAGAATATGGTCCAGAATGCGGCCCGGCGTGCCTATGACCAGATGGGCGCCTTCGCGCAGCTGTTCCAGCTGCTTGCCATAGCCCACGCCGCCGTAGAGAGCGGCACTGCGAATGCTTGTGCCATCGAAGAGGATGCGGGCCTGCTCGGCAACCTGCAGGGCCAGCTCTCTGGTGGGCACCAGAACAAGGGCCTGGGTATACGCCTGATCGGGCCGCAGGGCGGGAACGAGGGGAAGAAGGTAGCAGCCGGTCTTGCCCGACCCGGTCCTGGACTGAATCATGATGTCCCGTCCGTCCATGAGGTAGGGCAGGGCCAGGGACTGCACGGGCATGAGCCTGGTCCAGCCGGCCCTGGCACAGGCGGCCTGCATGGCAGGCGGCAGCTGATCCAGGCTGACGGGCATGAGGGCATTGTCAGGATGGGAAATTTCGAGTTCGCTTCCGTCGCCGGTCAGGACATCGTCCCTGGAGCCTGGAGCCTGGGGCGCCTCGGCCTGACCGGGGGCCTGAGCTGTCGCGCTGGCCTGGGCGGCCGCAGGGGCGGCCCCTGAATCGGCAGCAGCAGTGTCCGCTGGAGCGGTCTGCGAAACGGTTTGGGAAACAGCTTGGGAAGCATCGGAAGCAGCTGGAGAAGCCGCTTCGGCAGTGTCCTGGGAAAGGGGAGAGGGCTTGGCAGAAGAAGCGCCACTGACGGGCGCAGCGGTATTGGCGGGTGGTTGAGGGTGAGTATGATCGCTGTCTGACATACGGGTAGGTTCCGGGTAAAAAGAAAAGACCACCATCTGGGTGAAGGAAGAGTGTGCGTGGGGAGGCAGGCAGTCTTCTGCCTGCAAAACCATTGGCAACAGCCGGGCTAGCTATGCCACAAAGCACAGCATCTCGCAAGGGTATGCCAAGAATTGCAAAGGTTTTTAGGATCGCCCGGGCTCGGCAGGCAGGCGGCTCCCAGGCAGTGGCAGGGGCTTTCAAGGCAATTGGGTGACAATGGCAAAAGACCTGTGCAACTTCTTGCCTAGAGACAAAGAAGTGTTTAGGTTACGCAATCTCTAGTTGATTGCCCATTCTCGGGAGTTGCATGACGCGGCGCCGCAGACGAGCTGTCTTGTGTCCCCTTTCGCCATGCAAGTGCCTCTCCGGCAGCAGGCCGGGAAGGGCCCTGCTTTCCCTCAAGGAGGTTTTCATGCAGCCAGGCTCGTTCCAACCGGGACCTCTTCCTTCCGGTTCTTCCTTTGTCCCCGATTTTGCCAAGGGACTGATTCCAGCCATTGTCCAGGACGCTGAAGACGGCGAGGTGCTCATGCTCGCCTACATGAACGAAGAGGCCTGGCACAAGACCCTGGAAACCGGCGAAGCGCATTACTGGAGCAGATCCAGGAGCAAGCTGTGGCACAAGGGAGAGAGCAGTGGCAATGTGCAGAAGGTGCATTCCATACGGCTTGACTGCGACAGCGACACTATCCTTCTTGCCGTGACCCAGATAGGCAATGCTGCCTGCCACACGGGGCGTCGTTCCTGTTTCTACAGGAAATGGGACGGACGGGAGGAGACCCTGTGTTCGGAACAGATCTTTGATCCTGAAAAAGTGTACGGGAAGTAGCACGATCCCTCAGGAGATCGTCAGGCGCACAGGATCACAGGGCCAGGATCCTGGGGAAGTCTGTGTGCCGTCCCGTCTGCAAATACTCAACTTCTCTTTTGTTTTTAAGGAGGGCTGCAGCCTGCCCCTTGGGGGCAGTCCTTGTGCAGCAGACAAAAAGCCATGGATAAGAAAATGCCCGTTCTGAAATTCGGTGTTCCCAAGGGTTCTCTTGAAAACGCAACCGACGATCTCTTTGCCCGTGCCGGCTGGAAGATTCACAAGCACGAACGCAACTACTTCCCCGAAATCAACGATCCCGAGATCGTGCTGTCCCTGAGCCGCGTGCAGGAAATCGGCGGCTACGTGGCTGCCGGCATTCTGGATGCCGGCATTTCCGCCCTGGACTGGCTCAAGGAAATGGACCTGGAAGACAAGGTCGTGCAGGTGTCCAACCTTGTCTATTCCAAGAACTCCCTGCGCCAGAGCCGCTGGGTGCTGGCCGTGGCCGGCGATTCGCCCTACACGAAGGCCGAGGATCTGGCCGGCAAGCGCATCGCCACCGAAGTGCAGCATCTGACGGAATGCTACTTCAAGTCCAAGGGTGTTGACGTCAACATCTTCTATTCCTGGGGCGCCACCGAAGCCAAGGTCGTGGAAGGCCTGGCCGACGGCATAGTGGAAGTGACCGAGACCGGCACGACCATTCGTGCTCACGGCCTGCGCATCATTGACGAGGTCATGTGCTCCAACCCCGTGCTGGTTGCCAATCCCGCAGCCTGGGCCGATCCGGTCAAGCGCCGCAAGATTGAGCAGCTCAATCTCCTTCTTGAAGGCGCCCTGCGTGCCGAGAGCCTGGTGGCCATCAAGATGAACGTGGCCAGCGAGAACCTGGCCAAGGTGGAAGCCATGCTGCCCTCCCTGAACTCTCCCACCATTTCTCCCCTGCAGAACGGCACCTGGTTCTCCGTGGAAACGGTGGTGCAAACCAGCATCGTGCGCGACCTCATTCCCAGACTCAAGGAAGCCGGCGCCGAGGGTATCATTGAGTACAGCCTGAACAAGGTCATCTAGTTTTTCTGAACTGTTGCACGCCCCTGTCCCCAAGACCGGGACAGGAGCTTCGGGAAGGCGCACAAGGGGTTGTCCCCATGCGCCTTTTTCTGCACCGGAACCGTGTGTTTCCCGTGCCCGTTTCCCGTGTTCATTGCTCGTGGCCACGGAAACAGGGCACAGACCAGGGAAGCGCACGGCGACTGCAAGTGTTTTTCCTAAGGAGAGAGCATGAGCGCACAGAGCATGAATGCACAGGGCAATGATCCCCTGCTTGATGAAGAACGTGCCCAGAAATACCTGGATTCCCTGCCCACGGTGGAGGAAGGTCAGACCTTCTGCTTTGAGTGCACACCGGACGTTCCCTGTTTCAACCGCTGCTGCAGGCAGCTCACCCTGCCCCTGACCCCCTACGATGTCCTGCGCCTGTGCCGCAGGCTGGGCATGGCCAGTGCCGACTTTCTGGAAACCTTTGCCACCTTCAAGTCCTTCCCCGATTCCGGGCTGCCCATAGCCATGCTGCGCATGCTCAAGGATCCGGATGAGACCTGTCCCTTCGTGACCCCTGCCGGCTGTCATGTCTATGATGACCGTCCGGGCGCCTGTCGCAGCTATCCCCTGGGCAGGGGCACAAGTCTCTCGCGCAACGGAGTGTCGGAGACCTTCTACCTTGTGCAGGAACCGCACTGCCGCGGCTTTGACGCGGGCAGGGACTGGACGCCGCAGGAGTGGTTTGCCCATGAGCAGCTGGAAGACTACAACAGGTCCAATGACCGCTACATGCGCCTGGGCGCCATGGTCACGGCCTCCGGCGGCCCGGTGAGCCAGAAGGTGGGCAACATGGCCGTGCTCTGCCTCTACCAGCTGGACAAGTTCCGCGAATTCATCGAAAAGATGAAGCTCTTCAACAGGGTAGATGTGAGCGAGGAGAGAAAGGCCGCCATCATGACAGATGACGAGGCAGCCCTGGAATTCGGCTACGACTGGGTTGAACTTGCGCTTTTCGGACAGTGCGAGGGGCTGAAGAAAAAGAACTGAGATTGCTAACGCAAGCGTTTTATTTGCTTTTTGCTCCAAGGGGCGGTATGGTGCCCCATTCTCACGCTGGCCTGAAACAGAACGCCCGCCTGCGGCAGAACAGTCGCAAGCCGACCTCAGTTTTCGTGGAGCCAAATTTTGTTAAGGAGAACGATTGATGCTGGATATTGAACAGCAGATGGCACTGATTAAACGGGGCGCTGCAGAAATTATTGATGAAGGGGAACTGCGCAAGAAGCTGTCTCGCGGCACACCGCTCAGGGTCAAGGTCGGTTTTGACCCCACTGCGCCGGACCTGCATCTCGGGCATACCGTCATCATGCAGAAGATGCGCCATTTCCAGGATCTTGGTCATACTGTCATCTTCCTGATCGGCGATTTTACCGGCCGTATCGGTGACCCGTCCGGCCGTTCCGAGACCCGTCCTCCCCTTACCGAGGAGCAGGTCAACGCCAATGCCGAAACCTACAAGAAGCAGTTGTTCAAGATTCTTGATCCGGAAAAGACCATTGTTGAATTCAATTCGCACTGGCTGGGCAAGATGGACGCAGCGGACTTCATCCGCCTGGCCTCCAGCTATACAGTGGCCCGCATCATGGAGCGTGACGACTTTTCCAAGCGTTTTCGCGAGAATACGCCCATTGCCATCCACGAATTCCTCTATCCCCTCTGCCAGGGCTATGACTCCGTGGCTCTGAAGACGGACGTGGAAATGGGCGGCACGGACCAGAAGTTCAATCTGCTTGTTGGCCGCAACCTGCAGTCCCACTATGGCATGGAGCCGCAGTGCATCCTCACCGTGCCGCTGCTGGTTGGTCTGGACGGCGTCCGCAAGATGAGCAAGTCCTACAAGAACTACATCGGCATTGACGAGGCGCCCTCGCAGATCTTCGGCAAGACCATGAGCGTGTCCGACGATCTCATGTGGACCTACTACGAGCTTCTGTCTGCGAAGAGCATGGAAGAGATTGCCTCCCTCAAGGCCAGCGTTGCCGACGGCAGCCTGCATCCCAAGAAGGCCAAGGAAGAGCTGGCCCACGAGTTCGTGTGCCGCTTCCACGGTCAGAAGGCAGCCGACGAGGCCCAGGCGGATTTCAATGCCGTCTTTGCCAATGGCGGCGTGCCCCAGGATGCGCCCGAGGGGACCTGCGAGAGCGGGGAAAAGAGCGATCCCGTGTCCATTCTCGCCGATTTCGGCCTGGCCAAGAGCCGCAGCGAGGCCAGGCGCAAGATAGCCGAAGGAGGCTTCTACATTGATGGCACCCAGTGCAAGGACGACAAGACGCCGCTTGCGCCGGGCAGCTACGTCATCCGCTTCGGCAAGAAGAAATTCCTGAAGCTGACAGTCCGTTAGCTTTGTCTGTACAAGGGGCCCGGAGCGTATCCGGGTCCTGTTTTTTTTCAGGGGATACATGATGCCAAAGCTCTACGTGGCCATGGTCGGCCTGCCGGCCAGCGGCAAATCCACACTGGCAAACAGAATACGCGATGACCTGCAGGGCGAAGGCATAGCCTGCGCCATCTTCAACAATGGCGAGCTGCGCCGTCGGCTCACGGGACCGGAGTCCACAGAGTCGCAGTGGTATGCACCGGGCAACGAGGAAGGCCGGGAAATACGGGAACGCATTGCCCTGCAGAACATGGAAGAGGCACGCAAATGGCTGGAAGAAGGCGGCGATGTGGCCATTCTTGATGCCACCAACGGCAGCCGCCGGCGCCGCCGGCTGCTTGAGCAGACGCTCAGCGACCATCCCGTGCTCTTTGTGGAATGTGTCAACGAGGATCCCCTGCTGCGCGAGGCCTGCATCCGCAACAAGGCCAAGCTGCCCGAATACGCCGGCTACAGCGAGGAAGAGGCCGTCCAGAGCTTCAAGGCCCGTATCGCCTACTACGAATCCATCTACGAGCATCTGAGCGAGGAAAAGTTCTGGCTGTGCGTCGACACCATGGCCAACCGCATCCTGGCGGAAAGCCCCATGGAAGGATCGCCCTTCTATCCGGCCATCCGCGAGCTGGTGGTCACCACCTGGGTCAAGAACCTCTATCTTGTGCGCCACGGCCAGACCGAGTTCAATGCCGAGGGCCGCATTGGCGGGGATCCCCTGCTCTCGGCCAAGGGGCGTACCCAGGCGGCCAGCCTGGCGGCCCACATGGAAGGCGTACCCATTGACTACATCTTCACGTCCACAAGGCGCCGGTCCCATGAAACGGCCATGTATCTGGCCAGGACAAGGCCCGACGTGATCATCCGTGCCCTGCCGGAATTCGACGAACTCAATGCCGGCCTGTGCGAGAACATGTGCTACCAGGACATCAGGGTACAGATGCCGGAGGTGACCAGGCAGCGCAATGCCGACAAGTTCAACTACTGCTACCCCGAAGGCGAAAGCTATGCCATGGTCATGCAGCGCGTGCTGCGCGGCCTGCGCCGGGCCCTTTTCCTGTCCGGGGGGGCGCCCACCTGCATTGTGGGCCATCAGGCCATCAACAGGGTCATTCTTTCCATGTTCCTGCGCCAGCGCATGGAGGACATTCCCTACATGTTCGTGCCCCAGAATCAGTACTACCGCATAGAGAGCACGCCCAAGCTCCGTCTTGTGGAGCGCATCCCCTACGCAAGCAAGCGCTAGGCCGCAGCGGATCTTCACGAAGAGGCAAGAGAATGCGATGACCAAGGGGGGAACAGACTGATGGTCTGTTCCCCCCTTGATGCTTCATGCGGCCTGCTGGTTCTTTCAGCTGGCCAGGCCGAAGTAGCGCATGCCGGCCACAAAGGCCATGGCAAAGACGATGGTGGCAAAGAAGTTGCGGACAATCAGGCAGAAGACGGTTGCCGCGATGGCTGCGAGCAGAAAGAGATTGTCCAGGGGATTGGGATTGAAGCTGCCGCCGTAGAGAAAGACATCGGGCGCGACCAGGGCTGCCATGACGGCGGCCGGAATGAAGTTGAGCCAGTCCTTGAGCCAGGAAGGCAGATCCTTGGAAAAGACATAGAGGGGCAGAAGGCGCGGAAGCCAGGTGGCCAGAGTGCACAGAAGGATGCAGAGCACCATGGCGGAGAGGGAAGTTGTGCTCATGCGGCCTCCCCGGGCTTTGCCCGTCTGGCCAGCAGGGTGCCCATGGTGGCGGCCAGGATGGTGGCCAGCACCACATTCCACTGATGCAGGCCTGCCAGATGCAGGGCCACGGAGAAGAAGGCGGCGAGCACGGCCGTGATGGTATGCAGCCTGTCCGTGCACTGGGGGATGAGCAGAGCCAGGAACATGGCCGAGATGGCGTAGTCAAGGCCCAGGGGCTTGACGTCCGTGACCACGCTGCCGCACAGGCCGCCCACCAGGGTGCCCAGAACCCAGGAGGCCTGGGCCAGGGTGGTAGCCGAGAAGATGGCCGTGCGGTTGAGCTTCCAGCCCTGCTGGAAGGCCGTGATGTGCACGGCAAAGAGCTCGTCCGTGATCTGCCAGCCATAGATGAAGCGCGAGAGGCCCTTCAGGGACCGGACATGGGGTGCCAGGGCCACGGCCATGAGCACGTAGCGCAGATTGGTCACAAAGACGGCCAGGGCCGTGGAAATGTAGCCTGCTCCGGCAAACCACAGGGAAATGGTGATGAACTGTCCGGACCCGGCAAACATGAGGACGGACGTGGCCGTAGCCAGCCAGATCGGCATGCCCTGCTGCGTGGCCAGCACGCCGAAGGCAAAGGCCACGGGCGCATAACCGAGCACAATGGGCAGGGATCGGGAAAAGCCAAGCTTCATGGCCTGAGCCGTGCTCAGGCTGTCCTGGGGGAGAGTGTCAGACATGGCGTTCCATGCAGGCTCCGGGAGCCTGCGGGTTGATGATGGTGAACAAACAACTGGGGGGCAGTGTGACCGGACCTTGAGAAGGGCGCAGCCCCTGTGGCACAATGCCTGGAACAGATCGTTCCTTTCTCATGGCAAGACAGAAGACAATATCAAGGAGTCCCATCCCATGTCCGGCACAAAACTCTATTGCGTCATCGGCCAGCCCCTTGGCCATTCGCTCAGTCCGCTCATTCACAACCAGGCCTTTGCCGAAACGGGTACAGAGGGCGTGTACCTGGCCTTTCCTCAGACAGAGGAACATCTGGCCGCCTTCTTCGAGGCCATGCGCATCCTGCCCATCTCCGGCTGCAACATAACCCTGCCCTTCAAGGTGCGTTCCATGGACTACGTGGACAGGGTGAGCGAGCGGGCCCGGCGCGTGGGCGCCATCAACACGGTGTACTGGCAGGACGGAGCGCTTGTGGGCGAAAACACGGACGTGACCGGCTTCATGGCGCCCCTGCTTGGCAGAAAGTTTCGGCAGGCCCTTGTTCTTGGGGCTGGCGGCGTATCCAGGGCTGCCCTTGCCGCCCTGCAGGAGCTTGGGCTGGAGCGCATCTGCCTTGCCAACCGCTCCCATGACAGGGCCCTGGAGCTTGCCGCCGAGTTCGGCACGGACTGCGTGCCCTGGGAACAGCGCGGGGAAGTGAACTGCGATCTCGTGGTCAATGCCACAAGCCTTGGCATGAAGGGCGCCCGTGAGGACGACACCCCCTACGAGGCCGGCTTCTTTACCGGGCGCACGGGCCTTGCCTATGACATTGTCTACACGCCCGAGCAGACGCGCTTTCTGCGCGAGGCCGCAGCCGCGGGCTGGCAGACGCAGAGCGGCGTGGCCATGTTCGTGGAACAGGCCCGTGCCGCCTTTGCCCTGTGGACAGGCGTGCCCATGCCCGCAGAGAGCGCCTATGCGGCCGTGCGCAGGGCCCTGGCAGAGCGCGGCTGATCAGGGGGGACTTTGCAAGGCCTCCTTGCCGGACCCCTTGCACAAAAAAGGGGGAGTGTGCTCGGGGCACACTCCCAGGGGATTTGCGGTTTGATCAAACGACAGGCCTGATGGCCAGGTTGCCGGCTATTTGCCTGCCTTGGTGCGCTTGAGCTGGCGCAGGGCCTTCTTGGCGTCGGGATCGCCGTTATTGGCGGCCAGGGTGTACCAGCGCCTGGCCTCGTCGATGTCCAGCGGCACGCCCGTGCCCTGCTCGTACATGAGGCCCAGGCTGTACTGGGCGGCACTCTCGTTGTTTTCGGCAGCCTTGCGGTACCATTCAACGGCCTTGCCGTAGTCCTGGGGCACGCCGTGGCCCTGTTCGTAGAGAAAGCCTATGTTGTACTGGGCCGGACCATAGCCCTGATCCGCAGCCTTCTGGTACCACTGCAGGGCCTTGCCGTAATCCAGGGCATAGCCGCGGCCCTGGGCGTACATGAAGGCCAGATTGTTCTGGGCCTTGGGATGATCCTGTTCGGCGGCCTTTTCCAGCCAGTGCACGGCCTTTGTGTCGTCCTGGTTGCTGCCCCTGGAGTTCATGTAGATCCAGCCAAGGGAGTACTGGGCGTCGGCCAGGCCCTGGTTGGCGGCCCGCGAGTACCAGTCTATGGCCTTGTCCTCGTCGCGCTTCACGCCCCTGCCGTTGGCATAGAGAAAGCCCAGGTTGTACTGGGCCAGGGCATGGCCCTGTTCGGCAGCCCTGGTAAACCATCTGGAGGCCTCCAGGAAGTTGCGGCGCACACCCTCGCCCATGGCCAGGACCTGACCATAGGCATTCTGGCCGCGCACATCGCCCTGCTCGGCAGCGATCTTGAAGTACTGGGCTGCCCTGGTGCGGCTTTTGCGGACGCCCTTGCCGCTCTGGATGAGCCGGCCGAGCACAAAGGCCGCCTCGGCGTTCTTCTTGTTGGCCAGGGGAGTGAGGAGCGCCACGGCTGTGCGGTAGTCTTCCTTGTCCAGGGCTTCCTGAACAAGCTGCAGAGTGGCCTGATCCTCGCTGGTCGTGCGCTGGGCTGCTTCTGCGGCAGGCTGTCCCTTGGCGGCCAGGGCGTCCGGGACCGCAAGGACCAGGGGGCAGAAGACCGTGCACAGGACAAGCAGAGCCAGGGCAGGACCAGAAGAGCGAAAGAGAGACGTAGGGGACATGTGGCTCCTGACAGACCGCGGCCCTTCAGGCCACGGTTCATGACGAAAGAAACAGGAAAAAGGCAAAAAAGAGCGGACAGCCAGGCGCAGGCGCAGGCGATGGCCCGTGCGGGCTTTGTCCTGGTCTTTTCTTGAAAGGAGCTAGAGGCGCCTGAGCATGCCCGTCCACAGGGCATCGCAGTGCCGTCTGCTCGAGTGGGCAAAGGCATCCAGGAAGGCCTGTCTGGCCTTCTGCACGGGATCCGACTGCCACCAGGCAGCGGGATTGTCCCAGATGGCGTCCACCTGCATGGCGGCTGCTTCGGCACTGGAGTGCCAGATGCCCACCTGGGCAAGCTGCAAAAGAAGGCGCTGGAAGGCGGCATTGACCGGCCAGCAGGAGGGATCCCAGTAGCAGACAAGGGGAACGTTGGCGGCCATGGCTTCCAGCAGGGTGGTTCCGTGATGATCAAGAACCAGCAGATGACAGTTGAGGATCTGCGGGGTCAGGGGACCCGAGCACAGGTGCACCCTGGAAAAGCGGGTCAGCACCCAGGGCGCATCATCCAGGGTGCCTGGCACGGGAAAGTAGGGCCGGTAGAGGGTGCACTCCTGTCGCCTTTTGCCCAGGGCCTCCACAAACCACTGCTTGTCGTCCCGGTACTGGACGTTTTGCAGAGGGGTGGGGTGGGAATCCAGCTGATAGCCGATGGTCGGCATTTCCGTGCCCACAAAGATGAGCGTCCTGTTGCCGCCGCGCCAGCAGTTGTGCAGGCGACAGAGCTGCGGAGCCGGCAGGGGCACAAAGTTGGCCTTGCCGCAGACAGGCCCCAGGGCGCTTTCCTGTTCGGTCCAGCCCCAGGTGATGAAGGCATGCTGGGTGTATTCCACAAGCTCCATGGCCGAGATGTGCTGCATCATGCCGTAGTTGCCGCCATGCTGCACGCAGACAAGCCGTCCACCCCTGGCCCGCCACAGGGCAAGGCTCTGCCTGTAGGACGCGTCCTCGTACAGGAGGATGCTGGCCGCCCGCACCCGCGGCTCCTTCATGGGCGTCACGCGCCCTTCGGGATGTCTGAGGTCGCGCAGGCTCTGCGGCAGCAGGTTCATGAAGAGGGGCAGGGGATCCACGGGCAGATTCAGGATCGCTCCGGTCACGCTGCTTGCGTAGAACTCGCGCAAGGGGCGGGAGTGGTCTTCGCTGCGGCTTGCATGGCGCAGGGCCAGGGAGTAGCGCAGGGCCCGCACAAGGCCCATGCCCTTGAGCGGCGGGAAGGGCAGGCGCAGCAGCATGCGGCGCAGGGCGTCCTTGAGTCGTGCGCCCGTGCCCTCGGGCCTGTGCTGCGGATACTCCTCGCTGACACAGGCCCCCTCGGTCACGGTCCAGGCTTGTGGGCAGAGGGGCCGCAAAAGGCAGGAAAAGATCCAGTGGATGCAGGCGGGATTGAGGCAGCCGTGCAGGATCACGTCCGCATCTGTGCCCATGTGAAAGGTGCACTCTTCGGGCAGAAGCTCGACCTGCAGGGCCTCTTTGCCGTGCGTGTCCACCAGGGCCTGAACACGGTACCAGATTTCGACAAGGATGCGGGCCACGTTGATGCAGTAGGGGGAAAGCAGAAGTTCCCAGTAGTCCTCAGGCAGGTCGTGGTCCGGCTGCAGCTGCCTGGCCAGTCGCGGAATCATGTCGCTTGCCAGGGACAGGGCCTGACCTATGGCCTTTTTCTGCAGTGTCCTGTCCGTCAGGGGTTCAGGGGCAAGGGCATAGTGATCTTCCCAGTCCGGAAAGAAGTCTTCCCGGCCGGCAAAGCACCAGGGGCCTGCGGCAAGAACGGTGGCAGGATCGGAAGGGATAGGCATGGACCCCAGGACAAGGTGTTTCAGGACAGGCTCGCTGGCAGGGGTGCTGGCGTCGGAGTTCTGGCTCGTTATAAGATGCATGGTCTTGTGCGCAAAAACGGGCAGGTCCGCAAGGCTGCGGGACCTGCCGCAAGGAAGGAATACGTCTGTCCCTGACAGGCAGGGAACGTGTCTGGAAGGGAATCTGGAAGGGGGCTAGCGGTCGAGGTCGGCCCAGGAGAGCACGGTGTCCTCGGGGATGTCCCTGCGGGCCCGCATGCCGAGTACTTCGTCGATGCAGCGAGGGGAAATGCCGTGGGCAGGACGCTTCCAGGTGAGATCGTCTCTGGTCAGGACGCAGCCCCTGGCAATGGGACGGGCGGCAACCAGGGAACGCCTGGCATTCTGGCGGGCTGGCTCCTCGGACGGATAGGAGCGCACGGCAAAATCGCCCACGCTGGTCAGAACGGCCTGCATCCTGCTGCGGAACAGGGCCAGATCGTTCTTGTCCATGGCATGGTAGTGATCGTTGCCAGGCAGGGTCTTGTCAAAGGTGAAGTGCTTTTCCAGAATGCGGGCGCCCAGCAGAGTGGCCGTTACGAGAATGTGCATGTCGTCGGGCAGGGTATGATCGGAGTACCCTATGGGCAGGTGCGGAAAATGGCGCCTGAGTCCCACAATCATGCCCAGCCCCGCGTTTTCGTCCAGAGTGGGATAGTTGAGCACACAGTGCAACAGGGCCAGCCTGTTGCCCTTTGCCTCTATCCATTCCACGGCCTCGGCCACTTCATGCAGGGCAGAGGCGCCGGTGGAGAGCAGGATGGGCTTGCCGAAGTCGCACAGGTATTCGATGAAGGGCTTGTTGGTGATGTCCGAAGAGGAAATCTTGAAGACATCCATGAGGGGATCGAGGAAGCGGGCGCTTTCCACGTCAAAGGGCGTGGACATGAAGGCAATGCCTTCGTCGTCGCACCAACGCTTGAGCTGCTCGAATTCCTTTTTCCAGAAGGAGTCGTGCCTGGTGAAGAGCTCGTACTGGCTTTTGGTGGGTTCCTTGGTGGTATCCCAGTAGGCAGGGGAGTCCTTGGAGGCCAGGGTGCCGGCCTTGTAGGTCTGGAACTTGATGGCGTCAGCGCCGCCTTCCCGGGCTTCGCAGATGAGGCGCTTGGCAAGATCCATGCTGCCTTCATGGTTTACACCGGCCTCGGCAATGATATAGGGCATGGGAATGCGGGGTTCCACAGCCGGAACAGTGAGATAGTCAAGAATATTCTGCATGATATCGGCTCCGATGCGGGCAGAGCCCGCCGGTTGAAGGCGTAAGGATGTCTGCAGACGGCCTTAAGGCACGTCTTTGCACTTGAGGCAAGGCTGTGAGTCTGCTAGCACAGAAGCGCCTGAAAGGCAAAAAAGGCCTCCTGTCCAAGGGCGGACCGGAAGCCTGAAAAAACAAGGGAATGCCGAGGAGCAATGCCGCTGCGGGGCTGTCTCTGCCCTGTGCGCTGGCAGGACTCCCTGCATGCACACTGGTACGCAACAAGATACAGAGGGAGGAGACGAGATGGCAGAGCTGGAAAGGGTTGTTTTGGCGACACACAATGCCGGCAAGGTCCGGGAACTGGCAGAACCCCTGCGCAGTCTCGGCGTGGAACTGCTCGGTCTGGAGGCCTTTCCCCAGGTGGGCGAGATCGTGGAAGACGGTACAACCTTTGCCGAAAACGCGCTCATCAAGGCCGCGACCGTGGCCGATGCCACGGGCCTTATCAGCATAGCCGACGATTCGGGCCTGGAGGTGGATGCCCTGGACGGCAGGCCAGGCATCTATTCGGCCCGCTATGCCGACGATCTTTTGCCCATGGAGGGAGAGAGCAGGGATATGCGCAATATCCGCAAGCTGCTCATGGAGCTTAAGGATGTGCCCTACGAGCGGCGCCAGGCACGCTTTGTCTGCTGCATGGCCTGCGTGAGCCCCGGACTCTACGAGCCCGAGGAGACCCTGGTCGTGCAAGGCATCTGGGAAGGCCGCATCCTGCCTTCCTGCATAGGCAGCAACGGCTTTGGCTATGATCCCGTCTTTGCCGACGTGGTGCTGGGCGTCACGGCAGCCCAGCTCACCCGCGAGGAAAAGATGGCGCGCAGCCACAGGGGACAGGCCGTGCAGTCCCTCATTGCCTGCTGGCCTGAATGGCGGGCCAGCCTGCCCAGGAAATAGGGCAGCCGGCAAGGGTCAGCTCTGGCGCCAGTCCAGACTGCGCAGGAGCTGACCTATGGCAAGGCCCAGACGCAGATGCCCCACTTCGGCCATGTGGTAGCCGTCGCGGGCATCCATGGCGGCCAGAATGCTGCCGCCGTTCAGGAAGAAGGTGCCGGCCTTGCGGGCCAGGCGCTCCATGGGGGCTGCCAGGTCCTGGCAGAGCACCTCCCTGTCGGCGCCGTAGTCCTGCACAAGATCCTGCAGGGCACACTCGGCCATGGGCGGAGGACTGACCAGGAGGATGTTGAGATCCTGGCCGCAGAGGGCGCGGGCAGTTGTGATCATGCGCAGCAAGTTGGCGCAGATGGCTGCGGCCGGGAGATTGAGCGGCGGCATCACGTCATTGGTGCCCAGCATGATGACAAGGCCGTTCAGGGGCCCGTGTGCCTGAAGGGCCGGGGCCAGGGTGGCACCCCCGAGCAGTTCCTTTGGAAAGACCGGGCTCTCCCAGGCACTGCAGCGGCCGTTGAGACCGTCCACCAGGGGCAGGACATTGAGGGCCTGCCTCGTGACCATGGTCGTGTAGCGCCTGTTGGGCGGCAGGCGTCCGCCGCCCGGGCGGTAGCCCCAGGTATTGGAGTCGCCGTAGAAGAGAACCCGGAGTATCACGGTCGTACCTGCCGAGCCTGGGGAAGGAGCAGGGGATCCGCATTGCGCATCAGGCCAAGGAAGTTCTGGCACTCCTCCCTGTTGCCGGAAATGACGGTCAGGGCCGTCAGCTCGCCGTTGGTGCCCACCCAGACGAGGGCAGGCGTGCCGGTCATGGTGGCTTCGAGACGCAGCAGTGCGCCGTCCTGCTCTGGGCCGGACAGGATGGTGCAGCCGCTTTGTTGCAGGCTTGCGACCAGCTGCTCGCCCGTGGCTGCAAGATCCGTGTTCACGCCGGCTTCCTCAATCTGTATCATGACAGAGGCATTCTTTTCCTTGTTGTAGTAATGGGCAAGGGAACGCTTCTGGGCATTGTTGAAGCCGGGCGCCATGGAAACCTGCCAGGCATCGGGCACATTGGCAATGTCATAGAAATCGCAGGTAATGTCCCTGGCAGACGCAGTCTGCAGCTGGGACACAAGGACCAGGACAAGGACGACACAGGCTTGGGACAGGAAACGGAGAGCGTTCATAAGCTGAAAGATTCGGACAAAACCGGATTTTGAGACAGGAGGGTGGCAGAGAGGCAGTGCTTTTGCCTCCTGCATGAGGGGAAGACAGACTATGCTGTGCCCTGGCCGGCCCTGCTTCTATGCAGGGAAACAGGGCCATTGACAGTCTCACAGACGTGAGCCTCAGGCTTCTTGTGCATACAGGACTTGCCGCAGTGGTGCAACAGAAAATGAGGACATGCATGGGGCATGCGGGCAAGAACAGGGACAAGAAAAGTTCCCTTCCTGTTCTCCCTTGCCGGGAGGCATGAAAAAAGGGCTCCGGCCTGAAGCCGAAGCCCTGTTGCCTCAGAAGAGGCCTGCAGAAACTGCCGAGACGGCAAACAGTCTTGCACTAGAGTGGTTTACTCTTGAAAGGTGCAATACAAATCATCGAAAATAATAGAAATTTCGTTGTATTGCAGTGATAAACCATGTTAAGTTTGAACAGTAAAGCGCTCTAGGCTGCGCGCACCCGCGCGGAGACAGCGCTCTTCCAGTTCAGAAGGAAGATGGAATTGACAATGACAAAGACGGAGCCCGCATTGTGCACAAGGGCGCCGGTCACGGGATTGAGGACAGCTGTCATGGCCAGAATGATGGCCACGAAGTTGAGCACCATGGAGAAGGTGAGGTTGGCCGTGATGGTGCGCATGGTGCGTTTGGACAGGGCAAAGAGGTGAGGGAGCATGGCAATGTCGTCGTTGACAAGGACGATGTCGGCGGCATCGATGGCAATGTCGCTGCCCACGCCGCCCATGGCTATGCCCACGCGGGCCTTTCTCAGGGCAGGCGCATCGTTGATGCCGTCGCCAATCATGCACACGGGCGCCTTTTCTGCTTCGCTGCGGTCTATGAAGTTCAGCTTGTCCTCGGGCAGGCAGTTGGGATGTACTTCCCTGATGCTGACCTGGGAGGCAATGGTCCTGGCGGCATTTTCATGGTCGCCCGTGAGCAGAACGGGCTCGACCTGCACCTTCTTCAGGTCGGCAATGGTGCTTGCGGCATCGGGACGCAGGCTGTCTGCCAGGGCCACCATGCCGGCGAGCTCGTCATCCACGGCAATATAGATGACGGAGTGCCCGAGGCCCGCGTGCTGTTCGGCCAGCTGCAGGCCCTTGTCGCCAGGGGCAAGATCCTCCATGAGCTCCCTGTTGCCGGCGCGCACCCTGTGGCCGTCCACAAGGCCTGCGACACCCTTGCCAGGCGTCATAACAAAGTCCGTGACCTCTTTGAGGCCTGTGCTGGAGGAATTCTTCTTCAGGGTCTCCCTGTAGCTTGCCACCAGGGCCTTGCCCAAGGGATGCTCGGACTTCTGTTCCACGGCGGCTGCCAGGGCATAGAGCGTGTCCCTGTTGTACTTGTCGGTAAAGGTGTAGATTTCCTTCACGGCAGGGGTGCCTGTGGTCAGGGTGCCGGTCTTGTCAAAGGCCACTCTGGTGACCCTGGCCAGGCGTTCCAGGGCATCGCCCTCGCGGACCAGGAAGCGGTGGTGGGTGGCATTGCCGATGGCGGCCATGATGGCCGTGGGCGTGGCCAGCACTAGGGCGCAGGGGCAGAACACGACCAGGATGGTGACGGATCGCAGGATTTCGCCGGTCACGCACCAGGTGATGAAGGCCGAGACCAGGGCAATGACTACAATCCAGGTGGCCCAGCGATCGGCAAGGCCCACAATCTTGGCCTTGCTGGCATCGGCGGACTGCACAAGGCGGATCATGCGTTGCAGGGAGCTGTCCTCGCCTACCTTGAGGGCGCGCATGTCAAAGGCGCCGTACTGATTGACCGTGCCGGAAAAGACCTCGTCGCCCTCGTGCTTGTCCACGGGCAGGGATTCGCCGGTCATGAGCGCCTGATTGACGGACGTCTTGCCGGAGACAATGACGCCGTCCACGGGAATGGTTTCACCGGGCAGGACGCGGACAAGGTCGTTGACCCTGGCCTGTTCGGCGGCGACAATGTCTTCCCTTCCGTCTGCAGAGACAATGCGTGCGGTGCGCGGTGTCAGATGCACGAGCTTTTCAATGCCGGCCCTGGCCTTGGCCACGGTGAGTTCTTCGAGCAGGCCGCCAAGCTGCATGATGAAGGCCACTTCGCCGGCGGCAAAGTCCTCGCCCACGATGACCGAGGCAATGAGGGCCATGGACACAAGAACGTCGGCCTTGATGTCAAAGGCCGTGACCAGGCCGTGTATGGCCTCCAGGATGATGGGCAGACCACAGAGAATGATGGCTATCCAGGCTGCATCAAAGGGCAGGGGCAGCAGATCGAAGCCGCTGACCACCAGTGCCAGACCGGAAATGACGAGAAAGATGATGTCGCGTTTCGTGCCACCCCATTCCAGGAGTTTTTCAAGGGCATCCATCATGAGCGCAAGCCTCCTTTACCTATACCCCTATTGGTATATACATATTGGGGTACAGGTATACACTGCACGGCCTTTCTGTCAAGCAGTGCATCTGTCGAAAAATTGCCTTCAAAGGGTCACGGACGCAGTGCTCGTCTCATCCGGCCTTTTCACATGTTGGCAAAGCGTTCCACGGCCTTGGTAAAGTTGGCTATGGTTTTTTCCGCATCTCCGTGTTCTATGCC
Source organism: Candidatus Desulfovibrio intestinipullorum (assembly GCA_019113165.1). Lineage (GTDB taxonomy): Bacteria > Desulfobacterota > Desulfovibrionia > Desulfovibrionales > Desulfovibrionaceae > Desulfovibrio > Desulfovibrio intestinipullorum. Next base: position 76,196 of record DXHV01000063.1, read on the forward strand.
GTCGCGCACGCAATGGCGGATATGGCCTTCGAGAATGACTTGTCCCACCCTGTGCAGGGCGGACTTGGCCGCGTTGACCTGGGCCAGGATGTCCTCGCAGGGCACATCCTCGTCGACCATGCGGTTGATGGCCTCGACCTGACCGATGATTTTTTTGAGACGTCTGTGCAGATTCGGGCCGTCCATACACTGTTTCATCACCAATACCGACGCGTGATCCCCTGCAAGGGACTGCAGAGGAGGAAGCGCCGCCTCCTTAAAGAATGTATTGGGCAGGCTTGCCCCGGTCGTGCACGGGCAGGCAGTCCCGTGCGTGTCCAGGCCCTTTTTTTGCTTGCCTTGTGCGGCACAATACGATATGGAGAGCCCCCATATCAAGTAAGCACATCGGAACAGCAACCCGGGGTGCCCTGCAAAACGGTTTGCGGGTAGAAGGGTTAGGGTTTCGATGGAAGTAGAACCCAGGAGGTTTTATCATGGCATATGTTACCATGAAGCAGATGCTGGAGACCGGCGTCCACTTCGGCCATCAGACTCGTCGCTGGAATCCCAAGATGCGTCCCTACATCTTTGGTGACCGCAACGGTATCCATATCATCGACCTGCAGCAGACCGTGAAACTTTTCCGCGTGGCCTATGACAAGGTTGTCGATACCGTGGCCAACGGCGGCAAGGTCCTGTTCATCGGTACCAAGCGTCAGGCTCAGGAATCTGTGGCCGCCGAGGCAACCCGTGCCAATCAGTACTATGTGAGCAACCGCTGGATGGGTGGCACCCTGACCAACTTTGTCACCATTCAGAAGAGCATCGACCGTCTGAAGAAGCTCGAAGCCATGTTTGCCGACGGCTCCATCAATCGTTACCAGAAGAAGGAAATCCTGCTTCTCGAACGCGAAATGCAGAAGCTCGAACAGGCTCTTGGCGGTATCAAGAACATGGACCGTCTGCCCCAGCTCGCCTTCATCATTGACCCCAACAGGGAAGCCATTGCCGTGAAGGAATGCCGCAAGCTCGGCATCCCGATTGTGGCCGTGACGGACACCAACTGTGATCCCGATGTCATCGACTACATCATTCCCGGCAATGATGACGCCATCCGCGCCATCAAGCTCTTCGTGGGCGCCTTTGCCGAAGCCTGCCTTGAGGGCGAGGCCGCTGCCAGCGACAAGGGCAGTGCTGAAGAAGCTATGGAAAAGGCTGCTGAAAAGCCTGCCGCCGAAGCTGCCGAATAGCAGTGCTCTGTCGATGGGCTCCTGAGGGCCTGTCGCTGGAAGCAGATCATGTATTCTGACTGAAAATGGGGCAGCATTGTCGCCAAGAGCGATGATGCTGCCCCATATTGAACACAAATCAAGGAGATTCCAATGGCCATTACCGCTGCAATGGTGAAAGACCTGCGTGAGAGAACCGGCGCAGGTATGATGGATTGTAAGAAAGCTCTGGTTGAAGTTGATGGCGACATGGAAAAAGCCGTTGACTATCTGCGTGAAAAGGGCATGGCCAAGGCTGCCAAGAAGGCCGGCCGTGCCACCAGCGAAGGCCTGGTGGTCTTTGCCCAGAACGCCGATGCTTCCAGGGTCGCCATGGCCTCCCTGCAGTGCGAGACCGACTTCGTGTCTCGCGGCGACGATTTCAAGAATTTTGCTGCCAAGGTTGCCCAGGCCGTCCTGGACAACATGCCTGCCGACGACGCAGCCCTGCAGGCCCTGGTTGGTGAAGACCTGAAGGCTCTCATTGCCAAGACCGGTGAAAATATGCGTCTGGGCAAGTTCTATGTGTACGAACGTGCTGCCAATGAAGTCATTGGCCAGTACCTGCACACTGCCAGCGGCAAGTTGGGCGTGATGACCATCCTGGAAGTGGGCAAGCCCGAAACGGCAGCCAACGAGCAGGTTGTCTCTCTGGCTCGCGAAGTGGCCATGCAGGCTGCTGCCCTGCGTCCCATGGCTCTGGATCGCGACAGTCTGGATCCCGCTGTCATCGAACGCGAGCGTTCCGTGTACCGTGAAAAGGCCCGCAACGAAGGCAAGCCCGAACACATCATCGAAAAGATTGCCGAAGGCGGTGTGGTCAAGTTCTGCAAGGATGTCTGCCTCATGGATCAGGCCTACATCCGCGACGACAAGAAGAGCGTGGCTCAGTTCGTGAAGGAAACTGCCAAGGCAGTGGGCGACAGCATCACCGTGAAGTCCTTCACCCGCATCGAACTGGTTGCCGAGGAAGCTCCCCAGGAAGCCGAATAGGGCACAAGAGATACTTGAGTCCCTGACGGGCATACGGTCTGTCAGGGCATGATCGCACAAGCGAAAAAAGAGGAGTATGACGCTCCTCTTTTTTTTGTGCCCTGGCAGTACTGCAAGGGCACTGTTTCATGCTATAAGGCAGCTGAAACATGGCACGGAACAGAGGGACAGCGACACGGCCGGAATCTGGGGAAATCCCCCAAAGAGCCAGCTGCGTGCCGTCCCCTGCAGAGCCCCTGGCACGACCATTAACAAGAAACTCTCGGCAACTTTCAGACCAACGGAGGGAACGATGGAGACAGCACGCAGGGATCTCCTGATGAATGCAGGCATTGACGTGGACGACCTGGTGGCCCGCTGCATGGACAATGTCCCGCTGGCCGAGCGCCTTCTGCAGAAATTTTCCCTGGATGGCAATTACCGGGCCCTGTGCCAGGCAGTGCAGGACGGGGACAGGGACAAGGCCCTGCAGGCAGCCCACGGACTCAAGGGCGTGTGCGGCAACCTTTCCATGACTACCCTGCATGCGCTTTTGACAGAGCAGGTCCTTGCCATGCGCAGCGGGGACTGGGAGAAGGCGGAGCATCTCATGCCCGAGATCGTGCGCAAGCACGAGGAAGTGACCGTCGCACTGCAGAAGGCCTTTTCCTGAGAAAGCGCTTCTGTACACACCCTTTGCCGAACCTCTGGCACGCAAGGAGCCTGGCACATTTTGTCACCCCTAACCCGGACCGGGAAAGCCCCTTTTCCCTGCCACTCATCACCATGAAGCAGAAAGCCCTGTTGTATAAAGTTCTCCTTGGCATTATCGGTCTGTTGTTTTTGACCCTTATGGCCGGATGGGGCGTCTATATTCTGAGGGATGCCCTTTTGCAGAATGCCCAGCGCATGGGCATGTCCATCACGAGCAATTTTGCGGCCGAGGAACGAAGCAACTTTACCATTTACGAGACCCTGCTCTCCTTTGGCGTGGCCTCGCTGGACGACAGCATCGAGCGCAATGGTGCGGGCAGCGTGGAGTATTCACTGGGCCTGTACTTCAGGCATCTGCAGACCGTACTGGGCCATGACAGCTTCTCCACCTATGTCATTCGCAATGGCAAGTATATTGATGCCTGGGGCCGCAAGATTCCAGAAAAATTCGATATTGAACAGCGCGAATGGTACAGGCAGGCCCTCGAATCGCCGGGAAAGACCATCTACACGGATGTCTATGCCGATGCCGTGACCGGCCGATCTGTCATTACCCTGGCGCGGCGGTGCACCAGGGGCAATGTGGTCCTGGCCTTTGACATCTACCCGGAGAGCTTCCAGTTCTATTTCAAGCCCGATGACCTGCTGAGGGGCGATTCCTTCTTTTTCTGCGACAGCAAGGGCACAGTGCTCTATCAGCATACACAGCTGCAGAAGAGCAGGGAAGAGATGACCGAGTACCTGAACGGACTGCTGACGAAGATCCGCTCCGGTGAGCTCTATCCCTATGATTCCTACATTGAGGACGACAAGGGCGACAAGCGGGTGGTCTACTATACGGAGCTGCCCAATGGCTGGTACACCATAGTGACCATTCCTTTCAGGAACATCCTGGGGGACATCAACACGCTCACGGGCTTTCTTCTGCTGGCCATCATAGCCCTCTGCTTTACGGCCGTGCTGCTCGCCTGGCTGAAATTCAAGGACAATGCCCTGGTCAGGAGGACCAATGATACCGTGCGTGTCCTTGGCAATTCCTTCTATGCCCTCTACCGCATCGACTATGGCCAGAAGACCTACGAGATGATCAAGGGCTCGGACTATGTGCGCCAGAGGCTGCCCAAGCAGGGCGACTACAACAGACTCCTCACTGTAGTGGAGGACATCATTGCACCCGAGTCGAGCGGCGAGTTCATGCTGACCTTTTCCTGCTCCAATATCCGCAAGCTGGTCGCTAGACGCGTGCGTGACTTTGGCGGGGATTTCAGGCGTCTGTTCGACAACGAATACCGCTGGGTCAATGTGCGCCTGCTCTTTGACGAGTCGCTTGCTCCCGAAGAGGTCGTGCTCTGCTTCAGGGATATAGACGCAGAGAAGAAGGCCCAGATTCAGGAATACGAGCTGCTCAAGGAAAGCCTGGAAGTGGCCAGGCAGAGCGCAAGGGCGAGGCAGAACTTTTTCAGCAATATCTCCCATGAAATGCGCACGCCCCTGAATGCCATCATCGGCATGACGGAACTGGCCCAGCGCCACACAGACGATAGGGCGGACATGAAGCGCTATCTGGATCGCATTCACTTTGCCGGCAATCAGCTCAAGCAGCTCATTGACGACATCCTGGAGCTGTCGCGCATGGAGCAGGGCAAGTTTTCCCTCAACCTGCAGCCCATGGATCTGGAAAAGTGCCTGCGCGACTGTCTTGCGCCCTATGTCATTCAGGCCGAGATGGAGCACAAGACCTTCACGGTGGAGACAGTACAAACAGGTACCCTTGTCCAAGCCGATCCGCTGCGCATTGCCCAGCTTCTGAACAACCTGCTCTCCAATGCCTTCAAGTTCACCGAGGCAGAGGATACGGTCAGCGTCCGGGTGCATCGGCTGAGCTTTTCCCAGAACGGCATGGTCCGCTACAGGATTGTAGTGCAGGATACGGGCAAGGGCATGTCCGAGAGCTTCCTCTCCGAGATATTCAAGCCCTATATGCGTGAAAGCGGCTTTACCACGCGCTCCGTGGCCGGTACGGGCCTTGGCATGGCCATCACCAAGAATCTTGTGGATCAGATGAATGGCGAAATCCACGTGACCAGCGCTCCGGGTCAGGGCAGTACCTTCACCATTATCCTGCCCTTTGCCGTGGCTGATGCCGAAGGCGTGCATGAGGACGAAGGCAGCACCCCGCAGGCCGGAGAGGCCAGCGACAGGGAGGCCGGCGGCGAGCCGCAGAAGGCGGCTCCTGCCAGTCCTGTCAGACAGGAAAAACCGGACATGTCCGTCCTGCAGGGGGTGTCCGTGCTCCTTGCCGAGGACAATCCCGTCAACATGGAGCTTGCCCGGGAACTGCTTGGCATGAGCGGCATGGAGGTCACCGAAGCCTGGAACGGCCGGGAAGCCGTGGAAAAGTTTGCGGCCTCTGCGCCCTGGACCTATCAGATCATTCTTCTGGACATGCAGATGCCCGAGATGGACGGCTGCGAGGCCGCACGGGCCATACGCGCCATGAAGCGTCCCGATGCGGAACGTGTGCCCATCATTGCCGTGACGGCCAATGCCTTTGCCGAGGACATTGCGGCCACAACCGTTGCGGGCATGAATGCCCATGTCTCCAAGCCCATTGACTACATGATCCTCTGCCAGGTACTGATCAATCTTTTGACGGAAAACGAAAAAACTCGTAACAACAAGTCTTAACTGCTCTAATTAACACAGGTAAACCCCCGGCTTTGCCGGGGGACTCACAAAAGCTTGGCTTATGCGGCGGTCGGCGAAGGATGGGCTGATGGCTCCGTGCGAGCTTGCTCGTACGGAGCCTGCCAGCCCATCCTCGCACTGTCCCCATTTGAAG
>DXHV01000064.1 GCA_019113165.1 Candidatus Desulfovibrio intestinipullorum
GAAAGGAGGGTACACCCGATCCCATTCCGAACTCGGCAGTTAAGCTCCTGTTCGCCGATGATACTGCATATCTTCATGTGGGAAAGTAGGTCGTTGCCAAGATTTTTTCTGAAAAGCCCCGTCGAGCTCCAGTCAGCTCCGGGGCTTTTTCTTTGCCCTTTTGCCGGAAAGCCCCCTCTGGCTGGAAGAGAGAGACCATCAGGAAGGATCAGGAGCCGGCAGCACTGGTGCCGGCCGACATGTCCATCCTATCCATCATGCAGTCATATCCGTCCTGTCCACACGCACAAGACGCAGCTGATGCAGCAGGACCCTGGACCGCTCCTCAATGGCCAGACAGAGCACAAGGCCCTGCAGGGACAGGCAGCGCCAGGCATAGCTGTGGCCTTCAATGTGCTGCACCCCGCAGCGCTGCCACTGAAAGCCGGCATCAAGGGAAGAGGGTTTCAGGCGCAGGCCTGTGCCATGGGCCTTGAGCAGGGCCTCGCGCACGCACCAGCGCCGCAGACAGGAGCTGGCCAGGGTTTTCTGGGCAACAGAGAGTTCCTGTCCCAGGGATTGATTGAACAGGGAAGACGAATTCTCTTTTGTCTCCTTCTGCAGCTGCAGGAACGTGGCAAGCTCCTGCTGTTCCCTTTGGGAGAACACGGACAGGGGCGGAAGATGGGTGAAGCGCAGCTCCTCGCAATCCAGGCCCAGGCGCGGAAACACTCCATGCTCTGTCAGGCCCAGCAGACAGAAGGCCTGATCCCTGGCGTAGGATATGGAGCACTGCAGGCGTGCATCATTGAAAAAGGGGCTGCCCAGGGCATCATGGTGCAGGGTGAGGCCCTGGGGCATGACTGCCTGCCCGTCTGCCAGTTCATTTGGCAGTCCGTCTGGAAGCGTGTCTGGAACGCTGCCTGGCCGTCTGTCTGTCAGGCCGCCTGGGCGCTTCCCAGCAAGCCTGTCCGGACAGCGTCCCCAATCATGCAAGTCGTGCAGGTTGTGCCGGCCGTACAGATACTGCAGGCCGTACCAGAGCAGACAGCGGGCCTCGTGACGGATCCTGCGGCACCGGGCATTGGTAAAGCGGGCCACATGGGCTGCGTCCTCCGCTCCGAAGGGCGAAGCAGGGGGCGAGAGCAGGGCCCCGACCTTCTGCTGGCACAAAGGATCCGTCGGGGCCTTGCCACAACAGGTTCCGGAAGAGCCACCTGGGTGGCGACTTCTTCCGGCACAGAGCAGGATGAGCTCCATATGGGGCACAGTCGGCAAGGTCTTTGCCTGGAGACGTCCTAGAGATGGCAGGACGAGCAGCCGCCGGCCAGAGTGGTCTCAGGAGCTGCGGGATTGAGGGCCGAAGCGCAGATGTCCAGGTTCTTGCGGGCTGCAGCGGCATAGGGAGAATCCGAGAGCTGCAGGGCTTCGTAGAGGGCTGCGCAGTGGGCCAGGGTCTGGGCTGCCTTCAGGTACTGGCCTGTGGCTGCCAGGGCGGTGCCGTAATTGAGCAGGGTGAAGGCAGAGTCCGGGTGGACGCCCAGCAGTTCCTCGCGGATGCTGGCGGCCTCTTCCAGGTATGTGACGCCTTCCTCGTTTCTGCCCTGGTTTTCGCTGCTGCGGCCAAGGTTGTTGAGGCAGGTGGACACGCCAAGGCTGCGGCGGCCCTCGTTGCGCTCGTACAGGGCCAGGGCCTCCTTGAGAATTGTGTCTGCCTCGGCAAAGCGGCTCAGTTCGTAGACATGTTCTGCCAGGGACACAAGGGCATCGGCCTCGCGGCTCGATCCTTTTGCATGCTTTCTGACAATGGCCAGTTCCCGCTCGCTGTAGGGCAGGGCTTCCTCATGCCTGTTGCTGGCGCCAAGATACATGGAGAGGTTGTGCAGGATATTGGCCACATGGGGGTGCTCGGGATCAAAGAGCTGTTCCATGAGGGGCAGCTCTTCCTGGCAGGTGGCAATGGCCTCGTCCACACGGTTGAGGCCGGTGAGGGCCTTGATTTTCTGGTCCAGGAGCAGCACCCGGTAATTGACGGGCAGGGTGGGATTTTCCAGCAGATCCGAACAGCGCTGCAGCATGGCCGCGTACTCGCCTCTGGCGAGCAGCTGTCCAAGATCACTGAGAGTGAGACGAATATCCATGGCAAAACCTCTTGTGTTCAGGCAGAATGGGAAGGAGAGGGAAGAACCGGACCCTTGCGGCAGCAGGAGCCTTCTCTGTCAGGGACAAGGACTTCTGGCACGCACACAGGGGCAGGTTCAGGGTGACAGCCCTGTTGCATCGGGCTGCAGGCATACAGAGAGCAAAATCTATAGGGCAAAAATTGCGGGCACGTAAAGAGCCAAAAGGGGCTCCAGCGCAGGGCGTGAGCGTTTCCGGGACTTGGGGACTCATGCAGCTTGCAAAAGGAGCAGGAAGCGGCTCAGACAGGACAGGGGACAGGCCCCATGTGCAAGATCTGGCCGGAGTCCGTACCTTGCGAGCCGGACCTTGTGTTGTGCGCCTTGCAATCCCTGCTGCAGGCCAATTTTTCGCCTGAATGGCAGAGAGAAGAAACAAATTTGGCAAAACCGTCATTTTTTGCTTGCCAGACCCGTCCTTTTCGCGTAAGTACTCTCTTCGCGTCGAGGTGGTGGAACTGGTAGACACGCTGTCTTGAGGGGGCAGTGGCTATGCCGTGCGGGTTCAAGTCCCGCCCTCGACACCATGTGAGAAAGTTCGGGTTGCAGTCCTGCTGCAGCCCTTTTTTTTTGCTCGCAAGCAATGCAGCAAAACATGTCTGTCCTCTGAGGCCACTGTCTTGCAGGGGCAGCCAGATGGACGTATGAAACAGTTGAACATTGATGACTGATACATTGCAGCCTGTGGCTATGAAATGTTGAACATGCCTGGCAAGCGAGTCAAGATTCCAGGGTAGATTCTACAATGAGCTGCAAGTCTGCGAGAGAGCATTCTTTTTGATCAATTCTCAAGGGGAGTCCATGTCTATCATCAGCAATACTTTTGGAACAGAAGAGCCACAGCTCAAGAACCTGTTGCGATATATCGAAGATGGAAAAATGCAGCTTCCGGATTTTCAGCGCGGCTGGGTCTGGGATGACAAGCGCATTCGCTCCTTGATCGCTAGCATTACGCAGGGATACCCTATTGGGGCGCTTATGAGCATGGAGACAAGCGAGAGTCTGCACTTTGCTCCTCGTCTTTTTGAAGGGAGCAATGGGACTCATGAAGCCGAATTGCTTTTGCTTGATGGCCAGCAACGCATGACATCCCTGTTTCTTGCTCTGCAGAGCAAGCGTCCAGTTCTTACTCAAGATGAAAAGAAGAAAAAGCTGGAATGCCTCTATTACCTTGATATGCAAAAGTGTCTTGATGCTTCTGTGGATCGAATGGATGCAGTCATTTCTGTACCCAAGGAAAAAATTGTCAAGAGCAACTTTGGCAGGAATATTGTACTGGATCTTTCAAGCAGGGAAAAAGAATATGAAGCTATGATGTTCCCGCTCAATATTGTTTTTGATGATCAGCAAACAACTATTTGGCAAATGGGCTTTATTCAGCATTTTTCCTTGAATGAAAAACAGTTTTCTTTTTATGGTACATTTTACTCACAAATTATTCAATCATTACGTGAGTATAAAGTTCCTATAATCAAGTTGAGCAAGGAAATACCCAAGGAAGCCGTCTGTCAGGTCTTTGAGAATGTGAATACTGGCGGGGTTGCCCTGACTGTCTTTGAACTCCTGACTGCCACATTTGCCAGCGACGGCTTTCGTCTGCGCGATGACTGGGAGGATCGCAAAAAATCCCTGCAGAAGACAGACCTCATTTTGAAAGGGGTGGATGGCAAGGATTTCCTTGCTGCTGTGACCCTGCTGGCTTCCTATCGGCATCACCTTCAGAAAGGAACGGCAGTGAGCTGCAAGCGGAGCGATGTCCTCAGTCTGACACTGGAGGAATATCAGACAAATGCCGATGATATCTCCGAAGGTTTGCGCAAGGCAGCAAAATTCCTTCATTCTCAACATATTTTTGATATCCGCAATCTTCCCTATCAGACGCAGCTGGTTCCACTGTCCGCCATCTGTGCCTGTTTGGGAAACCGTTTCGAGGACTATCCAGTCAGGCAGAAGCTGGCGCGTTGGTATTGGTGCGGTGTACTGGGGGAGCTGTACGGCAGTGCCAATGAAACGCGTTATGCGCAGGATATCCAAAACTTTGAGGACTGGCTGAACAACGGGCATGAACCCGTAACCATTCGCGACGCCAGCTTTGCCCCTGTCCGACTTCTTTCTTTGCAAACACGGAACAGTGCAGCCTATAAAGGGCTCATGGCCCTGATGATGCGTGCAGGCTGCCGTGACTTCATTAGTGGAGATCCCCTCCAGCAGATGAACTACTTTGATGAGTCGGTGGATATCCATCATATATTTCCTGCCGACTACTGCAGACGTAAAAAATTGCCGGAGCAGCAGTGGAACAGTATCGTTAACAAGGCGCCCTTGTCAGCGCGCACCAATCGTATCCTCGGAGGAAAAGCCCCCTCTGCCTACATCAATTCTATCGAACAGCAACAGCATGTCACTCCTGATGCTCTGAATACTCATCTTTGCTCACATCTTATCAATCCAGACTTGCTGCGCAGCGATGATTTTTCGGCATTTATGACAGACAGGGCGACAGTCCTTCTCGATAAAATAGAGGAGGCTATGGGGAAAAAGATTGCAGGTCGAGATGCTGAAGACGTCATAAAATCCTTTGGACGAGAGCTTTTGTAAAAAATAAAAAAATCTTGTCTTTATGCCTTGTCAATTATGAGAGACAATTTGTTCAATACCTTAAGGTAACTCAAGGCGGCCTTTGCAAACAATATGCTGAAAGGGCCGCCTTTCTCTTTGTCCACCAACGTGCATCACGAGAACAGCGTCCGTCTTCGCTGAGTCCGGCATCTGGAGCACCATCCAGAGCGCCACTTCGGTGCCCCGGTCAGCTGTCAGAACACGTTGTTGCTTTCTTCACAATGGAGCCTGCACAACATTTGCCGTGTCGTCTCTTCCGGATTTTTGGCACATGCAATTTTCGTAAAAACAGATCCTTTTATTTTGCAAACAAAACGTGTCTCTATTTGCAATACATAGATTTTTTGGAAATATAAAACACTATTTCTTGTGAAATAAATATCAATACGTTGTATTGTAAGAGTATATTTGTTGTTGTCTGCTTGCAGTTGTATTGATAAATTGAAAATATGCAGGCCTCTTGACCTTTCTTTCTGCAATGGCTAAAAACAAAAATCATTATCCTGACGCATTTCGCGTCTTATCAAAACACGAGGAGAGTACTATGGATTTCTCACGCAGACAATGTTTGCTGGGTCTGGGTGGCGTTGCTGCTGGCAGCGCCCTGCTGAGCATGGTGGACCAGGCTGCTGCTCAGAATCCTCAGAGCGCCAAGATGACCCGCTTTGCACAGACTGGCGGTGATTTTGGCTGGACTCCGCACAAGCTGGATCCCCAGGAAGTGGCTGCCGTGGCCTACGAGGGCTACTGGCACAAGGGCTATGCCTGCGGGTATGGCTGCTTCTACAGCCTGATCGGTCTCATGGCTGAAAAATACGGTGCTCCCTACAATACCTTCCCCTTCACCATGCTGGAAGCCAACAAGGGCGGCATTTCCGACTGGGGCACCATCTGTGGCGCTCTCTATGGTGCAGCCGCTGCCTTTGCCCTGTTCTGGGGCCGCAATGACCGTACCCCCATGGTCAATGAGCTCTACCGCTGGTACGAAGTGACCAAACTGCCCATCTACAAGCCTGCCAAGGCCCTGGGCGTGGAAGGCGAGATTCCCAACAATGCCGCCGGTTCCGTGCTCTGCCACATCTCCGTGTCCAAGTGGTGCTATGCCAACAAGATTGAGGCCACCAGCAAGAAGCGCAACGAGCGCTGCGGCCGTCTGACTGCCGACGTGGCTGCCAAGGCCTGTGAAATTCTCAATGCCAAGATCGACCAGGGCAAGAGTTTCAAGGGCGCCTTTGCCAAGCAGGAAGCCGTGGAAACCTGTGGCACCTGTCATCAGACCAAGGGCGAGGAAGCCAACTGGGCCAAGGGCGTCATGGACTGCACCCCCTGCCATGACGGCGGCAAGGCTCTGACCAACAAGTTCGTTGATCATCCGTAAGAAGCATCCCTGACAAGTCATCCGTACAAATCATTCCGTACAAACGAGAGCGTCCACCCCGCACCCCGGCTGCCAGGCTCGCATCCTGTGACGCAGCGGGTGCCGTGGCAGCGTTTTTTCAAGGGGCACAACCTGGCAAAGGGGCTTGTGCCCCTTTGTCGTTCATTTGCCAGACAGCCGGACTTGGGATACGTTTTGAGCCCCGGGGAAAGGCTCGTGTGCCTGATGAGACCTGTGCAGGGACAGTCATGCGCGAGAAGGCTTTCGTTCCCGGAGCGGTGTTTTTGTTGCGGACAGTTCCCCTTGGGGGAACTGCTTCAGGGCAAGGGATATGCAAAAGGCATGGCGTTTGCGTCTTTCTTGCATCAGGGAGGAAGCCCTGTGTGCCTTCATTGGGCATGCGGGAGTAGGATCGTATGAAGATTGGAGAGTTGGCAAAAAAGGCCGGTTGTCAGGTTGTCACCATACGCTATTACGAGAAGGAAGGCCTTCTGCAGAGCCCGGAGCGCACCGAGGGCAATTACCGTGTCTACGGCACAAAGGATCTTGAGCAGCTGCGCTTCATCCGCCACTGCCGCCTGCACGGCATGACCCTTGCCGAGATCAAGGAACTTCTGGCCTTCAAGGACCATCCCACGAAAAACTGCGACTGGATCAACACCCTCGTGGAAAAGCATATCAGCAATGTGGACGAGCAGATTGCCTCCCTGCAGCATCTGCGCAGTCATCTGCAGGCGCTGCTCCACGAGTGCGAAGGCGGCCAGGGCGACCACTGCGGCATCCTGCGCAGCCTGGGCGAGGAAAAGGAGTGCCCGTACTGCCATCAGTTCCAGTGCCAGCTGCTGCCCCACAAGAAGCAGTAGCCTGGCGGACAGGGCAGGCTCTTCGCAGGCCCTGGGAGAACGGCCTTCATCCGTGGTCTGCACGGCAGGGATCTGAAAGCAGCCTGATGCAGGCCACTGGATCAGGACCAGCAGCTGCAGCAGCAGGACAAAGGGGCCGCCCTGAGAGACAGGAGCGGCCAGGGGGTGCGGCATGAGACGGACAGCACACATTCATAAGACTGATGGCTGCCTGAAGCCTGGGCTGCACGGGCGCCTCCTGCGGGCCTGTGCCCTGGCAGGGCTTGTGCTTTTGCCCTGCTGCACGTGGATACACTACATGGGCTATCCGCAGGTGGAATTTCACAAGCAGACGGCCTCTGCCTCTTCGCAGCGCATCCATCTGTCGGAAGGAGTGGGCCGTGACGGCACGCCGGCCCTGCGCATGACCACCCAGGCCGCAAGCCTGCAGGGGGCCGGCGGTCGGGTGCGGCTGTGGACGCAGTGCCTTGCCGGCGAGCTGCAGGTCCTGCTGGTCAGCGAAAAGCCCCTTCTGGACGGGGAGCGCTGCCGTCCCGTGACCGTGACCGCCTGGCTGCCCTCAAGGTCCAGGCGGGCCAGACAGTCCGGACAGTCCCTGCAGCCCAGGGTGCTGACCACACGGGCCTGTGCCACGCAGTACAGTCCCAGCTGTCTCATGCTGGAGCGCCCCGTGGCCGTCCTTGAGCACATGAAGGAAGCCGTGTCCGTGGACATTGTGCTGGAAGGCGCCCGATCCGATGAAGCGTCTCAGGAAGCGTCCCGGGAAGCGTCCCGGGGGCCGGCGCAGGGGCCTGCTCAAGGTTCGGCGCAGGCCCGGGAACCTGTGCTGCGGGCTGTCTTTGCACCGGCCCTGGACAGGAATTTTCTTGATGCGCTGACCGAGCACTGCCCCTATGACTGGCAGCTGGAGCGCAATCCCTCGCCCTTTGCCACAGATGCGGAGCATCAGGACGGACACGACGGCTACGGACAGGGCGGATACGGACAGGACGCGGCGCTGCCGGGAAGCACTGCCAGGATGAGTGCCGGGACGGACAGCCGGGCTTCTGCTTCCAGAGCGTCGTCTGCTTCATCCGCCTCGTCAGGGGATCGGGTCCGTCGGAGCGAGGCTGCCAGCGCCAGCCAGCGTGCCAGCAAGGCCGATCTTGAGCGGCAGAAGGCAAGGACCGATGCCCATGCGGAAGCGCTGGCGCACGAGTTCGAAGAACTGACAAAGGCGGCCACAGATCTGTAGCCGCCTTTGTGGAAGAGAGAAAATGTGTTCTGGAAAACCGGTTACTTGCGATTGCGCACTTCCTTGGCCTTGGCCTGGATGCGGGCAATGAGATCGTCGGGAGAGGCCGTGGCCAGAATGTCCTGGAACTGGGTGCGGTAGTTCTTGACAAGGCTCACGCCTTCCACCAGCACGTCATAGACAACCCAGGTGCCCTTCTTGGGCATCATGCGGTAGGCAACAGGGATGATCTTGCCGTCATGCATGGTGATTTCGGTGAGCTGTTCCACTCTGGTGCCCTTGGCATTGGATCGCTCGCCCGTATAGCGGACCTGTTCGCCATTGTAGTTCTGCAGCTGGCCCAGGTAGGTGGTGAGCAGCAAATCGGCAAAGGCCTCGGCAAAGCGGTTTTGCTGATCGGCATTGAAGGAGCGCCAGCGCTGTCCGGCCGTGCGGGCGGAAAATTCCGAGAAGTCGAAGACCTTGCGCACTTCAACCTCTATGCGGGCCCGCTGCTTTTCCCTGGTCGCCGGGTTGGCAAAGGCAGGATCGGCCAGCAGGGCAAGGACCTTGTTGACGGTCACTTCCAGCACCTGGCGGGAGGGAGAGGCTGCCTGGGCTGCCTGGGAGAAGGCTGTGAGGGTGAGCACGCAGCACAGCAGCATCAGGCTGAGCGTGCGCAGGGATTTGGCGACAAGGGAACTGCTGAATGAAGCCATGAATGTTCTCCGGTAAGGATGGGGCAAAGGGCCCTGTTGGAAGATATACGGAGCAGAAACGAACTGACTGCTGCATGTGTGAGCATGAGTGGAAGGGGGCAGGAAGGCAGGGCGTGTCGTCAGAAGACGTGTTTTCATGCCTGCACAAGGGGGCATGCGGCATGGAGCCACAGAGCAGATGGAGTTTATGGCCCCCCTGGGAGCAGATTCTGCCGCCTTGGTGGAGTATAGAGAAGATGGGACAGGGGAACAAGGGAGCAGGCCGGTTTTTGGACAAGCCTGTGAGCTGCAGGGCTTGTCATGGAGAGCAGGATATTGCAGAGTATTGGAATGCTTTCAAGGAAGAGCAGAGCATTTTTTGATGCATGTTCGTGGAGCATGGGCATCATCCTGTGTTCTTCATGATGATCCTGGCTGGAAGAATGCAGGAAGGATCATGTCCTTTTCCTTCTGCAAAAGAGCTACTGTCCAATTGGAAAAGAGGAAAACCGTCTGCAGGGCAGAAATGCAGACCTGTGGACCTTTGCAGCTTTTTGGGGCACTCTGATTTTTTGTTGTGCCGGCTTTCAGGGGACGTCCCTTGCTCTCCAGGAGTTCGGAAAAATCAGATTCAGCCACGTTCCAGAGGAGTGTTCTCATGTCTCAGCAGCTCAATTGTCTTGGTCTTGTCTGCCCCGAACCGGTAATACGCTGTCGCAGTTTACTTGCCAGCGAACAGCCGGACACGTTCAGCGTTCTGGTGGACAACAGCGCTGCTGTGGAGAATGTGAGTCGCTTTCTCGGCAAGAATGGCTATACGGTTGCCGTGGAACAGCGCAGCGACGCGGAATGGGCGCTTGAGGCCGTGCGCAGGGAAGGCGACAGGACAGCTGACGAAACAGGGCCTGCGGAGCCCGGCCAGTCCACCCAATCCGGCCAGTCCACCCTGTCCGGCCTGTTTGGCCAGTTCAGCCACTCGCGGGTGGGCAGGAGCGTGGTGCTCATTACCACCGAGACACTGGGCCGTGGCGATGACGTGCTCGGCAGGGCGCTGATGGGCAATTTTCTGACCACTCTGCCGGAAATGGGCGATCAGCTGTGGCGGGTCGTGCTCCTGAACGGTGGTGTGCGGCTGGCCTGCGAGGAAGGAAAGCCCCTGGAGGCACTGAAAGCTCTGGTGAAGCAGGGCGTGAGTCTCTACGTGTGCGGCACTTGCCTCACCCACTACGGACTCATGGACGCCAAGAAGGTGGGCGAGACCACCAACATGCTGGACATCGTCACCAGTCTGGCCGAGGCCGACAAGGTCATCCGTCCGTAGCGAAAGGCATCGGACGGCTGGGGGCAAGGAGCACTTGCTGTCGATCCCTTGTCTCCACTCCAGTTGAAACAAAAAGCTTTGTTTACAAAAATCGCCTAAATATTGTAAGCAAATGCCCAAATGCTCGTTTGATCCAACTGGACTGGAAACAAACTGTTCACAATGAGGTTGTGATGTCCCCTTCACCATTTCTCCTTCCACCGCTGCCCCTCTCTGCCAGCGAGGACAAGTGGGGCAGCTTCGGCATGCCAGAGTTTCAGGCGACGGCACTCGTCTCGAACCTCTGTGGCATGCTGCAGGTCTCTGCCAGGGCAGACCTGTTCTGGCAGACAGGGCTTCTGCAGGAAGCCCGGAGCTCCAGCGCCATAGAAGGCATACGCGCAACACTGGACGAGATCCTGGAAGCACATGCCGGCCGCGCCGTACCGGTCGAACGGCAGGACGATGTTCAGGACGTAGTGAACTACAGCGAGGCTCTGCAGACGGGCCTGGAAGAGATTGGCAGGGGGCGGCCTCTGACCCTGTCCCTGGTCAGGGCTCTTCATGCACAGCTGCTGCAGGGAGCGAGAGGAGCGCGCAAGACGCCAGGCCAGTGGCGACAGCGGCAGGTGTACATAGGCGCACCAGGCGCAGGGCCGCATGCGGCAAGCTTTGTTCCGCCAGACCCTGTCCATGTATTGCCTCTGCTGGAAAACTGGGAGCAGTTTCTTCAGCGCAAGGATCTCAATCCTCTCATCCAGGCAGCCGTCATGCATGCCCAGTTTGAGATGATCCATCCCTTTCTCGATGGCAACGGAAGAATGGGGAGGATATTGATTGCCCTGCTGTTCCTGGACAAGAAGGTCCTGACAAGGCCCTGTTTTCTTATGAGTGCCTTCTTTTTGCACCATCAGAAGACCTACTACGAACTGCTGGGCAATGTGTCGAAGCATGGAGACTGGAGGGCCTGGATAGAGTTTTTCCTGAAGGCTGTTGCCGAGCAAAGCCGGGACACCATTGCCCTGTTCATGAATATGAACAGGCTCTACGATGAGTCCGGGGAAGCCTTTTGCGCAAGCACCAGGTCGTCCCATGCGCTGTCTGTCCTGGACTGCCTGTTCCAAAAGCCCCTGTTCACCCTGCCTGACCTGCAGAAGCAGCTGAGTGGCAGGAAGCTCTCGCATCAGAGTCTTGTGAACATCCTGAACAGGCTGGAGCAGAGCGGGCATATCGAAAGAATCGCCCCAGGCAGGGGACGAACGCCTGCCCTGTGGCGCTTCAGGGCGCTGATGGCCCTGCTTGCCTGAGGTGCTCTCAGGCACTCTCCTCCGCATAGATGAGCTCCATGTATCGTTCGGCCTGAGCGACGGCGCAGCCCAGGGAAGAGAAGTCGCCCAGCCAGCAGGCCTTGCAGGCCTGCTGCACTTCAACGCCCCCGGGTCCGGCCTGCAGGCGGGGATTCAGATGGGCTTCCGGATCGTCCCAGAACAGCGAAGCATGGTGTCGCAGCCTGCCTGTCTTCAGCAGCAAGGCAAGCTGGGCAAGCTGGCGATGCCCGCCAGCGGCAAGGGAAGCTTCCCTTCGTCTCCCTCCGGACACGAAACAGAGACGATTTCCGCTCCCGCAGACCGACGCACCCAGCATGTCCTCTATCCGTGCCAGTATCCTGGCTGTGCCAGCCCGACCCTTTCCTTTCCGGTTCGTGCGGGCAGAAGCCCCGGCCTCAATCCTGGCACAGGCAGCAGGGGAACATGCCCGGCCGGCAGCAGGACTGATCTGCCCTGCGCAGCCCATGTCTCCTGGCCATGGCAGGAAACAGGGTCCAGGCTTCTGCTCGACAGCCTGCACGTCCAGCCGAAGCACGTCATCAGGAGAATGGTCTTCGGGAGAACGTGCGCCCGCAGTTTTCGCTTCCTGCGCCTTCCTGTGGCCTTCGTCTGCGCGGGCCTTTCCGATACCGGCTCCTGTACGGGATGTGGCACCGGACAGGGCACAAAGAGAGAAGGTCAGTATGCCGCCCTGTCCAAAGCCAGCGCTCACGGAAGAGGCTGCAGAGCCGTGAGAGACAAGCCGTTCCAGTGCATCGGGCCTGAACGCGGCCATGAGGGCCTCGGCAAGACGGCGCCTGCCCCTGTCTTTGTCTTCGTCTTTGTCCAGGGCAGGCCTCTTGCGATCAAGGGAGGCTGCGACCTGAAGAAGGGCAAAGCCAAGCTGCAGCACATGGCTTTTCCCTGTGCCATTGTCGCCGACAAGGACATTGAGGCCCGGGGAGAACTCAAGGCGTGCGTCCCTGAATACCGTGAAATTGCGAAGATCCAGTGTTGTGAGCATGGCGGATCGGTCTCCTTTGTGCTGCTTTGTGCGGTTTTCTCGTCGTCTTCTCCTGGCAGGCCGTGCAGCCGATTCCCCTTCGTCGGGTTTCAGCACACTTCGGCTCAATACGGCACGCTTCGGGGCACAGGGACACTTTGTCTTCCTTCGTTGATCGTCCCGAGAATGCTTCTCCGGGTACTCTTTTCTGACAGCCTTCCTGAACAGTCATCCAGAACAGTCATTCCTGTCAGTCTTCCCTGGCTGTCTTCCCTGGGCAGGGCCCACGGAAGACTCTCACAGGAAAAAATGCCTTCCTGTCCCCAGGAGCCTGTGCTCTCCTTGGGGGCAGGAGGCCTTTTTTGTGCACTTTGTGTCGGGATGTCTTGGCGGCGCCTTGCCGGCCGCTTCCTTGTGAAGGCCTTGTCTGCTTGCGCGGGGGCATGTCCTGCCTGCGCCCGTGTCTGCTTCGTCTCTGCTTCCCGTGTCTGCTCCCGAGAAGATTACTCCCGGGAAGAAGCGGCAGGGCTGGTCTCACTCAGATTCAGAAAGTCCGTCACACTCAATTCCTCGGGTCTGGCCGTGAGGGGCAGTCCCAGCGCCTCCAGGCGTGCCAGCAGGGCTGTTTCACCACTCTTGCGCAGGAGGCCGCCCAGCTGCTTGCGGCGCTGCTGAAAGCAGATCTTGAGCACGCGGGCAAGCCTGTGTGCCTCGACGGGACGCTCGGCAAGAGGCCTTGGCACAAAGGAGAGCACTGCCGAGTCCACCTTGGGCGGCGGCAAAAAGGCGCCCGGCTTCACCACAAAGTCCAGATGGGGCACAAGATGGGCCTGCACCCACACGGAGAGGGCGCCGTAGTCCTTTGTGCCGGGCCTTGCGGCAAGCCTCTGGCCCACTTCCTTCTGCACCATGAAGACGGCGCGTTCAAGTGCATGGCAGCGGGCGGCAATGTCCCAGATAAGGGGCGAGGCCACATTGTAGGGGAGGTTGCCCACCACCTTCCAGGCGCCTTCCAGCTCTTCCCAGGGAAACTGCAGGGCATCCATGCAGCGGACTTCCGTCCTGGGCCCGCCTTCCTCGCTGCGGACCCGGGCCCAGTGGCTGTCCTTTTCAAGCAGGAGCAAATGGGCATGGGGCATGCGCTCAAGCACCTTGGTGAGGGCGCCTGGACCAGGACCTATTTCCAGGATCTGATCTTCATCGTGAGGCAGGGCCAGATCGGCTATGCGCTGGCAGATGTCGGGATTGCGCAGAAAGTGCTGGCCAAGGCTTTTCTTGGGAGCAGCCCAGGTGGACTGGTCAAGGAGAGCGCCCTGAGACGGGGTCTGTTCCTTTCTGCCAGCCTGTCTGTCGGATTGCCTGACAGCCTGCCGGCCAGTCTGGTTGCCAGCCTGTCTGTCGGGTTGTCTGCCGTCCTGCCTGTCGTCCTTTCTGTCGCTCCCGGCTGCAGTGCGTGCCTGTGGGTATTTTTCCTGCATGGTCACGGCCTGTCGAAGCGTTCAAAGGTGATGACCATGCCGGCCCGGCCCTGGGTGGCAGAGCGCAGGCGGGTGGAAAAGCCGAAGAGCTGGCGTAAGGGGGCTGTGCCGTGCACGACCTTCTGGCCGGATTGATCTTCCATGTTGTCGATGCGGCCGCCAAGAGAGCCAAAGAGGGCTATGGCCGAGCCCACTTCGCTTTCGGGCATGCTCATGGTCACGCGCATGATGGGCTCAAGAACAACCGGAGCGGCCCTGGACAGGGCTTCCTTGAGGGCCTGCACGGCCGCCATGTGGCAGCCGGGCACCGTGGTCACGCCATCCCTTCGCTCTATGCCGGTAATGGTGACCTGGGTATCCACAATGGGGTAGCCCGTGAGATCGCCGCTCTGCAGGCAGTCCCTGGCGCCTTCCAGGGCGGCGTCCACAAACTGCGTCTGTATGACCTTGATGGCAGCCTGTTTGTCCTTTGGCAGAAAGTCGCCGGTCTCGACGACATTGCCGCTGTTGCGCTCCCTTGGCGCCACTTCCAGGCTCACATTGCCGTAATGGGGCACCTTGCCAAGCTCGCGCTCGAAGACAAAGGAGGCAGAGGCCGGTTTGGTGATGGTCTCGCGCAGGATGACCTGCGGCGCACCGGCCCTGGGCGCAATGTTGTACTCGCGGCGCATGCGCTCCAGAATGACATCGAGGTGCAGCTCGCCCATGCCGGAAATGGTGCGCAGGCCGCTTTCCTCGTCAAGTTTGCTTTTCAGTGTTGGGTCTTCCTCGCAGTAGCGGGCCAGGGCCTCGTCCAGCACCTTGCCCTCGTCCGCATTTCTGGGCTCCAGGGCCAGGGTGATGACCGGCGCGTAGCTTTCTATGGCTTCCAGGCGGATGTCCACGCCCTTCGTGTAGGTCTCGCCCGTATGGGCCGAGCGCAGACCCACCACGGCCACAATGTCGCCGCATTCGGCTTTTTTCAGCTGTTCCTGATGGTCGGCGTGCAGCCGCAAAATGCGGCCCACGCGGTCTTCCTTGCCCTGATTGGTGTTCTTCAGAACCTCGCCTTCGGCAAAGGAGCCCTGATAGACCCTGAGGAAGGCCGTCTTGCGGCCGTCGCTCATGACCACCTTGAAGACCAGGCCCACAAAGGGCCCCCTGGGATCGGCCTGCACGGCTGCCTGCTGGCCGTCCTTGGTCAGGCCCAGGGCTTCTGGCATGTCGCTGGGACCAGGCAGAAAGGCGCAGATGGCATCAATGAGGGGCTGTATGCCTGTGTTGCGCAGGGCGGAACCGGCCAGGACCGGAGTCAGGGTGCGGGCCAGGGTGGTCCTGCGCAGGGCCGCATGAATCTGCTCCACCGTGACCTCGCCGCCCAGGTATTCTTCCAGGAACTGCTCGTCCTGATCGGCAATCTGGTTGAGCATGGCTTCCCTGGCTTCCTCGGCCTGGGAAGCCATGCCGCCTTCCAGCTCGGATGCGGTGATGGTCTGGCCCTCGTCGGCCTGGCTGAAGGTCAGGTACTTCATGCCGATGAGGTCGATGACACCGGCAAAGGTGTCTCCTGCTCCCCAGGGCAGCACGATGGGCACGGGGTTGGCATTGAGGCGCAGGCGCATGGCCTCCACACAGGCGGCAAAGTCCGCCCCTGCCCGGTCCATCTTGTTGACAAAGGCTATCTTGGGCACCCGGAACTGCTCGGACTGCTTCCACACGGTCTCGGACTGGGGCTCCACGCCGGACACGGCACAGAAGACGCCCACGGCGCCGTCCAGCACGCGCAGGCAGCGCTCCACTTCTATGGTGAAGTCCACGTGCCCTGGCGTGTCAATGATGTTGATCTGATGGTCCTGCCAGTGGCAGGTGGTGCAGGCCGAGGAGATGGTGATGCCGCGTTCCTGTTCTTCGGGCATGAAATCCATGGTGGCAGTGCCTTCATGCACTTCACCCATGCGATGAATCTTGCGGGTGTAGAAAAGAATGCGTTCTGTCAGCGTGGTCTTGCCCGCGTCAATGTGGGCAATGATGCCGATGTTGCGTAACGTGCGTATGTCCATGGTATGCGCCCCAAAAAGCTGCCGAAGGGGAAGGAATGCAGGATATGGAAAATCTTGAGGAAGGGAGCAGATCGTTAAATTTCTTTATTCCACATGATGGAATCTTTAAAATCTGCAATATAAAACTGTTC
>DXHV01000065.1 GCA_019113165.1 Candidatus Desulfovibrio intestinipullorum
TACTTATAGCCCAGTTATTACCAGGAGTAGTAAAATAGTTATTGGATACAATTGTATCCTTTAAATCGATCATAATGCACACAATTTAAAGTATCCCTCAAACAGCCAAAACTATGGCCTGAGAGAGGGGGCTCAACTGCGCCTCAACGACAGCGAGCGGGCGCAGAGTGTTTCACAGGAAAAAAGACTTGCCAAGAAAGCAGTTTTTCCTGTAGACTTAGAGAACAGCCTTTAACTATTAAAGGCATTATCATTCTTTTGGGGGGGATCCCAATGAAACGTCTTATGACTCTTGTTCTGGCTGCAGGCCTTGTCTTCTCTGCAGCCAATGGTGCCCAGGCCATCGACTTCAAAGCTTCCGGCCAGTGGCTGATGGGCTTTGCCGGTGGCGATGGCAGCCTCATCAACAAAACCCGCGAAGCCGGCGGGAAGATGAAAAAAGCTGAAAACAGCGACAAGTTCACTGCTGCCCAGCGCGTCCGTCTGCAGATCGACGCCGTGGCCTCCGAGAGCCTGTCCGGTACCGTCTTCTTCGAAATCGGTGACACCACCTGGGGCCAGGCCGGCAGCGGCGGTGCCCTTGGTGCCGACGACACAATCATCGAAGTGAAGCGCGCCTACATCGACTGGGCCGTGCCGAACACGGATCTCAAGTTCCGCATGGGCCTGCAGGGCCTGGCCCTGCCCAATGCCGCCGGTGGCTCTGCCATCCTGGACGACGATGTGGCTGCCGTGTCCTTCTCCTATCAGTTCACCGAAAACGTGGGGCTGACCGGCTTCTGGGCCCGTCCCTACAATGACAACTATGGAACAGATGGGAGCGGCCACGACAACGACAAGGCCGGATACCTCGACAACGTGGACCTCTTCTCTCTGGCCCTGCCCCTGACCTTTGACGGCATAGAGGCCACGCCCTGGGTCATGTACGGTGTCATCGGCCAGAATGCCTTCCGCGGTAACGACAACTATCGCACAGCCTACATGCTGAACGGCTACCAGGACAACAACCGCTGGCGTACCAATGGCAATTTTGGACGCGGCCATGCCAATACCAGCGCCATCTGGGCCGGCATTCCGATCAAGCTGAGCCTCTGGGATCCGCTGAACATCGAAGTCGACTTCAACTACGGCTTCCTGGAAAGCATGGGCCGCGGCACGATCAGTGATAGCTACGGCAACGATAAGCGCTTCAACACCCGCCGCCAAGGCTGGATTGCCAAGGCTCTGGTCGAGTACAAGATGGACTGGGGTACCCCCGGCATCTTCGGCTGGTATGCTTCCGGTGACGACAGCAATCCCAAGAACGGCTCCGAGCGCATGCCCACCGTCTCCCCCTGCGGCAACTTCACCTCCTTCTTTGGTGATGGCAACTGGGGCTGGTCCACAACTGCAGCACTCTACGACCGCAACATGTCCTACACCGGTACCTGGGGCATCGGCCTGCAGGTGCGCGACATGAGCTTCCTGGAAGACCTCAAGCACACCTTCCGTGTGGCCTACTGGGGCGGCACCAACTCCCCCAATATGGCCAAGTACGCCAACAATGCCTGGGGCTGGGCTTCCGGTCAGGGCGAAGCCTTTACCGGTTATCATGACCAGGAAGTCTATCTGACCACCAACGATGGTCTGCTGGAATTCAACCTGGTCAATGCCTACCAGATCTACGAAAACCTCGAGATCAACCTGGAACTGGGCTATGTGGTGAACTTCATCGATCAGGACACCTGGAAGAGAGCCAACTATGCTTCTGCCTATGAAAAGCAGGACGCCTGGAAGGCTCAGCTCATCTTTGCCTACACCTTCTAAAGCCTGACGCAAGAAGCGTTCACAGCGTCTAAAACGTGTGCGGGCCATTGTCAGAACTTCCGACAATGGCCCGCCTTTTTTGCTTCGCGATGTTCTGCCAGGCACATCTGTGTCCCTTCAGGCTGAAACAGCTTTTCGGTCCCGGCTTCTTCCCCAGGCGTCCTCTCTAGGCGTCTTCCCCAGACATCAGGTCCTGCCACAGGGCCCTGCCCTTCTCTGTCAGACAGGCAAAGATGAGCGTCTTGAGAACCTCGGCTATGGAAGCCCGCGACGTCTTGTCATGAAAGTTTTCCTGCACATAGAGCCAGCTTGATATGCTCAGGATGATGGCCATGACGAGATTGCTGTACACGTCCATGGGCATATCGTCGCGCATGTAGCCGCTGTTGCGCAGGACCTCGAAGCGGCTCAGATAGATGTCGTAGACAATGTCGCGGGTCTTCTCCACATTGGTGCGCAGGGAGGGCACATCCCGGCAGAGCTTGAAGATGCTGTTGAAATAGAAGGCACGCTCGCGGAGGATGCTCTCCGTGCGCTCTATCATGGCGTGCAGTTCACGCAGGACCTCCTCCGGCATCTCCGGCATGCTGCCGTACTGCGCCAGGGCCTCGCCCTGGGTGGAGATCTGCATGGCCAGCAGCAAGTCTTCCTTCTGCGGGTAGTGGTAGGTCAGGTTGCCAATGGTTGTTCCCGCATGTTCGGCAATGGCCCGCAGGGACACATTCTCGTAGCCGCGCTCCCTGAAAAGCTGCCAGGCGCTCTGCAGTATCTGTTCCTTGAGTTTCGACATCCCGCTCCGTCCTCCCTGTCCATGCTCCCGGTCCGCCCTCTGGTCCGTGCTTGCAAGCTGCCTGAAAGTGTACACTTCCTTGCCTCTTCTGGCAAAAGTTCTTTTTCAGTCTCTTCTCTTTGCACGAGCATGCCATTCTGTCTGCATATGTGTGTATTCTGAGACGTTTGCGCCGGTAAAGAGGATCGGGCAGCAAGCCGCACTCCTTGCAGTTCCGGCAAGAACTATGAGAAGTATTTCTGAAAGTAAAGGATGTCTGTCACTGTACAGGACTTCCAGTCCAGAAAACAGGAGCCTGGAGACAATCTTCATGCGTTTCTGCCAGTCTTCCTGTCGTGCAGAAATACCTGTACCAGTTTTTCATGCCCTGCACACAGAGCAGGGAAACGCTTCACAGCATTTGTTTGACAATACAGTGACACGCCGACGGAGGCTTCCGACATCCTTTTTCAAAGGAGGGACATCTTCCTTGCATCAGAAGCCGTGCCGGGCTATACTGCTGCCAATCTATGTTGTCCCTCATAACTTCAGCAAAAGCCCGGACGTGCCGTCCGGCTTTTCATATATCAAAGCAGGCCCTGAACGGCAGTCCCGCGGGGCCTGCCTGTTGTTTCCTGAAGGGAGCAGGAGTTTATGTCTGACCCACTCTACCTTGGCATTGACCTTGGATCCATCACGGTAAAAGCCGTCCTTGCCGATGCCCAGGGGAATATCCTCTTTCAGAAATATCAGCGCCACGGATCCGCCTCCAGGCAGACTCTTGCCGATATCCTGCAGGAGCTGCACGCAACATTTCCCAATGCCATTTTGCAGGGCGCCGTCACAGGCTCTGCGGCCCTGAACCTGGCCCAGTCCCTGGAGCTGCCCTTTGTGCAGGAGGTCATTGCCTCCTCCCGCATCATCGCCAAGGTTGCCCCCCAGACGGATGTGGCCATCGAGCTGGGTGGCGAAGACGCCAAGATTCTCTACTTTGGCCGCAGCATCGATTTGCGCATGAACGAAGCCTGTGCCGGTGGCACAGGTGCATTTATCGATCAGATGGCCACGCTGCTGCATACGGACACACTGGGCCTGAATACCCTGGCCTCCCAGGCCAAGGCCATTCATCCCATTGCCTCGCGCTGCGGCGTCTTTGCCAAGACCGACCTTGTCTCCCTGCTCAATGAAGGCGTTTCCAGAGAGGATCTGGCCATCTCCGTGCTGCAGGCCGTGGTGGAACAGACCATCAGCGGCCTGGCCTGCGGCCAGCCCATCAAGGGCAATGTCGCCTTCCTGGGCGGTCCTTTGCACTTTCTGCCCGAGCTTGTGAAGCGCTTTGTGGCCACCCTGAACCTGACACCGGAACAGACCCTGACCTTCCCGGAAGGCCAGTTCATGGTGGCCAGGGGCGCGGCCCTCTCGGCACAGATGGATCCGGGTACTCCCGTGGCTGTCACGGACCTCATCCGGCGCCTCACCAGCACGACAGGCACGGCGGAAATCACCCAGTCCCTGCCGCCCCTCTTCAAGGACGAGGCCGACTATGCGGCCTTCAGGTCCAGGCATGCCAAGGACGCCATCCGTCAGGGCAAGCTTTGCGACGCCACAGGCGATCTCTTCCTTGGCGTGGATCTTGGCTCCACCACGGTGAAAAGCGTGCTCATTGACGAGGCCGGCACCGTGCTTGAGCAGTCCTATGCCCGCAATGACGGCGATCCCCTGAAAACGCTCATCCCCTTCCTTATCACCCTTCTGGAAAGCATTCCCGAGGGGGCGCGCCTGCGCGGCATAGGCACCACAGGCTACGGAGCCAATCTGGCCAAGGCCGCTCTCAATGCCCAGATCTCGGAAGTGGAGACCGTGGCCCATCTGAAGGCAGCCTGCTTCATGCAGCCCGACTGCACCTATGTCATCGACATTGGCGGCCAGGACATGAAGTGCCTGGAAGTGCAGGACGGTGCGGTCTCGGACGTGCGCCTCAACGAGGCCTGCTCCTCGGGCTGCGGCGCCTTTCTGCAGACCTTTGCCACCAGCCTCGGCATGAGCATGCCCAGCTTTGTGCAGGCTGCCCTCTTTGCCAAACAGCCCGTGGACCTGGGATCACGCTGCACGGTCTTCATGAACTCCAAGGTCAAGCAGGCCCAGAAGGAAGGCGCCAGTGTGCCGGACATTGCGGCCGGCCTCTGCTATTCCGTGGTGCGCAATGCCCTTTACAAGGTGCTGCGCCTGCGCTCGCCAGAAGATCTGGGCGAGCACGTCCTCGTGCAGGGCGGATCCTTCCTCAACGATGCCCTTTTGCGCATCATGGAGAACATGCTGCACCGCGAGGTGACCCGCCCGAGCCTTTCCGGCCACATGGGCGCCTACGGCATTGCCCTCATGTGCCTGCACCACAGGGACACTCTTGCCCCCTGCACCCTGACAGCCCAGGATCTGCGCAATCTGTCCTTCAAATCCAGGGCCGTGCTCTGCAAGGGCTGCGGCAACCGCTGCCACCTGACCATCAACACCTTTTCCAACGGTCAGCGCCTTGTCTCCGGCAACCGCTGCGAGCGCGGCGGCGAGGTGCGCAGCAAGGACACCCCGCATCTGCCCTCCATCTACGAATGGAAGGAAAAGCGTCTCTTTGACTACACGCCCCTGGCCGAAAACCAGGCCTGGCGGGGGCGGCTGGGCATTCCCAGAGTGCTCAACATGTACGAGCGCTACCCCTTCTGGTTCACCCTGTTCACCACCCTGGGTTACAGGGTCGAGCTCTCGCCGGTGTCCAGCAAGGAGATCTATTCCCTGGGCCTGTCCTCCATGCCCTCGCAGACCGTGTGCTTCCCGGCCAAGCTGGCCCACGGTCACGTCAACTACCTCATTGAGCAGAAACTGCCGCACATCTTCTATCCCTGCATTCCCCGCGAACGCCTGGAAAACAAGGATGCCTTCGACTGCTACAGCTGCCCGGTCGTCTGCGGCTATCCCGAGGTGGTGCGCCTCAATACGGAAGAGCTGCTCAGAGGCGAGAGCATTCTGCACACGCCCTATCTGAATCCCGAGGATCCCTCCTCCATGGCCCGCACCCTGGCCGAAGAATTCAAGCTGCCCAGGCGCGAGGTCAAGAAGGCCCTGACAAAGGCCTACGAAGCCCTGGCAGCCTACCGCCAGGAACTCAGGGAAGAGGCCCGGCGCATCATCGGCGTTGTCAGGGAGCAGGGCGCGACCGGCATTGTTCTGTGCGGCCGGCCCTACCACGTGGATCCTCTGGTCCATCACGGCATTCCCAATCTCATCTCCTCCCTGGGCGCTGCCATCCTGAGCGAAGACAGCGTGGCCAGCCTCTATGCGGACGAGGAGGACGCGGAGGAGAAGACACCTCTGCGCGTCGTGGATCAGTGGACCTTTCCCTCCAGGCTCTACCGGGCAGCCCGCGTGGTTGCGAGCCACGAGGAGCTCGAGCTTGTGCAGCTCACCTCCTTTGGCTGCGGCATTGATGCCGTGACCTCGGATCAGGTGGCCGAAATCCTGCACAGGGCCGGCAAGATGCACACCCTGCTCAAGATCGACGAAGGCCCCTCCCTTGGCGCCGCCCGCATCCGCATCCGTTCCCTGCTGGCCTCCATCGAGGAACGCAGGGAGCAGCGCAAGGAAGCACGGGAGCGGCAGGTGGACGACTATCTTGTCCATCCGCCCGTGTTCACTTTGCCCATGCGCAAGACCTTCGACATCATTGCCCCGCAGATGTCGCCTGTGCACTTTGCCTTTGCCGAGAGCGTCTTCAAGGGGGCAGGCTACAATTTCTGTGTCCTGCCCACGGTGTCGGCCAAGGATATTGAAACAGGCCTCAAGTACGTCAACAACGACGCCTGCTATCCGGCCCAGGTGGTCATAGGCCAGCTCATTGGTGCCCTGCAGAGCGGTGCCGTGGATCCCAAGCACTGTGCGCTTTTGCTCTCGCAGACCTGCGGCCCCTGCCGTGCCACCAACTACCCCGGCCTGCTCAAGCGGGCGCTCAAGGAAGCTGGCTTTGAAAACGTGCCGGCCCTGACCCTGCGCAGCCAGACCGGCACCTACCAGCCGGGATTTACCTTTACCCGTGCCCTGTTCAACAATACCTTCAAGGCCATCCTCTACGGCGACATGATACAGCGCCTCTCCCAGCACACCTATACCTATGAGATCAACAAGGGCGACACCGATGCCCTCATCAGGAAATGGGTGGATCTGGTGAGCACCGACTTTGCTGCCGGCAAGGACCGCGATCTCGACGCGGACATGCAGGCCATGGCCAGGGACTTCGGCAGCATTGCCATGTACAGCGAAAAGCGCCCGCGGGTGGGCATAGTGGGCGAGATCCTGCTCTGCTACCATCCGGACGCCAATCGCCACATTGCCGATCTCACCCGTCAGGAAGGCGGCGAACCCGTGCTCGCGGACATGGTGGACTTCTTCCTCTACTGCTTCTCGGATCCCATCTATCAGTGGCAGCGTCTGGGCGGCAAGGCCCTGCCGGCCTTCCTTGGCTGGTACTTCATCCAGAAGTTCGACCACATGCGCAATGCCCTGCGCAAGGCCCTGGCCGGAAGCCGCTTCCCGCAGGTGGCAAAGTTCAGGGATCTGTTTGCCAGCGCAGGCAAGCTCATCTCCCCAGGCTATCAGGCCGGCGAGGGCTGGCTGCTGTCCGCTGAACTGCTCAAGTTCATCTCCCAGGGCACGACCAATGCCCTGTGCCTGCAGCCCTTCGGCTGCCTGCCCAACCATGTTGTGGGCCGCGGTGTTTTCAAGGAAATCAAGCGCCTGTGTGCCGATGCCAACCTCATGGCCATGGACTATGAGGCGGGCAGCTCGGAAGCAAACCTTTTGAACCGCGTCAAGCTCTTCATGTCCATGGCCTCCGGCAAATAGGAGCTGCCTCAACTGTACGGTCTGCACGGACTGCAGAGCCTGCAGAAACCAGGGACAGGCAAAAAGCGCGATTCCCTCTGGCAAGGCTTGGAGAGCCTCCCGGGGAATCGCGCTTTGTCTGTGTTCATCCGTGTGGACCTCAACGAGGGCTAGCGCGGCGGCCTGTGGTCAGGACCGGGACGACCGGGGCTCGGCGGTTCGGGCTTGCGCGGCGCGGGCTTGTGCGGTCTCGGCGGTTCGGGCTTGCGCGGCGCGAGCTTGTGCGGTCTCGGCGGTTCGGGCTTGCGCGGTTCGGGCTTGTGCGGTCTCGGCGGCGCGGGCTTCGGGGGCTTGTGGGGCGCAGGCGGCCTGCGATCGGGACCGGGACGTCCATCCCTGGGGGGCTGGGCCTGGGCCGGGACGCACAGGGAACCCAGCACCAGGGCTCCGGCTGCGCAAAGACCTTTGAGCAGTTCACGACGGGCGAGCATGGTATCCTCCGGGAAAAAAGGTGGCATGTCCTTTCCGGCCCGGGGGGAAGGGCCGGAAACTCGCACAGTGCAAAACGTCTTTTTGCACCGTTCCTGAAACATTCTCTCCTGTCCCGTGCGGGCAGACAGACAATTGCCTCGGGCGTTGCAAGACAGGGGAGTGGGAAGAACATCGGGAAAGAAGATCCTTCTCCTCTTCCCCCAGCGGTGCGCAGGGACAGTTCTGGATCGGGCGAGACCTGTCCTATTTGCACACAGCTGTATACTCCCTGTACACTGTACTGGAAATCAAGAAAAGGGGGCTGGCAGGGCCTGCCATTTGTGTCCGGGACAGGCAGCAAGCCCTTGTGCAGGGCCCCTGCGGACCGCCCCGGGAAGCAGCCGTCAGGCGCTTCATGGCCAGCCTGCACGAACAGGAACCGTCCT
Source organism: Candidatus Desulfovibrio intestinipullorum (assembly GCA_019113165.1). GTDB lineage: Bacteria > Desulfobacterota > Desulfovibrionia > Desulfovibrionales > Desulfovibrionaceae > Desulfovibrio > Desulfovibrio intestinipullorum. The sequence continues at coordinate 8,362 of DXHV01000065.1, forward strand.
GTCCGTCGAGCGCCCTGCCTGCTTCAAGCATTTTTCATGCCAGAGTCTTCTGTCTGGCAGACGACTTTTTCCGAGGAAGGCTTTCGAGTTGGATACTCTGCGCCCCTATCAGCACATGGCTGTGGATACGCTCATCCGCCTGGCCCCAGCCAAGCAGTTTCTGCTCCTGCAGGCGGCAACTGGTGCCGGCAAGACCGTCATGGCCAGTCACATCATGCAGTACTATGCCGGGAAGTGGAAGTTTCGCTGTCTTTTTCTGGCGCACAAGGCCATCCTGGTGCGGCAGGCCCTGAAACGCATGCAGGCCAGCTTTGCCGACGCGGACTTCAACGTGGACTGCCTGTGCGCCTCGGTGCAGAAGCCCGGAGTGGCCAGGGAGCGCATCATCGTGGCCTCGCCCCAGACCCTGGCCAGGCGTCTGGACGATCTGCCGCGCATTGACGTCGTGCTCATCGACGAATGCCACCGGGTGCCGCCCAAAGGCCAGAAGTCGCTCTATGCGGACGTTATCGAGGCCGTGATCGCAGCCCGTCCCAATGCCCGCATCATCGGCATTACGGCCACGCCCTGGCGACTGGGCCAGCCCTACATCTACGGGCCGAGTCTCAAGACAGGGCAGGAATGCTGGTGGGACAGCCTGGATGTGCACATCTCCATTGCCGAGCTGCAGGCCCAGGGCTGGCTTGCGCCTCTGACGGCCTTAAGCTGTGCGCCGGAAGAGGATCTTTTGCATTTGCCCGTGGGTGCCTCTGGCGACTTCAGGGAGGATGCCCTGGAGGCCACCCTGCTCAAGCCCCTGCATCTGGGCAGTGCCGTCAAGGCCGTGCAGCAGCATGCTGCCGACAGGGGACACATTGCCGTCTTCTGCGTCACCATAGCCCATGCCAGGACCCTGGCCGACCGCTTTGCCGCAGCGGGCATTCCGGCCGCAGCCATCGACTCCAAAGCCGGCAACGAGGCCAATCAGGCGGTTCTGGCCGCCTTTGCCAGAGGCTCCATCCGCGTCTTGTGCTCGGTGGGCATGCTCACCGAAGGCTGGGACTGTCCGCAGACCGACTGCCTTGTGCTGTGCAGACCCACCCTTTCCCCGGCACTCTACGTGCAGATGGTGGGGCGCGGCCTGCGCATCAGCGAGGGCAAGAAGGACTGCCTTCTGCTCGACCTGTCGTGCAACGTCCTCCGCCACGGTTCTCCCAATGCCCCGCGCATACGCCTGGGTGCCGGCCTGGGTCTGGAGGCCTTTGGCCTGGGGGCCGGCAGTTCGGACGAAGTGCCCGAGCGCCGCTGCCCCTTCTGCGATGCCCTGCTTGCCGAAGAGGCCGGCCTCAGCTGTCCGCAGTGCCAGGCGCCCTTCTTCGAGTTCGAGGAACAGGGCCGGGCGTTTCAGCGCATCAATCTGGCCCAGCTGGAGCGCTCTATGCGCAGGGGTGATGAGGTGCGCAGGCTAAGAGAGGAGGCCGAAGCTCTGGAACGGGCCAGGGAAAAGGCCAGGCAGGAAGAACAGGCCAGGCGCAAGGCGGCCCACAAGGCCAGTCTCATCAATCAGGGCGAACCCGCCAGGGCCCGTGTCTGCAGCCATACAAACCCTGAAGTGTATCAGATACGAAACGGCCCCGCGGCTGGTGCCGTAGCCCTCAAGTTCGACATTCTGGTCGAGGTGCCGGGGGTGGGACGCAGAAACGTGCAGGTCATCCTGGATCCGGAAGGCGCCATGGGGCGCAAGTCCCGCACGGCCTACTGGGCCCTGCAGGACAGCAGGGATTTCTGGAAGGTCTGCGGCCAGGGGACCTTTCCTGCCAGCAGGGCCGGTCTCGTGGCCCGCTGGCCCATGGTGCGCATCCCCGCAGAACTGCTTATCAAGCAGACTTCGGGCGGCTGGATCCGGATTCTGTGGAAGGAGCCTCAGCAAAAGAGCGCCAGAAAGAAGACGGCACAGGCAGCCCAAAAACAGGACTGAAGCCCTGCCACAGCCCCCTTTGCGGCAGGACACAGAAGGGCACTCTTTTTTTGTTTTTTTCTAAGCTCTCTGTTTTCGTCTTCTTTTGCACACTTTGCCCAGTTGTGCGTCTTGGCAGGGCACCTGCAAATGCGTAGAACTGCAGATAAGGAAAAGAAGAATTCCTGTCTTTCTTCTACTACCCCGTGCCCGCTCACGGGCACAACAGTCTGCTTTCTCTTTCCTGCCTCATCCATGGAGAGATGTGTATGCAAAGACGCAATTTCCTCATGGCCCTGTGCGCCCTGGCCGGCAGTGCACTGCTTGGCGGCTGCGTGCAGTCGCCGTACTACAATGAACCCTATTACGGCCATCGTCCGCCTCCGCCTCCGCCGCCGCGCGGTCACCGTCCCCCGCCGCCTCCGCCGCGTGGCCATCGTCCGCCTCCGCCGAAACCCGGTGGACGGCCCGATCCAGGTCCAAAGCCCGGCGGCCCTAGACCTGGCGGCCCCAGACCTGGCGGTCCGAGACCCGGTGGCGACCACAGGCCCGGTGGCGGTCCGAGACCTGGCGGCCCGCACAGATAGTCTGACGCTGGCAGTCTGACAGAATACGACTGGCTGTCCGCACGTTCCCAAGCCCCTCTTCACGCACTCCTGCTGAAGAGGGTCTTTTCTTCTGGTCAGACTTACCCAGACAATGCAGGGGACAGGGCTCTTCTTCCCGCGAACATGCAGAAAGAAGCATCTGAAGAAGAAGGAAGGATCAGGACAAGTGTTTGAAAAAGAATCCAAGGAGCATGAGCACAAGTTGTGGATTGAGAGCAATGGCACACAAAGTGGGCGAAAGCGCGTGTAAAACGTCCCTTTCCCCTTAAGTTTTTCTCTCTCACGGCCGAAAAGGCATGTAGAACGCCTCTTTGTGGCAGCACAAGGGGTCTTGTCCTTTTTCCAACACTTTTCTCCTCTCACCAAGGTTTTTTGTCATGATTTCCAACGCTGCCTTCACAGAACTCAGAGATTTGCTCAGAAGCGGCGAGTCCGAAAAGGCACGGGATCTGCTCCTGGCTCTGCAGGCCGGCTATTTCACCCTCATGGAGGAAATCCAGCATCTGCAGCTGCGTGTCCACACCTTTGAAGAGCTGCTCCCTGTTGCCGGCCATGTGTGCACACGCAACGGCCTCGTCTGGATAGAGACGGAAGCCGGCCTCAAGGGCCCCTTCTGTCCCCTGTGCCACAGTACGGACGGCAGTCTCATCCGTCTGGAAGACGAGGGGGCCGAGGCAGACAGCCAGTGGCACTGTCCCTCCTGCGAAGCGCACTATCCCCATGGCTGCCCTGATACGGACAGGCACAGGGCAGTGGTCCTTCCCTTCCAAAAAACCTGCCGAAAACTCGGGCTCTAACCCGGTTTTGCGGGCTGCTCACACTGCAAAAGGGAGAAGAGGCATGGCGACCTCCTCTCCCTTTTCTTGCATGCAGCCGGAACTGAAAAAGGACGTTCCGCGCAGAGACTTGCAGGCTCTCTGCGAGCCGTTCCGTCTACTGATGCTGCGGACTCTTGCGGATGAAATAGTGCCTGATGTAGACCCTGAAACTGTGCCTGTGGCGCACCACCAGAACGACGGACGAAATGGTGACAAGACAGGCTATGATGGTGCTGGAGGTGATGGTCTCGCCGCCCAGGAGCCAGCCAAGAAGGATGCCTATGACCGGCACCACGTATTCGTAGGAGACGGCCAGCGAGACCGAGACATGGGCAAGGAGCCAGAGATAGCTGCCATAAGCCAGGAAGGATCCGCCCACTACCATCCAGGCAAAGGCCGTGACATTGGCGGCTTTGAGGTTTTCCAGATGGATGCTTGAGCCCTCGCCAAGGACAAGGGCCACGATCAGGCTCTCTATGCCTCCGATCAGAAGAATGAGGCCCGTGCTCTCCAGCATGGGCATGTCCCTGGAGACGGACACCTTCTTCAAAAGGAGGGACCCGGAGACCCAGCCCATGACGGCACCAAGAAGAATGACCACGCCAAGGATGGTGCCTGTTCCGGCACTCTGTTCGGACCAGGAGAGAAAGACCACGCCGCAGGCGCCTGCAATCATGCCTATGCACTGGGGCAGATTGGGCGCAGGTTCACCAGCAAAGAGGAAGGCGCCCACCAGCATGAAGATGGGCGTGGAGCTCATGATCACGGCAGCCACCATGGAGGACACCTGCGTCTGGCCAAGGACCAGAAAACCGCCGGAGGCGGTCACCAGCAGCATGGCCAGCCCGGACAGCACCCCGAGCTCGCGCAGCGTCGGCCTGCGCCACTTGCCCTTCAGGCACAGGGCGCAGCCGACCATCAAAAGCCCTGCCAGAATGTTTCTGACGCCGCAGACAAGGAAGGGGCCCGCAATTTCCAGGCTCAGCTTGTTGCCAAGGTAGACACTGCCCCAGGAGATGTACACCAGGATGAGCATGGCCAGGACAAGATGGGCTGGCTGTTTGGATGTTGTTTTCATAAGAAGGTCAAAATATTGACATTGTTTGATTATTTGAGGGATGCGGTGGGGAATCCGAAGGCGAGTTCTCTCTTTTTCCCCTTGCCTTGTCAACAGGCTTTGTGGTGACATTTTGGAAAAGGCAGCCGGCATGAAGAAGCAGGCCCCTGGCCTACGGACAACAGAGCCTTGCCTTTTTCCAGACAATAAGGAAGGGAGGCAGCAGGCTCTTCACCTGCTGCCTCCCTTTCTGAAAAAAAACTGTTGTCAGAGGCCGGAATTACGCCTTGGTCGGCGTTGCACTGGCGCTGGCATCAATGGTCAGCTGCTTGATGTCAATGCTGTTGTTCTTCTTGGCCTTCTTGCGTTCCTCTTCCCAGCTCTTCTTGCGGCTTTCATAGCCTTCCCTGTACTTTTCAAGCAGAGCAGGACGATCTTCCATGGCGGCACTGGCCATCTGGCGGATCTGGGCAACCATCTGCAGCTGTTCATTCTGCATGGTACGCACTCTCCAGCCGGCACGCACTGCCCTGGCGCTCATGCTCACCCTGTCCCACATAAGCAGAAGGAAGCAGAACACGGCCCCCAGCAGGAAGGCGGCAATCACCACAAAATAGAACGGAAGCTTCACGGTCTCCGTGGAAGGAAGAAGCAGAAGATTGAGCTGGAGTGCCACTTCCCTGGAAAGAGCCACCTGATTCTGACACAGGAAGACCATGGCAAGGAAGAAAAAGAGCACCAGTACCAGCGCTTTGATGTACTGCATAAGACTACCCCTCTTGATAGGACAGGCGCTGCCTCAGACCGGCAAAAAGGGCCTGCTTCACGCTGTCCGCAGCATTAGGCCATACAGGGCACTGTGCTGATGTCATCCCCCTGCCCTTCCTGCTTCAGTGAAGCGGATCCGAAGACTGACACGCAATAAGCATTGGTCCCCGGAAAAGGACAGTCGGCCCCTCTCCGATTCTTTATGCCAATCAGCTCTGGCCTTGTTTCCCGAGCCATTAGAGCACAGGAAATCACATAATGCAAGAAACGAAGAAACGAGCAGCACTCCGTAAGTCGTCTCAACAATAGAGAATCACAGAAAAAAGCTTCTCCTGTTCTTCGGAGAAAAGTGTCGGCAGGGCACCGTTGCCCGAAGCCTGCCTGCTGCAGCAGGGAGCCGGGAAACGCTCCGTCCCGTCTTTCGGAACGAGTCCGGGGGCTCGCTGTCAGGAAAAGTTCAGGGCTGCCAGGGCAAGAACGCAGGCCGTGCCCATGAGCACGGCACACTCGGCGCCAAAGAGTCTGAGCTGCGACACAGGCCAGGCCAGGGGATTGAACTGGCGGCGCACGCCCAGGCGCGGCAGGCGCACAAGGACATACAGGCCGTAGACAAACAGCAGAGAAAGCACGGCTGACACGCTCGCGGCCTCCAGGGTGGACAGATGAGCCCTGCCCACAAGGCGCCTGTAGAGCAGCAGTTCGAGAATCCAGGGCGCAAAGCCGAGAATGCTCAGGCCAAAGCCTCTGCGAAACATGGTCTCCTCCTTCCAAAGCGGGACGCTTGCGCGGCACAAGCCCGGGTTTTGTGGCCGAAGCCTGCCGCTTCGTGGCCGGTCACCGGGATTGTTCACGAGGATCCTGCAGAGATCGCCCCGGGACGCTCTCCCTGCAGCAGCCGGAATCCCTTGCCTGGTCCGGGGCGCGGCCTTGCAAACGATCTGGTTCCGGACGCTCCAGTTCCGAACATTCCGGCTCTGAACAATCCTGCTGCCCGTCCGCAGGTCGGGCCGGTGCTCCTGTGCCGTCACGGACCATGCCCGTCCTGTCCGCTGTGCCCGGACCTGCCTCTGCCGCCCTGCTGTCTGTGCCCCTGTCCAGAAGCTCAAGCACTGCACCTATGTGGCTGCGGGCTGTTTTCAGGGACTGCTGCCAGCGCCTGAGGCATTCCAGGCCCGTGTCCGTCACGGCATAGACATTGCGGGCCGGTCCGCTTTCCCCGTCGACCCTGGTGATGGTCAGGACGCCGCGCTCGACCATGTCGCGCAGGTTGCGGTAGATGCCCGTCATGTCCGGGCAGTCTGCCGCAAAAAGGCCGGTCGCAAGCATCTTCTGCCTGAGGGCATAGCCATGCATGGGCTCCTGCACAAGAAGGGCCAGCAGCACAGGCTGCACAAAGCGGGGCAGATGGACCCCGGAACAGGGACAGGAATCAAGACGTGTCATGGATCCTCCACGAAGTCTGAAGCTGCCGGACTGTCAGCCGGACAGCTCATCGTCCCCGGGGCGGCCTTCAAAACAACGGGCGCCAGAAAAACGGCTTATCAGAAAAAGCAGTCGCTGGCCTGCTTTTTGCTTGTCCTGTTTTCAGCTCACCAGACAATGGCAGAACAGTCGGCCACAGGGACAGTGCATGCTAGCTGTCCCCTCATGCATGCGCAAGTCGTGCGCAAAAAATTTTCGCTCTTTTCTCTTCCCCTTGGAAAAGCTTGAGGCTATGTTCTTCCATTACGCTTCGTGTATGCGCCCTGAGTTTTCTGTGGGGATTGCCCATGTACAGATTTTATACACCACTGCGCCTGTGCGTTCTTGCCGTCCTGTTCCTGCTTCTCTCCGGCCTGTGCCCCGACACGGCTGCCCGGGCTGCGGACACAGGCCTGTGCCCGGACGGGCAGGGATCGGTCCGGGCTACCGGGGAGGCGGCTGCCGTGACCCTGCAGGAGCCCGCAGGTTTTGCGCCGGCCTCTCCCGCCGTGCCTGCCAATGAGTCTGCCGATACTCCTGTCGATGCGCCGGCACCGGTTTTCCCCAAGGATACGGATACCATTGTCCGCGATTCCCTCAGAGCTCCCGTTGTCCCCTACGAGGATCTGGGCATTCCCAGGGATCCCACCCTGTGGCTGCACGACTCCATCCGCAGGGGCAGTGTGCGCGAGGTGCATGCAGCCCTCACTGCCGGCGCACAGCTGACCGAGGAAGTGCTCTTTCTGGCGGCCATCTATACCGATGCGGCAACCCTGGACTTTCTGCTGCAGCGGGCAGGGTACAGACCCACGGCCCGCTTCTCCCTGGGCATGAAGGCCCTGGAGCATCAGAGCGACAGCCAGGCCGGCCTGGCCATACGGCGCAGGATTGTCAGTCTGCTTGCCTGCGGCTCGCACACCAGCAGCCTGCAGGACGTCACCCTGCTGCATCTTGCGGCCCTCACCGGCAACACGGATGTCGCACGCTTCCTGTTTGCCCAGGGCCTCTCGCCCAATGCCGTCATGAGCAATGGGGCTACGCCCATGAATGTGGCCCTTTCTGCCTGGCTGCGTGCCTGGAACCCCATGCGCATGGCCGTAAACGTCTTCAGGACCATAAGCCGCGATACCAATTACCCGGGCTTCATCTATGATCTTCTGGACAGGGGCGGAGAGCCTGTTCCCGATGAACTCATGGAACAGCACAGGGACACCATGGAACGCTACCTTGTGAACCTTGCCTGCGACTTCCATGTACCCACGAAACATCAGGGCTTCATAAGCCTCTCCGAACTTCTGGAACAAAGCTGCACCAATACGGCCTGGGGGCTCATAGAGTTCCAGTTCTTCAATCAGAACAGCCGCTATTACTGCCAGCTGGTTCTGGTCTTCCTTGGCAGGCTTAAGGAAGGCAATACCTCCCTGGCCATCCCCTTTGTCTTTCTGGACGACCGCTTTGTCCTGCCCGGAGACCGTTCCACAGGCCTGCAGTTCACCATCTGGAACAACGGCACCACGCTGACCAGGGAAGAAAGCCTGCGCTTCATGGAGAAGCTGGGCCTTGACCTGTCCGATTCGTCTTTCTGGCAGAAGATGGAGGCCAGATTCTAGAAAGACGCCACATTCTGAAGGACGCCGGGTTCTGCCGTTCTGTATCGCTTCCACAAAAAAGACCCCATGGCGGGGGCTTTTTTGTGCAGTATTTCCGTCCTGCAGGCAGGGCATGACGGGCACTAGTGTTTAATTTTATTAGTCCACATCCTGCTATCGATTGAAAATCACTGTATTTTCAGACGCATGTAGCATGATGGATTTTTGTAATTAGACACTAGCGCGATTCTTCTGTAAGCCAGTCCAGAGAAGGCAGCATGGTAATGGGTGCTGCCAGCGCGCTCCAGCGCTTGTATTCCGCCGCCTTGACCCATTGCCACTGATAGCCGCAGAGCTGCGCAATCAGTCCCTCGCAGGCAACCATGACATCCAGGGTGTCCACGCAGCCAAGAGCCCTGGCCGCAGCCGAGGCCGAGGGGAACATGCAGAGCATGCCGCCCTTCAGCGTGGAGCAGCAGACCGAACGATCGCTCAGGGACTGCATGCGGGGCTTCACCCTTCTGCGCATCGCCTCCACTGTGGCCGGGCTTGCCGGAGCGGAGGCAGCCCCCTTTGAAGACGCCGGGGACGCCCCGGCACTGACGGCTGCATCCTGTGCAGAGGCCGGAGCAGCAGGGCTTTGTGCAGGCTTGTCCTGACTGGCCGGTTCCTGTGCCTGCTCGGGCTTCCCGGATTCTGCGGCCGGCTCGTCCTGTCCGGTGTTTTTGAGCATCTGCATCAGACTGCCATTGGCAGCCTGTTCAGTATCTGCCTGCTTCGCAAGCGTGTCGGCTGCTGCCGGATCTGCCTGTGCGGCCTCCTGGGCAGGCTCGGCCTTGGGGGCAGGCGCAGGCGGCGTGGCGTCCTGGGGCTTTTTGAGGAGCTGCGCCAGAATGCGATCCGCTTCCTCCTGTACCCTGGCAAAGGACGTCTTGCCGGACTCTTCTTCGGCCGTCTCCGCGCCCCGGACAGGTTCCGGTGCCGCTGGGGCCTGGACCACAACCTTCTCGCGGAGGACTCTGGCCTCTTCAGCCTCCTGGGCTTCCTGAACCTTCTTCGCAGACTCGGCTTCCTGCTTGGATTGTGCCGCAGCCCGGGCCGCTTCTGCCAGGCGCTGGGCCTTGTCCTTCAGTGCCTGTCTGGCCTGGGCGACCTTTGCGGCAGCAGCCGTTTCCTCGGCAAGCTTCCTGGCATCTTCTGCCCTGCCCCAGCAGAGATTGTCGGCCCTGTTGTCCTTCAGATCGCCGTTCTTGTGCAGCACGACTTCCCCTTCGCGAGGAGTCTGGGCCACAAAAGCCCTGGCCACCAGTTCCTCCACGTCAAAATTCGTGACCGTGCTCTTGCCAAGCCTGCGACCGCTCTTGTTGCGGAAGGAATAGAGCGAGACCTGGGGCCTGCCTTCTGCCGAAACGGTCTGGCGCAGGATGAAGCTTGGGGTCATGGACAGGGAACGCACATTGCCAAGTTCGCTCACCTGATAGGAACCGACATACCCGGGAATGTCCTTCCACTGTTCACCGGACTGCAGATCGTCAGACGGCTCCTTGCCCTTTCCGCTCCCCTGGTCTTCCCGGGCTGCAGAAGTGCCCTGTGCAGATGCGGCTGAAGACGAGGTCTGAGAATTCTTGTCAGGAGTGGCAGAGGTCTGGTTCACACCTTCAGGAAAGGTCTTTTCCAGAAGTTCGCTGACATAAAAAGTCTGCTTTTTTCCTTTCTGGGAAAGAAAGACAATCTGCCCGCCATCTGCCGGATGCAATTTTATAAGGCGCGGCTTTGCAAAATGCAGGGAACGGACACGTCCGCAAGAACTTATTTCGTAACTTTCCTCATAATCTTTGACAGGTTTCCAGATTTCCTGCTGCTTGTTCTTGTCTGCTGCATGGGATGTACTTGATACAGGACTCATGAGAACCTCTCCGACTCAAAAAATAAAGAATTATGCTGAATGCTGGGCAGTTATCTTTTGGGGCAAGACTTTAGCCAAGCACGATTCTCACGTCAAGCATCTTGTCGACAGGAACATGTTTTCGGACTCTTCATGGCTTTCTGTGGGGCAACCAAGCAGCTCGCGCCCTTGAGTTGATTGGGATTGATGGGCTGGGATACAGAATCCCGGGAGGACAAGAAAGCTAACCAGCAAAGACAATTGGTAAATTCTCTGGTAATATCGTTGCGCCACAGACAGTGGCGGCAGACATCAAGAGAGGCACACAGTACCTGAAAAGACAGCTCTTGAGGAGGAAAACGGCTCAGGAGTTTGAAGAACTACCCGCAACTTACCCCAAAGAGCCTTTTTTTCGCAGGCATAAAAAGAGTGATGCCGCCAGGAAAGCCTGTGCTTCCCTGGCGGCATGCATGAATGAATCGCTGCAGTCCGGCAGATTACGGGGCAGATTACGGCAGGACTGTCAGGGTTTCCGTATCAAATTCATTGGGCTTGAAGGTTTCGGCGTCCACTTCGCCGCACAGACGCACCTTGGTGGCAGGTGTCACCACCTGGTTGCCGAAGACATAATCGTCAATCTCGACCACCATGCTGCCGCTGGCGTCCTGGAAGGTGTAGTGCTCGTTGTCCGTGGCAACCTTGTTGACAATCTTGCCGGTCATGCACACCTGTTCGCGATCAAACTTCAGGGACAGCACCTTGTCAACGGACATGTCCACGGCACCAGTGGTTGAAGTCGGTCCCTCAAAGGCTGCAAGGGCAAGAGAGGGGGCTGCAGTCAGAGTGGCAGTCACAAGCAGGGCGCCTAAGACGAGTTGGGTCTTCATGATACATCTCCTTACTGTTGGGGGAAGAGTTCTTTTGTGTACGAAGGCACTATGCAAAAACTGACGTCAAGAAAGTGTTAAGACCCTACGCTTTACCGGCTCTTTTTGCAAAAAAGGGCTTTCCTGCAAAGAAAGACGAGCCCCAAAAGGCTGCTCTGGGAGGGGATTTCGCTCTCCCAGGCCTCCTGAAACCAACAGCAGGCAAAAACAGCTCCAAGTCTTTATGTTCAGTGACAAATTTCTCCCTGCAGGCACCCAGGCCCGATACTCTTTCCTTTTTCTCTGTTTGGAGCTATTTGAGAGGACCGCGCTGCGAGATTCAGTCCAGAGGCTTGACATTTCATAAAAATCGGGCAGACTGCGCATCATGCGACTAGCGCCGCATGTAAGGAGGATTGCTGGCATGACCAAGAAACTTAGACGCAAACCTGTGACTGTGAAAACAGGCCACACCCTGGTGAAGGCAGACATTGTTGATAATGTCAGAGAGGCCACCGGGCTTACTGTCGACGAGGCAAAGAAGGGCGTTGAAGGCCTGATCACCCTCCTCAAGCGCGGCCTTGTGGAAGATCGCTCCGTTCTCATCTCCAGCTTCGGCAAGTTTGAAGCTAGGCTGAAGAAGCCCCGTCCCGGACGCAATCCCAAGACCGGTGAAAAGATGATCCTCTCCGAACGCATGGTTGCGACCTTCAAGCTTTCCCGCAAGCTTCGTGCCCAGCTGAACGAGGAGTGGCAGGAAGACGGCGTCGAAGAGGGCTACTAGAAAGCCGGATTCGTTCTCTGCACAAATTCTGTAAGAGCAGGCCTTTGGCAATCAAGGACCTGCTCTTTTTTTGTGCTCGCTTTTTTCCCTGTGACCGCCCTGCTGCACGGGCAGATGCACAAAAAACTCCCTTGTCAGGCAGCCCCTTGTCGGTATCCTGCTTTCCGTCAGGAAAGAGCGGCCGGGACTGCCTTCTCGGGCCTAAAAGGTATAGGCAAAAATGAGCTGGGCCTTCCAGGCGTCCTGCTTCTCGTAAGCCCTCACAAGGCTGCCGCCCTTCTTCCAGGTGTCCTGATCAACAAAATTGGCGAGATAGCCCAGTTCCAGATTGATTTCCATATTTTCGTACATCTCGTAGCGGTTGATCAGGTTGAATTCCAGCAGGCCGTCGTTCCTGGTCAGGTAGAGGCCGTCGGCAACACCTTCCTGCCAGCCAATGGGCGAGGCATAGACTGCCATTTCCGGCGAATTGGTGCCGCCCCAGTAGGCCACACGGAAGGTATGGGACAAGTCCTCCACAAGGCTGACATCCCTGAGCTGCAGGCCTATGCCCCAGGTACCTGCATAGTTCAGCGTCCTGTCATAGAGATCAGGATTGGAGCCCCAGCCCCAGTTGTCATCGCCCATGATGGAGGTGAAATTGCCCTTGGCCTCAATGGAGGGCAGCCGTTCGGAGCCATTGCCCGGATTGCCATCGTCACCCGAAGCATACCAGCCAAACAGGCCGGGGGTGCCCCAGTCCGTCTGGTATTCGATCAGAGCCTTCACAAGCCAGCCTTCCCGCCTGGTATCGGCAAAGTGCGGTCCAACTCCCCCGCTTTTGTAGGCCTCCATCGAGCCCAGGCTCTCTGCAAAGCCGTAGTTGATGTCGATCTCGATGTTCAGAGGCTCCAGGAAGGACAGCTGAATCGGAAGCCCCGCCCAGAAGGCACTGGTCCAGGCATGCCTGCGCCCTGGATCGTCCTGATCCATCTTCCTGGCATAGAGATCCGTGGGGCCTTCGCCCTGATCGTAGCCCCGGTAGGCATTCTGGCCCACAAGGCCATACATAACCCAGGGCGTCAGTTCCACGCCGTCAAAGGTCAGCGGCACGGACAGGGCAATCAGGTCTATATTGTCGAGATAGCTGGTTTTGTCGTTGCCGTGACCGCTCTCAACGCTTGTGTAGTTGTCATTGTAGGGACGGCCCCACATGAGGGTGGCGCCCACGTTCTCGCTGAACTGCCAGTTCAGGGTCACGGCAGCCAGGGCATCGGTATCCAGGATGCTGGATCCTCCGGCCACGTTGGGCAGTTCAATGGGCTGCAGGCCCATGCGGACCTTCAGGTCCGTGTCCGGCACGACCCAGTCCATGTAGGATTGAGCACACCCACGTTCCTGCCGTCCGCGCCCAGGGCACCGCCGCTTTCGGCATTGCCCTAGGTGGTTTCCAGAAGCTCGAAGAGCACTGTGCCGGACAGGTTCTCCGAGGCCACGGCATCCAGCTGCAGGCGGATCCTCTGCATGACGCTGAACGTGTCCCTGTCTTCCATCTTCTGCCGCTCGCCGATGAATGTGCGCACCCTGTTGATGAGGTTGCCATCCCCTGCTCCAAAGCCCATCAGCCACTCTCCATGGGCCTTGAACTCAATGGCCTGCACCGAAACCGTTCCTGACAGGAACAGGCCGGCAGCCAGCAGTAGCGTCACAAACTTCTTCATTGCCCTCCAGAGAAGAAGGATTGTCATTGTATGGTGTGGTGGGAAGGCTTCCCGTAGGAGCGCTGCACTCCGGAATGCAGGGAAGGCAGTGCTTCTCGAACGCTCTGCACTGGGCTCTGCTGCACAGGGCATGCCTGCAGACAGGATGAGACATTCTTCCGGATCAGCAGCGTGGACAGCCATCACAGGGACCAGATCCCCTCTGATCTTCCCTCAGTGCTCCTCTTCTATGCCGGAATGCCTTTCCGGAGATTGTCGGCCTGTGACAAAATGCGAACAAAACAGGGGTGCCCACCAAGATAGAATGAGCACCCCATGATAAGGAAGGAACGCTGCTCCGGGGCGTATGCCGCCCCGAAGCAGCAGGAAAGTCAAATGGGTTTCAACTAGAAGGAATAGGCGAAGATCAGCTGGGCCTTCCAGGCATCCTGCTTTTCATAGATAGAGCCCATGTTACCACCGGCCTTCTTCCATGTGTCGTCATCAAAGAAGTTGACCATGTAGCCCAGTTCCAGGTTGATCTCGAAGTTCTCGTACATCTGATACTTGTTGATCAGGTTGAATTCGAGCAGGCCGTCGTTCCTGGTCAGGTAGAGACCGTCTGTCGTGGCAGAGTCGGAGTAGCCGGCATTCCAGGCCATGGGATCTGTGGCATACTTGGCCATCTCGGGGGAGTTGGTGCCGCCCCAGTAGGCCACGCGGAAGGTGTGGGAGAGATCTTCCACAAAGCTCATTTCCTTGAGCTGCAGGCCGATGCCCCAGGTACCGGCGTAGTTCAGGGTGCGGTCGTAGAAGCCGCCATTGGAGGCCCAGCCGTAGTTGTCGTCACCCATGATGGAGGTGAAGTTGCCCTTGGCTTCGATGGCAGGCAGGCGCTCGGAACCGTTCTTGGGATTGCTGTCGTCACCGGAAGCATACCAGCCGAAGATGCCGGGGGTACCCCAGTCCATCTTGTATTCGATAAGGGCCTTGGCCAGCCAGCCTTCGCGTCTGGAGTCGGCACGCTTCCATGCGCCAGTATACGTGTTTTGAAGATCATAGCGGCCGATGCTCTCCACATAGCCGTAGTTGAGGTCCACTTCGATGTTCAGCGGATCCCAGAAGGAGAGCTTGAAGGGCAGGCCGGCCCAGAAGGCGCTGGTATTGGCATGACGGCGTGTCAGGTCAGCAGGGGCAACGCCGTTGAAGGCAAAGAGATCGGTGGGACCGGGATATTCATCAGTCAAGTTCCCTGCATCATCATAGTTGTTACGGCCGACATTCTGGCCGATGATGCCGTACATGATCCAGGGGGTCACTTCAATGCCGTCAAAGGTGATCGGCACGGACAGGGCAATCAGATCCAGGTTGTCCAGGTAGTTGTTCTTTCTGTTGTCAATACCGTCACCCGTGTAGTTGTCATTGTAGGGACGGCCCCACATGAGGGTGGCGCCCACGTTTTCGTTGAACTGATAGTTCAGGGTCACGGCAGCCAGGGCATCGGTGTTCAGGATGCTGGAACCGCCGGCCACGTTGGGCATTTCAATGGGCTGCAGGCCCATGCGGACCTTCAGGTCGGTGTTCGGCACGGCCCAGTCGATGTAGGCATTGAGCACGCCCACGATCTGGCCGTCGGCACCCAGGGCGCCGCCGCTTTCGGCATTGCCCCAGGTGGTTTCCAGCAGTTCAAAGAGCACGGTACCGGACAGGTTCTCGGAGGCCACGGCGTCCAGCTGCAGACGCACACGCTGCATGGCGCTGAACTTGTCGTCGTTGTCAGCCTTCTGCTTGCCATTAGCAGTACGAATCTGATTGATCAGATTGCCTTCACCAACACCGAAGCCCATCAGCCATTCACCCTGGGCCTTGAATTCAATGGCGCTGGCGGGCACAGTGCCTGCCACAAAAAGGCCAGCAGCCAGAATCAGTGTCATAAGCTTTTTCATTGTTGTAAACCCCAAATGAAAAATAAGTGGAAAGGTTTGATGATGAGCCGCCTTCCTTGTTCCGTGCGGGCAAAAGTCTACGCTTCCTTGCGTCGTATGACGGGGCTGGCTCATCATTCCCCACCTGAGCAGACGGGGGTGACGCCCCGTCCGCTCAGATAAGGGAGAGTTATGCCGCAAAAATGGTCTTGCCGATGTGGTAGGCGGCGGTCGCCACGGCAAAGGCAAGAGCTGTATTGAATATCATGCTGAAGAGCAGCCAGCCCCAGCTGCCGGCTTCGGACTTGATGACAACCAGAGCCACGAAGCAGGGCGAGTACATGAGCACGAAGAGGATGAGGGACAGGGCCGTGGCCTTGTCGAAACTGGGATCCTGCTTCAGACGTTCGCCAAGGGGAGCAGCGTCTTCAGGATCCTGTTCGCCCATGGAGTAGGCGGTACCAAGGGTGGACACGACGGCTTCCTTGGCGGCCACACCGGCAACAAGGGCGATGTTGGTCTGCCAGCTGAAACCGGCGACCTGGGTGTAGGGCTCGAGGGCCACGCCAATGCGTCCGGCGTAGGAGTACTGCAGGGCGGCTTCGGCAAGAGCGTTCTCGGCTTCGGCAACGGCTTCGTCAGCGGCAGTGCGTTCTTCTGAACCCTCGGGCAGGGCTTCGGCAGCAGCAGTCAGCTGCTCAATCTTCTGGGTGTAGGGAGCTTCCATGTCTTCAGGCAGGGAAGGATAGGTCAGGGCAGCCCAGATGATGATGGAGATGGCGAGGATAACGGTACCGGCCTTCTTCAGATACATCCAGGTGCGTTCCCACATGTGGAGCAGGATGGCGAAGATGGTGGGCAGGCGGTAGGGCGGCAGTTCCATGACGAAGGGAGTGGCGTCGCCCTTGATGATGGTGTGGCGCAGGAGCAGGGCCACAAGGAGGGCGGAAATCCAGCCGGCACCCAGAATCATGAAGAAGGCCGTGGCGGGATTTTCCGGGAAGAAGGCAGCAATGAGGAGCAGGAAGACCGGGACCTTGGCGCCGCAGGCCATGTAGGGCAGGGTCAGCAGGGTAGCCAGCTTTTCCTTGGGGCTGCGCAGGGTTCTGGTGGCCATGGCGCCGGGGATGGCGCAGCCACCGGCGATGCCGCCGGCAATGATGTAGGGCATGACGGAGGCGCCGTGCAGGCCGAACATGCGGAAGATGCGGTCCATCATGTAGGAAATGCGGGCCATGTAGCCGCTGTCCTCGATAAAGGCGATGAGGGCGAACATGATGGCGATGAGCGGCACGAAGCTCACCACGCCGCCGACGCCGCCGATGATGCCGTCAACGATAAGGGATTTCAGGGCACCATCTTCCATGGCACCGTCGCAGATTCCGCCCAGCCAGCCGAAGAATTCTTCGACCCAGCCCTGGGGATAGGCGCCAAGTTCAATGGTGATCCAGAACATGGCGTACAGGACGCCGATCATGATGATGGGACCAAGCAGGGCGTTGGTCAGGATCTTGTCGAGCTTGTCGGTGAGGGCCAGACGGTCCTTGCCGGCATCCTGGGTCACAACATCGGCAAGGAGGCCGCGGATGTAGCCGTAGCGGGCATCGGTGATCACGGATTCGCAGGTGGCATTGCGGACTTCGCGGACCTGCCTGGCCGTGGCTGCACAGTGTTCCAGGATTTCCTCGGCAATGTCGCCATGGGTCTCGCGGAAGGTCTTGATCACTTCCTGGTCACCCTCAAGCAGCTTTATGGCTGTCCAGTGGGGGTGGTACAGGTTGGTGAGCACATTCTCCTCGGTGAGGCGCTTTTCCAGGGGAGCCAGGGCAGCATCGATTTCCGGGCCATAGGAAAGGCGCAGCGGTTCCTGACGGCCCTTATCGCCCAGCTTCAGGGCCTGCTGCATGATTTCCCTGGAACCTTCGCCGGTGCGGGCCACCAGGGGCATGCAGGGTGCTCCCAGTTTCTGGGAGAGCTTCTTCATGTTGATGTGCACGCCGGCCTTGCGGGCTTCGTCCATCATGTTGCAGGCCAGGACCACGGGCATGCCCATTTCCATGATCTGCACGGTCAGCAGCATGCTGCGCTGCAGCGCAGAGGCATCGGCGATGTCGATGACGGCATCGACCATGCCGAAGGAGAGCTCGCTGCGGGCAACCAACTCTTCCTGCGAATAGGCCGTAAGCGAATAGGTACCGGGAATGTCAACCAGGGTAATGTCCCTGCCGTTGACAGTCATGGGGCCTTCCTTGCGGTCCACTGTGACACCGGGATAGTTGCCCACATGCTGGCGGGCGCCGGTGTAGGTATTGAACAGCGTGGTCTTGCCGCAGTTCGGGTTACCGGCCAGGGCTATGCGAAGATTGCCGCCATGGGTGGACGCCGGTGCAGTAAAGGTATCCTCTCCCGTTTTTCTGGCTTCTTCGCTCTGGCAGCAGCATTCAGTCGCCATAAATCCTCCCTTGTATTTTCCGCTTCAGGTGAACACTGAAAGCAAAAAGGAAATTAGAATTTGATTTTGATTCGCTTGCGCGTGTCTTCCCAAAAGAAATGAAAACTACAACGGATTTTCTTTCCAGTTACAGCAGTCCTGCCCGTCTGTCAGGCAAACTGCCGTGTCTGTGGATGAAAATGTTTGTGTCAGCTCCAAGCACACTGTGCATGACACAAAAACCAGATGCAGTTTTCTTGTTGTCTCGCTGATATCAGGGACCTGCCGTCTCCTTGCAGGCCGGTTTTCCCAGGGATGCCGGGGAATGTCATGTCCCCCTTCCCATGCAAAAAAAAGGCAGCACAGGCTTGTGAGGCAGAGTCAGCGCCCTATCAAGACACTTCAGTGTTCACTTGTCCGCTCTCGAATTCCGGGGTCTGAAAAGGCTCCGGGACAGTTTCAGATGCGGACATCTGACACTGGCTGCCGGCCGCTTCAGCCTGGTGCCGGACAGAGTGTCCGACATGCAGACAAAGACCGTCTGCGCGGGCTGAATTTCCTTGCGCCTATGTAATTGAACTTCATTTTCATTGTCAACACGTTCGGTACAATTTTTTTGTCTTTGTAACAGCAATTTTTCTCTTTTTGCCTGTAACCTGGTACGATACTAGGGTAAAAATTTTTATCCCCTAAACTTTTCAGGCACAAGACAGGCCTGAAAAAATGTTCTCTCTGGAAAGAGAGCTCTTCTCTTCCTTTTCTTTCAAACAATTTTTCATGGAATTGTTCCTGCAAATCAGATAGGAAAGATGATTCTATCCATGCAGTTTTTCTCTTTATGAACGCATTCTTTCGCACAGAACATCAAAAGTTATCTGTTTCTCCTGCGCCTGCTCCTCTTCCTGTCACAGGCAAAGGGCCGGACAAAGGGGCTCCAGAGCACTGGCTCGGGCACAAGGGGACTGTCTTTCCCCACGCAGGCAGTCCAGAGGATCGGACATTCGCAAACGCATTTCTGCCGCCCCATTCCCTGTCCTGGACGCTCTGCAAGGCCTTTTTTTTTGCAAAAAAAATCCCACTGTATCGAAAGCGGTTCCAATACAGTGGGCAGCAGATTGTCAAACTCTGCAAACAGATTCTTCACAAACAGATTCTTCTTCGCTCTTCTCCGGATCAGTCCGATCTCCGACCGTTTTCCTGAAGTCCGACTACTTTGTTCCCTTGCGCTCCCACAGACGCATGTCCTGCATCTTCTTGCGGCGCATGCGGACAAGCGACTTGGCAGCCAGGGAGACGCCCTTCTTGAGGCCCCACTTGGCCTTGTATTCCTTGGCCGTCAGTCCGTGGGTCTTGAGATGGCGGTTGCCCATCACCTTGAATTTCTTTCCGCACTCAAGGCAGGTAACATAGGATTCACCAATGGAATTCTTGGGGTCGACAGCAGGTGTCTGCTTGGCTTCTTCCGGACACATGGCACTTTCCAGTGTCTGGGTCAATTCACTGACATAGGCTGCCACCTCGGCGGCAGTCATGGCGCGGACGCCGGCTTGGGCACGAGCTATCTCCAAAGCTTGCTGCATAATATCTGCATTAGGCACGATATTCTCCTCCTTCGGCACAATTTATTGGCAAAAAGTACATTTATATATAACCACCATATTATCACAAATTTGTCAAGTGTTTTACATAAATATAATTTTTTTACCCGATTTCATACCTCTTGCTTTTTTCTATTAAAGCTCTCATATTTCTTATTATATAACGTCTTTACTTTCATATCTGCCAACAATTACGTTATGTCTCTCATAAACCTGCCTGTTCAGTTTTCTACTAAAGACCTGTCGGTTATCTTCTTCTAAGGATATTTGTTTCCCTGCGTTCACATATCGTTTTCCGGTATTGTTATTCAGTTGCAAACCATTTTTTCTACTGATAAAAGCATAAAGTAGAGCAGATTCCTCCTGAATTTTTGGGGCCCTGTCAGCAAAAAAATCCTGTGCGGAGTCCGTTTTCCCGTTCCCCGGGTTCCAGATTCTGCCGGCCTGCCCTGTCCCTTTGCCCCTTGCAGGGAAACAGGCTCCTGCGTACTCTCATGCGCCCTGCCCAGGGCCTGCACCCAGGCCCTGGCACTTTTCCGGTCTGCAGTCCCTGCCCGCCCAGAGAGCTGCCAGATCTGCCGGACCGAATTTTCTGCCTTCCGGCACCGAACTTTTCCACTCTTCACCAAGGAATCGCCGCCATGTCCCTGCCCGCCCTCTCCATAGATGCCCTGCTCCTGCAGCGCTGGCCTGCAACCGCACTGGGCTGCCTCTTCTATGAGGTGACCGTGACCCCCGTCTGCCAGGAACTGTGGACCTATTACCGGGACACGCTTGCGCCTGAGCTGGCCGCAGTCCTTGCCGAAAAGGCTCTCACGGACCTGCCGGGCATTTCCGAGGCCCGCAGCGCCTTCAAGGCCTTTGGCATGGATCCCGGTCGCTGGCGTGTCTCCTCTGAGGCCCTGTACCGCCGCGTGCGTCAGGGTAAGGAACTCTATCAAATCAATTCTGTCGTGGACGCCAACAACGTCCTTTCCCTGGAAACGGGCTTTTCCCTTGGCAGCTACGACTGTGCCAGGATTCGTGGAGACATTGTCCTGCGCCTGGGCGCAGAGGGAGAGAGCTACCAAGGCCTTGGCAAGGGCGCCATTCCCCTGCACAACATGCCCCTGCTGAGCGATGCGGAGGGCCCCTTCGGCTCTCCTGTCAGCGACTCCGGACGTGCCTGCATCACGGAAGCAACCCGAATGGTCTGTACCGTCCTCTACTGCTTTTCCGACAAAGGCGCCCTTGAGGCCGCCCTGGAAAAGGCGGCAGACGCCCTGCCCCGCTTTGCCGGTGCCCGCAATCTGGAAACCCGTCTTGTCTGATTTGCTTCCCCTTTTTCTTCCCCGTCAGGCACACACATCATGTCCACCACACCTGCCACTCAGATACAGCCCTCTCATCACTCGCTGATTCTGGGCTTCTTCTACGCAGCCCTGGCCGCTGCCCTCTGGTCCCTCATCACACCCTTTTCCCGCGAGCTCTTTGACTGCGGCGTCGACCCCCTTGCCACCGCCTTCTGGCGCCCGCTGCTCGGCGGTCTGTGCTTTGCCGTCTACGCGGCTGCGACCAGATGCCTGCGCGTTCCCTTCAGAGACGGCCTCATCATGTTTGTCACCGGCGGTCTGGTGGGAGCCCTCATGTTTGGCAGCTTCCAGGTCTCCATTGACAAGAGCGGCGGGGCCACGGCCGTGGTGCTGCTCTACACGGCTCCGGCCTGGGTGGCCATCCTGTCCAGAATCCTCTTCCACGAGGGCATTTCCCGAACCAAGCTGGCCGCCATTGTCATAGCCCTGCTCGGCGTCATCCTGGTCAGCCTCTCCGGCGGCAGCCATTCCCAGTCCTTTTCCACCCTGGGCATAGTCTGCGGCCTGGCCGCAGGCTTCGGCTACGCGGCCTACTTCCCCTACACCTTCTGGTTTGTGCGCAAATCCAGGGTGCAGACCATCTACACCTATGCCTTTCTCGGCTCTGCCGCCTTTCTCCTGCCCTTTTCCTGGCCCCTGCACACAGCCTACTCCGTCTCTGTCTGGGCCCAGCTTGTGGGCATGAGCGTCTTCACCAACTTTCTGGCCTACATTGCCCTGGGCCTGAGTCTCAAGCGCATAAGCCAGGTGCAGTCCGCCGTCATCGGCAACATAGAGCCCGTCCTTGGCACCTTCTGGGTCTGGCTGCTCTTTGACGAAAACTTCTCGGCCGCAGGCTGGGTCGGCTGCGCCTTCATCATGCTGGCCGTCTTCCTGCTCACCCTGGAGAAGGGCGCCCGCTCGACACAGTGACGGGAGTGCAATCCGTTCGGAAAACTGTTCGGGAAAGTGTTCGAAATTCTGGCAGGGAACGGCCGGCCCGGCGGATCCCCAAATATGGAAAAAGCCTCATCCAGAAAAATGGATGAGGCTCCCTGTTATCTGCAGCGACCATGAGCCCTTGCGGGCTGTCGCCTGTCTGTTACCTGCTTGTGGTGCGCCCGGAGGGATTCGAACCCCCGACCAAGAGCTTAGAAGGCTCCTGCTCTGTCCAACTGAGCTACGGGCGCAGCACATGAACAAGCCGGCCGCATGCGGTCATTCCTGCTCGCAGTCCGGCTGATCTGGAGAGCTAGTGTCTTTCATTGTCCTGTCCGTGTCAAGACTTTTGTGTGAAAAAGCGTGCCTGGCCTGTTCCACGCCCTGCCACCGCCCAAAAATCTTCCCTGTGCCAGCTCAAGAACAGCCCTGTTCAACAGCTTGCAATTCCCTGGCAATTGAGCCCTCTTGCAGACAGCTTTCCATTTCTGCGCTTTGTGATACTCCTTGAGCCCTGCCGCACGGCATGGCAGCATGACCAGTTTCCCTCTTTCCTTCACCATTGCAAACGCTTTGCCCCATGTCCCAGACCTTCTCTTCTGCAGACGACTTTCTGCGCTATCTTGACGATCTCAACTTCTTCCACATGGACCTCTCCCTGGAGCGCATGACACGGGTCCTCAGGGCCCTGCACCTGGAGCGGCCCCCCTACCCCGTCATCCAGGTCGTGGGCACCAACGGCAAGGGCTCGACGGCCACCTTTCTGGCCTCGCTCCTGCAGGCGCACGGCCTGCGCACCGGCCTCTATACCTCGCCCCACTTCGTTTCGCCTGCGGAACGCATTCAGATTGACGGACAGTGGACGAACATCGAGGAGTGGCTGGAACCTGCCGCCCGGGCGCTGGACGTCTGCCGGGATCTCACCTATTTCGAGCTTCTGACCGTCGTGGCAGCCGCCGTCTTTGCCAGCCGGAAGGTGGACTGTGCCGTGCTGGAGGCTGGCCTTGGCGCCCGCTACGATGCCACCACGGCCCTTGCCTGCGACGGAGTGGTCTATGCGCCCATTGCCCTGGATCACACGCGCATTCTTGGACCCGATCTGGCCTCCATTGCCCGTGAAAAGGCCCATGCCATCCGCTCGGCGGCACCGGTCGTCTCGGCGCCGCAGTTTCCGCAGGCCCTGCACTGCCTGCAGGAACGGGCCAGGGCCCATGCGGCGCCCTTCCTGCTCGCTTCTCCCTGTCCCGAAGACGTACGGCTCGGGCTGCGCGGCAGCCATCAGCGCCTCAATGCGGGCACGGCCCTGCAGGCCTTCCGGGTGCTGGCCCCGCAGCTTGGCATTACAGCGCAGGCAGCCTGCATTGCCAGGGGGCTTGCCTCTGCCTTCCTGCCCGGCCGGCTGCAGCTTGTAGAGGCGCATGACACCGGCCTGCCCTGGCCCTGCCTGCTGGACGGAGCCCACAATCCCCATGGCATGCAGTCGCTCACCCGCGCCCTGGAAAGCCGCGAGGTGCCCATGCCCCGCGCCGTGGTCTATTCCTGCCTCTCGGACAAGAACTGGCGTACGGCCCTTGGCATGCTCACGGAAAGCCTGCCGGACATCCCCTTCCACATTCCCCTGCTTCCGGGCGAGCGGGCCGAAGTCCCCGAGACCATAGCCCGCAGGCTTGAAGGTCTCGGCATCACGCACGCAGTGCCCCATGCCACCCTGCAGGAAGCCTTTGCGCCCCTGGCGCAGAAAGACGCCGCCCTGCCTGCCACCGGCTCTGCGGCAGACAGACCCGTTCTTGTCACAGGCTCCCTCTATCTTCTGGCCGAATTCTTTGCCTTGTGGCCCCGCTGCCTGCACCCCTAAGAAAGACGATCAGGCCAGCCCGTGCCCGCGGGACAGGAACACGTCGCTCAGGCCCCGCATTGCCCGGCCCCGGAGCCGTTCCGAGCGGAACGCTCTCCGCCCCCTGTATCCCAAGCACCATGTGGTGCAAACAAAACGAGACTGCCATGTCCAATCTCCAGTCCCTGTTCCAGGCCATTCCCTCCATGGATCGCTGCCTTTCCGCCGTCGAGGAAGCCGCCAGACAGGCTGCCTGCGACAGTTCAAAGCCCTGCCAGGAGCTCATCCAGGCTCCGCACCTTCTTGTGCGCGAGGCCCTTGCCGCCTACTGGAACAGGGTCCGCCAAGACATCCGCGCCGGCACCATAGCTCAGGTCCGGGAACTTGGCCTGGAAGCCCGCCTGCCGCACATGCTGGCCTTTGTCTGCCGTGCCGTGCAGCCCAGGCTGCGGCCTGTCTGCAACGGCACTGGCGTCATCATCCACACCAACACGGGCCGCTCCCTGCTGGCCCGGGAAGCACAGGACGCCCTGCTTCGGGCGGCCTCGGGCAATACCACCCTGGAATTCAACGAAGCCACGGGCGGCAGGGGCAGCCGCAATGCCCTGGTGAGCCGCCTGCTGCAGATCCTCACCGGCGCAGAAGACGGCCTTGTGGTCAACAACAATGCGGCCGCCGTGCTGCTTGTGCTGGACACCTTCTGCAGGAACCGCGAGGCCGTCATTTCCCGCGGCGAACTGGTGGAAATAGGCGGCAGCTTCCGCATTCCCGATGTCATGGAAGCCACGGGCGTGCGCCTGCGGGAAGTGGGGGCCACCAACAGGACCCATTTGGAGGATTACGAACGGGCCATCTGCGACAGGACCGGGGCCCTTGTGCGCGTGCATACCTCCAATTTCCGCATCATCGGCTTCCACACGGCCGTGCCCACCAGGGATCTGGCCAGGCTTGCCCACGATCACGGCCTGCTGCTCATCAATGATCTGGGATCGGGCAGCCTTGTCGATCTGGAACGGGCAGGCCTGCCCCATGAGCCCACGGTGCAGCAGTCCGTGGCCGATGGCAGCGACCTTGTGCTCTTCTCGGGCGACAAGCTCCTGGGCGGCCCGCAGGCCGGCATTATCGTGGGCAAAAAGGAGCTCATGGCACGGCTTCGCGAAAATCCTCTGCTGCGGGCCCTGCGCTGCGACAAGCTTGTCTATGCCGCCCTGGAAGCCACCCTGCGGCTCTACCTGAAACCGCAGAAGGCCGTGCAGGCCATCCCCACCCTGCGGCAGATTCTCATGTCTGCCGAGGAACTGAGCCTGCGGGCCGAGCGGCTTGCCAGCCTGCTCGCAACAGCCTGCCAGGGCCTGTGCGAGGTGAGTCTCAGGGCCGACAGCTCGCGCACGGGCGGCGGTGCCTTTCCGGAATATCCGCTGCCTACAACTCTTGTGGTCCTCAAGCCCTTGTCCTGCTCGGCAGAGCAGCTCAAGCAGCGCCTGCTCGGGACAAGCCCCCTTCTTCTCGGCCGCATCGAACAGGATGCCTTCTGCCTGGATCCCCGCACCCTGAACGAGGAAGACTTTGATCTCATTGTCCGGCTCGTGCACAAGGTGCTGCAGGACTGAAGCGGACGGAACGGAATCGAATCGACCGGCACGAGAACTGCCCCGGACACAACCCGGGACAGGCACACAGAACTCTTCTGCAACACCATATACTTACCAAGTGTAACGGAGCACCCATGCCCAAGGAACAGACTTCTGCGGCAGCCTACACGGCCAAAAATGCCTGGACTGTCTACAAGGACGAAGCCGTGCGCGCCACAATGCACAGCTTCTGCGACGACTACATCGACTTTCTTTCCAGCTGCAAGACCGAGCGCGAAACCATAGCCTATTGCGAACGCGTGCTGAAGGAACACGGCTTCAGCAGCAATCCGGCAGACAGGGCCTATGTGACCACCCTGCGCGGCAAGGCCCTCTTTGCCCTGCGCCGGGGCTCCCGGCCCCTGAGTCAGGGCGTGCACATCATTGCCGCCCACGGCGACTGCCCGAGACTCGACTTCAAGCAGCACCCCATTGTGGAACAGGCAGGCTTTGCCCAGGCCAAGACCCACTATTACGGGGGCCTGCGCAAGTATCAGTGGCTGGCCAGACCCCTGGCCCTGCACGGCATCATTGCCAAAGACGACGGCACGGTGGTGCCCGTCTGCATCGGCGAACAGCCGGATGATCCCGTCTTCGCCATCGAGGATCTGCTCCCCCATCTGGCTCAGAAGCAGGTCACCCAGACCGTGAAGGAGGCCTTCGAGGGCGAGAAGCTCAACATCATCCTGGGCAACAGGCCGAAGGAGCAGAAGGACGGGGACGAGGAAGGGGGCAGCTGCCCCGAATCCGTAAAGTCCGCCATTCTGGACCTGCTCTTCGAGCGCTACAATGTGCGCGAGGAAGACTTCATCAGCGCCGAGCTCCAGGTCGTTCCCGCAGGCCGTGCCGCCTATGTGGGCCTGGACCGTTCCCTTGTCGGCGGCTACGGTCAGGATGACCGCATCTGCGTCTACACGGCCCTCAGGGCCCTGTGCGACATGGACAAGGACCAGGACGCCAATTGCGCGCTCATTATCTGGGACAAGGAGGAAATCGGTTCCGACGGCGCCACCGGCGCCTCCTCCCGCTTCTTCTCCTACTGCCTGGAAGACGTCCTGCAGGCCCAGGAACCCGCCACGCCCCTGCGCCATGTGCACCTTGCCAGCAAGGCCCTGTCCGCAGACGTGACGGCCGGCCTGGATCCGGACTACCAGGACGCCCACGAAAAGACCAATGCCGCAGCCCTGGGATTTGGCACCTGCTTTGAAAAGTACGGCGGATCCGGCGGCAAGTACGGTTCAAGCGAGGCCCATGCCGAATTCTTTGCCGAACTGCGCGGCATTCTCAACCGCCGCAGCATCCCCTGGCAGGCCGGCGAGCTCGGCCGCGTGGATCACGGCGGCGGCGGCACGGTTGCCCTCTTCCTGGCTGCCTGGGGCATGAACGTCATTGACTGCGGCCCGGCCCTGCTGAGCATGCACAGCCCCTTCGAGCTCTCCAGCGTGGTGGACATCTACTCGGCCTACATGGCCTACAAGGCCTTTTACGAAGCCTAACCCGGCAAATTCCGCAAGCAAAGCCAAAAGGTCCTGCCAGACAAGCGTGTTCTGACAGGACCTTTTCATTTTTTGCAAGGGGTGACGGCACGAAGGGGCACAGTGCTCCGGGGCCCCCGGGCCACAGGATCTTACTCGGACTGGGGCGAACTCAGGCGCATGGACTGACAGCCGCGGCCCCTCTTGTCCAGAAGCTGCAGGCCAACTTCCTGCTGCAGGCGGAGGTTCACGGCCGCAAGGGCTTCAAGCAGTTCCCGGCGCAGGCGCTGCAGATCCAGTCCCAGTTTGGGCAGGGCCTGGGGATCCGCATTGTCGGAAAAGGTCAGCGACTGCAGCTCGTCGACCTTGCCCAGGATGCGTCCATCGAGTTCCTGCAGCCTGGGCAGACTGTCGTTCACAATGGCCGCGGCCTTGAGCCGCTGTTCCTCGGGCAGATTGTCAATGGACTCGTAGAGTATCATCCAGTTGCAGGCGACATTCTCCTCGGCAGGGACACTTTCATGCCTCCGATCATGCATCTGCATCCGGGGACCGTTCTCTTCGCTGGCAGCGTGCGCGAGCCGGGACCCCTGCAGGACGGCCTCTCCGGCCCGGCTTTCCGCCACGCAGAGCACTGAGCACAGAAATATGAGGGGGAGAAAGGGAAAACGCATGAATACATCCTCGGAAGATCTTGCGAAGAAGAACTCATGGGGGGAAGGGCACGGACAAAATCGGGAGGGACCCGACAGACTGCGGCCGGCCTGCGCGAGGGGGCTGCGGGATCGTGGTCTGCGTGGGCCTCTCGTCTTCCATATCGGACAGGACGCGGTACGCCTTTAGGGACAGCTCCGCATCGGGCAGAAAAGGCGTCAAAATCTTTGAACACTATTATCTCCTGCACAAAGCATGCCATGGACTCCTGCCCCGGACACGAGTGGCAAACAGCCCGAAATCCGACACCTTTCTTGCACGACTTGCATTCCTGCGTCAAGACGCACCTGGTGCCGGCACGCCGCACTTGCCGACAAAGAGAGAGCAAGACTTCATGTATTCCGGGAATTTTCTGCTGCAGACAAAAAAATTCTGCAGTTTTTCTCCTTTTCTCTGCCAGAAACATGCAGCCCTTTTCTTCTCCTGATACCTCTTAAGGAAGCACAGGTGCAGAGGTATCAGCCTCTGACAGAACACAAGGATCCCCTGAAAGTACCACGATAGCACTGCCACACGGGCCAAAAAGAACGATGTGCATATTTTTTCTACAGGCCGGGGCGGCTCTAGAGAAAAGTGGCTAAAAGCTAAACACTTCTTCCTGCCCCCGACATGTCTGCTCTCGCCTTCTCCAAGTTCCTGCCTCCCGGTTCAAATTCTTTGATTGCGGCTATTCCCGGCCTTCCTGACCAGGGCCCACAAATCAGAGCGGCTCAACTGCTTGTCAGGGGATAACAGTGTGCCTATACTGCCTCTCCCTCGCAGCTCCGGCACAAGCCCCCTCCCGCAAGACATCAGCCTTTGCCTGCCCCGCGTTGTCCTGCCCAAAGCCCTGCTCCGCATCCTTCCTGGAGGTTTTTGCATGTTCTTTCTCGAGCTCATGGCCCTTGCCATAGCCCTGTCCATGGACGCCCTGGCCGTTTCCGTCTCCTCAGGCATGGCCCTGAAGCGCCCGACCGCAAGCCAGTATCTGCGCATGTCCCTTGCCTTCGGCGTCTTTCAGGCCCTGATGCCGCTCACGGGCTGGCTTCTGGGCAACAGTGTCCGCCACCTCATCGAACAGTGGGATCACTGGATTGCCTTTATTCTGCTCGTCTTTGTGGGAGGAAAGCTGCTCTACGAAACGCTCTTTGAAAAGGAAGACGAGGGCAGCGCCCCTGATCCCACCGCAGGCTGGACCATTTTGCTCCTGGCCGTGGCCACGAGCATAGACGCCCTGGCCGTGGGCTTTTCCTTTGCCCTGCTGGCCCAGCCCATTATCTTTCCGTCCATCATCATAGGCCTTGTCTGTGCCTGCATAAGCTTTTTGGGCATGTGCGTGGGCGCACGCATAGGCCGCATCGACAGGGTCCGCCGCTGGAGCGGTGTGGCCGGAGCCTGCGCGCTCTTCATCATCGCCCTGCTCATTCTCCGCGACCACGGCGTCTTCTAGCAAAGGACAGCCCAGGGGACGCCGCACAAAGATCAGACACGCAGGACACGAATCATACACAAAGGCGACAAGACGCCCGGGATACACACTCCTGGACGTCTTTTTTTTTTTGCTTTGTGCGACTCGTGATCAGGGCCTGGGACACACAAGACCGCCTGCGCCACTGTCCTTGTCCTTCGGCCCTACTTTTCTTCCGTTTCGCCCAGCCAGCCGTTCAGGGCATCAATGATCTTGCGCGCCTGATCGGGGCTTGAGATGGTAAACTTGGACTGTGGCCTGTAGGTTCCTGCGGATTTTTTGTAGCGGCGCAGGGTATATTTGTCCGGACCGTAGTCGTCGCGTTCGGGACGCCATTCCTGGTAGCGGAAGAGAATGGTCGTCCAGGCGCCACGTGTGAGAATCACCTTGTCCAGTTCCTTGATAATAAGGTGCCCATTGTCATCTTCATAGGCAATGGTCAGATCGTCTATGGTATCGTTCAAAGGAAACTCCCTTAAGCTTGCAGAAATTACGCAGTTCCTGCGACTGCAGGCCGGCACGGCTGCCCCGCTCCCGCGGCTGCTGTCCTGACCCGGGGCTCCGGGCAGTCCGCAGCAGGGGCAGAAAAAAAAGCTGCAGAGGCCTGTTGTCCCGAAGACACGGGCAAGCCTAGCACAGTGCCGCTTCCACTTTCAAGACAGAATCCTCGCGTCCCCTGTCCTTCCCTGTTCTCCCCCGTCCCTCCCGGGCTCCCTGCCTTTCTGGCCCTTGTCCCCGAGGAACGCGGCACTGTCAGACGGCTGGAAAAGCGACACGGACCCCTGCATGAGGCCGATCACGCCCCTGCCTGAAAATGTCACCAAGATTTCCATGCTTCTTCGCGTCCCGGAATTGTCAGTATTGTACCTTCTTCTTCCTGATGCAAAATTTTTTGTCCCCTGCCACTGAGGGCATTGACTCCTGCTTTGCCATCAGAGTACTCTGCGTGCAGAAATCAGTAACCACCGGCAGAGCCGGTGGTTTGTCAGGATTTAGGAGGCCGCTCAAAGCGGCCTGGGGGATTATAAGCCGCTCAAAGCAGCCATGGGAGCCGCTCGAAGCGGTCATGAATAGCTAAATTCGGAAGGAGTAACTTATCTCTTCAATTTTTCCAGACGAATGTCTTCTAACGTCTGATTTTCAACGTAGTGTTTGATCGCCTCCTCGTCCATACCAACGGTAGAAACGAAATAGCCACGGGCCCAGAAGTGTTCTCCTGTAAAATTCTTCTGGCGTCTTCCGAAATCTCGGGCGATCGCAATCGCGCTTTTCCCTTTGATATAGCCTATCACGGCAGACACCGAATACTTGGGCGGTATGGATATGACCATGTGCACATGGTCGGGCTGGATC